>DYKH01000158.1 GCA_020722685.1 Caldithrix sp. | reverse complement strand
TTCGCCTATCTTAACGCAGAGAACGCCGAGGGCGCAGAGTTACGCAGAGGTTTAGGCATGCTATGGAACTTTCCTCGGCGGTCTCAGCGGCCTCTGCGTTGAGTTTTTAACATTTGCTAGATTTGGCTAGATGTTTACACTTAAGCTACTAACGATATATTCACAAGGAGATTCCTGCATGCGCAGGAATGAGAAAAAGGGTGCAATTCTTACCCTTAACAAGTATAACACAATCTTCATCGCATTACTAATCAGTAGGGAGAGATCAAATGGATAACAAATCTTCTTCGGTAACCTTGGGGATTGTACTGGTGATAATCGGGCTTGGACTGTTGCTCAATAAGATGCATGTTTTGGAATTCTCATGGTCGCAGATATATCCGTTGGCGATATTGGCCTTTAGTGCTTTTTCTTTTGCGTCGCTTGCACGCGGCGAAAAGAACGCGGCTTTCTTGGCTACAGCGTCGGCGGTGATCGGCCTATTTTTTCTGCTCAGGAATTATGATATCGTTGACTATCTGTGGTTTCTTGAAGTCTGGCCAATGATTCTGATCTCCCTGGGCCTGGGATTTATCGTGCTTTACGTTTATAAACCTTACGATTGGGGAATTCTGATTCCTGGAAGCATCCTGACTTTCCTGGGTATCGTTTTTCTGATGGAGAATCTCGATATTGCCTGGACTACCTTGCGTCTGATCAAGAATCTTTGGCCGCTGATCCTCGTTATCATCGGCGCCGGCCTCATTGCCAATAGCCTGATGAAGAGACACGAGTAAACCAAGGCCGTACTCGTAAGAGCATGGTGGTTGAGATCAGCGGCCACGGCTTGGTTTGGCGTACCGAACGAGCCAGCCCAGAGATAAAAAAATCAAAAAAGCACTTGCATTTTTGGCGGGGGATACGTATCTTGGCCCGTTCAATTTTGCAATGAGTTGTCACATTTTGCGGACATCGGTTGATATCCGGTTTCCTAATTCGATAAACGCAAAAGGAGAAAAGTTATCGAATTCGAATAGCCGTTGGCCTGAAAGACCGCATCAGTTATAGCAATATTGACCCGACTAAGAACAACTACGAGATTGCCAGCATAAGGCTTTTTAAAGCGAGAGAGCAGCAGACTTATGCACGGAGGGTTTTTGTTTGAGGGTGTCCTGGTGGCGATACAAACCAATTAGTTTTTGATTCCCCCCTCCATATTTTTGTAAACACAGATTTCTTTCATCCGATCCTGTTTGCATGTTCGATTCCGTCTGGAATGGGCAGCGTGAACAGCTCAGAAAAGTGTTCACTGTACCAAAGAGAGACATTGTTCTTCGCTAGCACAGTGTTTTTTGTGCGCGACACGGCTTTTTGTATTACTTTTTTGTTTTTTCTTTGAAAAATGATTTTTACATTTCGCGGTTCATTTTTCGTCACCCGAGAGGGATTTTGCAATTACTTAACCTTGCATGGCTTAACAAAAGAATCATCCTCAGCAAAGACTTGTGAATTTGCCTGTCAGAATGTGAACAAGACTTACTTTTTAGCATAGTATTTGCAATGCTTGGGCAAAACCTCATGGTCTTGTAAATACTCCCCACCAATGGGGACACCAAGAATAGGAAACGACATGAACGATTCGGCAAGTTCAAGCTACCCCAGAAACGCACTGGAGCAAGCCAAAGTGACGGCTGAAGGATGGCGCAAACTCGAAAAACAGTTTAGTGTCCCCTTTGTAAAGTTGGAGGATTTTCGGCGTCTGATAAACGATGCGGAGCAACTGGCAGAAAAGGCGGAGGTTCTGCGGCAAGAAAGAAGCAGGATTGTTCTTGAACGGGACAGACTTCTGAGCTTGGTGTGGAGGCATACAAAGCGAATTAGGCATGCAGCCAAGGCTACCTTTGGCGACGATTCACCTGATGTGCAGACATTAGGTATCCTCCCTGTTACTGCACGAAAACGTAAAGCAAGAGTGGAAGCATCTGACTGATTAGGTTTTGTTGATAAAGTAGAAATCCTGCGTCGAAAAGGTACCTACCAGACGATCATGCGAAGGTGTATTGCTTGACCCGTCAGAATTGAATTACTGTAGGTAAGTTGCCTTCTTTCGCATTCGCGACGCAAGGGTTAGGTTCTTTGCAGTGGTGATGGTTTCGTATTTGATTGGGATGTGAACAACAGATGAAGAACACAATCATATCCGCGATTCTGCTTGGTGTTACGCTTTCGTTTCTCCTTTTATCGGGCAATGTCCACGCCCAGGTTCCTACCGCAAGTACTCAGGATCAGGCGCGCGCAGCGCAATATTTTCTCGGTGGTCAAGACCAAGTTCTTATGGGGGTCAATATCTGGGGATTTGTCAACAGGCCCGGACAGTATATGGTACCCTATGATACGGATTTAATCTCGTTGCTTTCGTATGCAGGAGGGCCCCGTGAGGATGCCAAGATTACCGGAATCAAGGTCGTGCGGGGAACGAAAAGCAATGACGCAAAAAATCCAGGTGAAGTCATTCAGGTTGATGTGAAAAAGTGGCTAAAAAACGGGAGTCCAGATGACATTCCGGTATTGCGACCGGGCGACACGGTGGTTGTTTCGGGCACGTCCTTTTATTTTGTCTCTAGGTTTTTCGAGTTTGCCTGGCGAGTGGCGGCAATCGTGCAAGTCTGGGTATTGATTGACTATTATTCCAACAGATAATATCGGCCGGTTCTGAACGCGATGGAATCGGCTTTCCATACTCGTTGAGGGTAGAAATTTCATCCATCTTGTCATTCCTGCACATGCAGGAATCTCCTTGTGAACAGGTGGTTAGGAGATGCCTGTATTCACAGGCATGACATAAAAAAGCGACCCTTAACGAGTATAAATCAGTAACTGTTATTCCCGTCGATTAGACTCTACACCCATTAGTGAACCTCTTTGGCCTGCAAATATCGACGCGAGTGGTGAATCAAATAAAAGACGGGATGGAAAATATGATGAAGAGCATTTTATCACAACCTTCGCATGGCGGCAACGGACATGCAAATGGCACACATCCGGCCTATGGATCCACCGACATGCAGGAAAGGCAGATCACCTTCCGTGACTATATGCGGGTTATGTACAGAGGGCGCTATCTGATTCTTATTTCCTTTCTGGTCGTCCTAATCTCCACCATTTATTTTACCTTTACCACCGAGCCCGTTTACGAAGCCTCAGCCAAGCTTTTGATAGAAGAAAAAGGCGGGGTTGGCGAATCTTTGTTCGACATCACCTCGATGATGAAGAAAGAAACCATGATCAACAATCAGGTGGAAATCCTCAAGAGCCGAACGTTGGCGGAGAATGTCATCAGAGACCTGCAAGCCTCGGACAAGGCAAAAGACCTGCGAATCTTGGGTAATTTTCCGCCAGGAACAAAGAAGAGATCCAACCCGCTGGCTTTCGTCACCAACCTCTTAAAGAGCCACACGAATGGGAAAGGCCAGCGAGCCGAGGATGTGACCGGCATCTTTGACGGCCTTGTCGAATCTTTGCGTGGCAGCATCGAGGTCACGCCTATCAGAAATACCGACATGATCGAAATCAAGGTGAGCGCTTTGTCTCCCTTCGAAGCGGCGTACGTGACCAATGCCGTGGCGGAAGCCTACAAGAAAATGAATCAATCGCAAAGTCAGGCGGAAGTGCGACAAGTCAAAAATTTTCTGCAGGAGCAGCTTGATCAGTATCAAAGCGAGTTGGCGCGTTCGGAAGAGTCTCTCAAGAATTATCAAGAAAAAGCAAAGGTTGTCGCGCTGGATAAAGAAACCGAAGAATTGGTTAGAAAGCTTGCGGAATTCGAAACCCTATACAATGAGGCGAAAACCGATTTTCAAGCCAATAAACAGCGCCTGGCTTATATCGACGAACAATTGAGACAACAGCACATTCAGTTGGATGTCGAATCCATCTCTTCGCAACCCTATTTGGCCGAGCTGAAGAAGCAGATCGCGGAAAAAGAAGGGCAATTGGCGATGTATCGCTCGCAGACACTTGACCAATTAGCCTATGATCAGACCAAGAGCGAGATTCAAAGGAGAGAACGCCAGATCGATGCCTTGAAGGAAAAGTTCAAAGAAGAAGTCGCCAAGGCCGCGGCCACGCAATTTGTCGATCCGGCGCAGTTTTCCGGAACACTCTTTAACAGCAAAATCGAAGCGGAAACGGAGCTGCAGTCGCTGAAGCCAAAAGTGGATGCGCTGCAAGTGATCGTCGACCAGTACAATCGCCAATTAGAGTCATTGCCGGAGAAGAGTCTTGCCTTGGCTCGCTTGATGCGCAAAGCGCAGGTGGATGAAAAGATCTATATCATGCTGCAGGAGAAATACCAAGAATCGCGCATCACCGAGGTCGGACAGCTTGGCATCGTGCGCATCATCGATCCGGCCAAGGCACCCAAGTTTCCGGTAAAGCCAAAGAAAAAGCTCAATCTCCTGTTGGGAATTATGGTCGGACTCGGATTGGGAATCGGCTTGGCGTTTGTGATGGAGTACCTGGACAATTCGGTGCGGACGATGGAAGACGTGCAGGCGCTGGGCGTCCCCATCATGGCGACCATCCCGTTTATTGAGCCGGAGGGACTCAACGGCTTTTTAAAAACTGGGCATCCGGTAGAGGACGCGGAAGCCGAGGAAATCAACGAGCGATTGATCACGCATCTAAAGCCCAAGTCGCCCATCTCCGAGGCTTATCGAACCCTGCGCACCAACATTCAGTTTTCTACGGCCGATCATTCTATGCATAGCTTGTTGGTCACCAGCAGCGGGCCCAAAGAAGGCAAATCCACCTCGGTGTCCAATTTGGCGATCACCTTTTCCCAATTGGGCACCAGAACGCTGCTAATTGATGCGGATTTGCGCAGACCCGTTTTGCACAAGCTGTTCAATTTGGAAAAGAACAAGGGACTGACCAACGTTCTGGTCGGTCGGACGACGTTGGAAGATTCGGTCCAACACGTCGAGGGTTTATCTGATTTGGATATCTTGAGCTGCGGAATTGTGCCTCCAAACCCGGCCGAACTATTGGGATCGCCGCGGATGCAGGAATTGCTGAGCCGGGCCAAGAATCAATACAGCATGATTCTAATCGATTCCCCTCCGACCATTGCTGTCACCGATGCCTCGGTTCTTTCTCCGATCGTCGACGGCGTGCTGTTGGTCGTCAAGTCGGGTGGTACACAAAGGGACGCCGTCATGCACGCGTTGGAACAACTGCAAAGAGTGAATGCTCCCTTATTGGGTGTTTTGTTGAACGGTATCAAAGCTTCCAACGTCTATGGCTCATATTACTACTATTACTATTATCACTACTATTACGGTTCGGACGGCGAGAAGAAGAAGGTCAAGGGAAAACATCAGCGTAAGCATAGCGAAAAGGCGGCCTGAATTGTGAGAGGAAGCGTGAGGCGGTAGAGACGGGCTGACTTGGTTTTTAGACAGCGGGCGGCTTTGCCATAGCATGCCAGGTATGAGGGGCTGGTGCCAGAACGGCGGTCAGTAAGAGTTGAGCGGTGTTTTGAGCAGGTGTAAAGAAAAGGTTGGAGCCAAGGAGTTGCGCGTGAGCCTTGAGTGGGATGCAAAGTGGTATGCATTCGTGACCAAGCCTCGACACGAGAAGAAAGTAAAAAGCTATCTCGATGGTGCAGGCATCACTTCCTATCTTCCCCTGCGGAAAACACTCAACCAATGGCGAGACAGAAAAAAGTGGGTGGAGGCGCCATTGTTTTCATGTTATATCTTTTCTTTCATTCCTTTTGTTCATCGATATGATGTCTTGCGTGCTCCCAGCGTCGTACGCATAGTCGGATTCAATAATGAGCCGACTCCCGTGCGCGGCGACGAGATCGAAGCGATCAAGACCTTTCTGAGCACGCAAGTTGAAGTAGATGTGGTTGATGGCCTATTGCCCGGGGATCGTGTTCGCATTGTGGCTGGCGTGTTAGCAGGGCGGGAAGGGCAACTGGTGGATTATCGCGGAAGCAAATGGTTCGAGATTTACATTCCCGCCATCGGCAAAGCGGTATTGGTCGATATTCGTGGGAACAAAATCGAAAAGCTATAAACTGCAATCCAGGTTTTGGTCAATAACGGCAACGCAATTCCAAGCGCTTTGAGCTTGTCATGCGAACAAATGCCTACGATTTGCCAATATTGGGTCGAATTGAGAAATAGCCATTAGCATGTGATTCTATCTTCTTTCGCGGTCGTTTAGGCTGCCAGGCATGGTCACAGGCTAATCGCTGACAAGGCTGTTGTCGGTGTAGCGGTGTGGGAAGGGTGGGTGTGAAGTGGATGCATGAATCTATGTGCAGCGGAAAAAAATCCCTGTAAGTGACAGGGCGGAAGCCTGGTTGGAGTGACTGAAGTGGGTGAAGTGACTAAAGTGCCTGAAGTGGGTAGAAGGGAAGAAAGCAAGGCAAGGCGGTAAACTCGCTCGGCGCGGAAATGATCATGGCTAAAGTCGTGGAACGAAGTCGATGCGCATGATATCCGACAGGGCTTTTGATTTGAGAAATGGATTCCTTGCAAGCAAAGGCCCGTACAGGCCACACGAAAACGTCAAATAATAAGGCATTCTAAACATTGTCGCCACGCGTGAACAACAGATGCACAATATACGCTTATTTTCATCTTATTCTACCTTTCTTTACTTTGACGCAGACCTGCTCGCTTTTGTCGCTTTGACACACTTTAGCCACTTTAGTCACTTTAGCTCACTTTAGTCACTCTAATGTCCCTTTATCTCGTCACCGGCGGCGCCGGGTTCATCGGATCAAACATCGTTGAAGAGCTATTAAAGCGCGGAGAGAAGGTTCGGGTTCTGGACAATTTTTCCACCGGCAAACGCGATAACATCGTTCCTTTTCTAAGCCAAATCGAGTTGGTGGAAGGCGACGTTCGCAGCTACCACATCGTCCGGGAAGCTGTTGAAGGAGTGGAGTTTATTCTGCACCAAGCCGCTTTGCCTTCGGTGCCGCGCTCCGTCAAAGATCCGCTCACCAGCAATGAAGTCAACGTCGTCGGCACGCTGAACATTCTGAATGCGGCGAAGGATGCTCGCGTCCGGCGCATCGTATATGCTTCCTCATCGTCCATCTACGGCGACCTGGAGACGCTGCCCAAGACCGAAGAAATGCTTCCCAAGCCTCTTTCTCCCTATGCGGTTTCAAAATTGGCGGGAGAAAAGTATTGCCAGGTCTTTACCCGGCTCTATGGTTTAGAGACGGTCTGTCTACGGTATTTCAATGTTTTCGGTCCCAAGCAGGACCCGACTTCGCAATACTCTGCGGTCATCCCCAAGTTTATCCGGGCCATCAAAAGCGATCAGTCGCCGGTTGTCTATGGGGATGGCGAACAGTCGCGTGATTTTACCTTTGTGGATAATGTAGTAGAAGCAAACCTATTGGCGTGTCAGCAGGGACATGAAGAGCTATCAGGCGAAGTCTTCAATGTTGCTTGCGGCAAACGAATATCGATCAATCTGCTTATCAGTACCATCAATTCCTTGTTGAACAAGCAGGTCAAGGCGGAGTATGCTGCGCCGCGGCAGGGTGATGTCAAACATTCTTTGGCCAACATCGGTAAGGCACAGCAGTTTTTGGGCTATAAGGTCTTGGTGGATTTCAAAGAGGGGATGAAGAGAGTGATAGAAAGTGTCTAAAGTGACTAAAGTGCCTAAAGTGGCTTAAGTGAAAACCTACAAAAGATACGTGAACTATCTTGCCGGTGCTTCTCTTTGCGTATTAATGTATGAGTAGGGGCATTGATCGTGTAAGCCATCTGCAAGTTTGTAACCAATCACGGGGTGTCCTGCCAGTGCGGTCATTCCTGCGAATGCAGGAATCTCCTTTCCATTACACGGCAGAAGGAGACCCGTGCATACGCAGGGGTGACCGCATCCTGTGATCGGTTACCCAGGTTTGCGTCGAACCAGTAAAAGGAAGAACTCTGTATGGATCTAAAGAGCAAAATTGAAAGCAAAACAGCCGGAATCGGTATCGTCGGATTAGGCTATGTGGGCTTGCCTCTGCTTATCGAGTTCGCAAGAGAAGGCTTTCGGATTTTTGGTTTTGATATCGATGAGGCAAAGATCAGCAAGCTGAACCAAGGGCTGACCTACATCAAGCACATCTCGTCGCAGAGAATAACCGAGATTAACGCCAGGGGCAGAGCTATCTTTACCAGCGATTTTAGTCTGGCCTCACAACCGGATGTTTTGTTATTGGCTTTGCCAACGCCGTTGGACGAGCACAGAGAACCGGACCTTTCTTTCATCGAGAATACTGCCCACAGCTTGAAAAAACACTTACGCAAAGAACAGTTGGTCATCCTTGAGAGCAGCACCTGGCCGGGCACTACAAATGAAGTGTTAGCGCCCATTCTGGAAGAGTCTGGCCTCAAATGCAATAAGGACTTTTATGTTGCTTTTTCACCGGAACGTGAAGATCCTAATAATCCCAAGTACACGATTCGCAACATACCCAAAATCGTCGGCGCGGACGTACCCTATGCGCGGGAATGCGCCATCGCACTGTATCGTCACATTACCACACCGGTACCGGTATCGAGCACACGGGTGGCGGAATCCGCCAAGTTGCTGGAGAACATCTTCCGCAGTGTGAACATCGCTTTGGTCAATGAGATGAAGATGATTCTGGATCGGATGGACATCGATGTCTGGGAAGTGATCGAATCCGCCTCTACCAAGCCGTTTGGATTCATGCCGTTCCATCCAGGACCAGGATTGGGCGGGCATTGCATTCCCATCGATCCATTCTACTTGACCTGGAAAGCGCGCGAGTTTGACATGCCGACCCGGTTCATCGAGCTGGCCGGAGAGATCAATCTCAACATGCCCTATTGGGTGGTGCAAAAGACCATCGACGCCTTGAACGAGCGCGGCGCCAGTATCAAAAACGCCGATATCCTCATACTGGGCGTCGCCTATAAGAAAGATATCGATGATATGCGGGAAACCCCGGCGCTAAAGGTGATGGAGATTCTGCGACAAAAGGGCGCACACTGCGATTACTATGATCCATACGTGCCAAAGCTGCCGCCGACAAGGAAATACCAATATGATATGAGTAGCGTCAGCCTGACCGCGGAGGCAATAAGAGGTTATGATGCCGTCATCATCGTCACCGATCACAGCGACGTCGATTATGCCATGATCCGGCAGCACGCCAAGCTGATCATCGACACTCGTAATGTTTACAAGCTGAACGGACTAAAAGGGGATGGGAACGTGGTGAAGGCGTGAGAGAAAGTGGCTGAAGTGCCTAAAGTGAGCTAAAGTGCTTAAAGTTGTGAAAAGAGAAAACAATTTTTCGAATCATTAAATTGGAGTATCATTACTACTGACTACCAGTGGGGATATGAAGAAGAGGCTGCGGGCAATGGCGACCGCATAGCTCGCGCTCAGCTTCAGAAAATCCAAATTACCCACTCGGCAAAAGTGTGACACGGCTTTACTTCTGAGTACAAGACTCAAGCGAAATTAGAATCAGCCGATATTAGCAAGCAACTCGCATCTCTTGGCAAGCCGGGGAGAGGGAATGTCATGTATCTTTGTCCGAAGTGCCACTCTGGCAGTATTCATTGGTCTCGATGCCATAACATACTGGAGAGATTTTTTGCGCTGGTGAAATACCAGTATTATCGCTGCGATGAGTGCGGATGGCGTGGGAAAAGACGGGTTGAGGCAGGCTACGAGGTTTGGACCTATGGCAAAAAACGGCTGACGTATTGCCTCATTGCCTTGGCAATCTCCTTGGCCGTCGTTTGCGCCATGAGGTCTTTTTTGCCTTGAAGCTTTGCTCTAATCCTCGTTAAGTAGTTTCGGCCTCAAAAAACGCGGGGGCTGCTATGAAATGTCCCGTTTGTGGTAGTAGCAACGTACATCGGTCGCATCACCGCAATAGCTGGGAGAATCTGTTAAAGCTCCTGTTCCCGTGCAGACTCTACCGGTGCCATGATTGTAAATGGCGAGGTTGGAAAAGAAGGCCATCAGTCGAACGCTTGTCAGTCCAGAAAGCATTTTGGGTCTATCTGCTAATCGTCGTCGTCGCCATCACCACGGCTTCTTATCTGCGTTCCTGCAACCCAAGTTGCGACTCTCCGCGACCCATCATAGAATACCGATAGGAACTTGCTGCAACCTCGTGCCGCTGTGGCTCGTGGCTTGCCGATCTCAAAAGTCTGCCGACGATTTGCCTATTTCTCCTTTGATCTTATCCCTTTGACGATATGAAAGCACTTATCACCGGAATAACCGGCCAAGATGGCTCGTACTTGGCAGAGCTACTGTTGAGCAAGGGCTATGAAGTACATGGGATCATCCGCCGGGCCAGCACCTTTAACACCGGGCGCATCGACCATTTGTACCGTGACCCGCATGTCAATGGGGTGAAGTTATTTCTGCACTATGGAGACTTGAGCGACTCTACCAATCTGATCAAGCTGCTTTACCGACTGCAGCCGGACGAAATATATCATTTGGGGGCGCAGAGCCATGTGCGGGTGAGTTTTGATATCCCGGAGTATACAGGAGAAGTGACGGCATTGGGAGCCATCCGTTTGCTGGAAGCCATTCGCGAAACCGGAATTCGCTGCAAATTCTATCAAGCTTCCAGCTCGGAAATGTTCGGTAAGGTGCAGGAGGTCCCCCAGTGCGAAACAACGCCTTTTTATCCGCGCAGCCCATACGGCGCCGCCAAAGTGTTTGCCTATTGGGTGACGGTCAATTACCGCGAAGCTTACGACATTTTCGCTTGTAACGGCATATTGTTCAACCACGAGTCTCCACGTCGGGGTGAAACCTTCGTCACTCGAAAAATTTCCCGCGCCGTAGCGAGAATCGAAGCCGGATTAGAGGACACGCTCTATCTGGGGAATCTGGAAGCTAAGCGTGACTGGGGGTACGCGCCGGAATACGTCGAAGCAATGTGGATGATGTTGCAGCAGGAAAAAGCTGATGATTACGTGATCGCCACTGGCGAAGCGCATACGGTGCGTGAATTTGTCGAAGAAGCGTTCTCGTATGCCGGCTTGGATTGGCAAAGATACGTGAAAAAGGATCCACGCTATTTTCGCCCCACTGAAGTCGATTTGCTGATGGGCAACGCGCAAAAAGCCGAAAGACTGCTCGGCTGGAAGCCAAAGACTACTTTCAAAGAACTGGTAAGACTGATGGTTGATGCGGATAGGGAGCAAGTTGGTAAAGTGACTAAAGTGGCTGAAGTGACTAAAGTATAAAGATCAAGGGGAAAAGTGGATAACGTACATATTTAGCCAACTGAATAATTGTGTCATTTCGAACGGAGTGAGAAATC
>DYKH01000024.1 GCA_020722685.1 Caldithrix sp. | reverse complement strand
AATTTAAGTTTGACCTATTATCCATTTTTGGTTCCGGCTTGTCCGGGTTAGGTATTACGAGGGGAGAAAATTGTTCTTTGAAAAGATAAAGAAATTTTCGAGATTCTTCGCGTCAGATAGAAGCAGCCGAACGATCAGCTATCCAATTATTGCCGTATTTTGGAACTTGATTATCGAGATAACTTCCCAGCCATGCAAAACCATTTGAGGGTCCTTCTACTTTCCGTCTCAGTCAGCTTGTTTTTTTCTTGCGCCGGCGTTCGCTTCAAGCCGATGGCGCCGACCAGCCCGATTGTGCGGGTGGGCATCTTGGTGGGACAAGAGCAGATATCCTTCGAGCCTCTGGGCCGATTCCATCTCATTTCGGAAAAACCGGGGGAAAAATATGATCTGTCAGAAAAGGGAGTTTGGCAAGCTTCCGTTCTTTCCAGCACCCCGGCACAACCAGTATATCGCATCCTCTTGTACGAATCACCCAGTCTGGAATCCGCTCAAGAATACTTGCGCGAGGCATTGCAGAAGAATCTGCCGGCAGAGCTATTGACGATCGGCGAAGCGTTGATGAGCGGCAAGCAGGCGGTCGTCGACCGGCAAATCCATCGGGTGTTGCTCACCAAGCACTTTGATACAGAAACGGAGGCGGATCTTTACCTCAAGACTTCTTCACTCATTTCTTCCGGCCGGATCATTGCGGAGACTATGAAGCCCGCTCATGGCCAAATAAGGCTGGTCTCGCCCTCGGGGCGCGAGTTAAGCTTGCAAGACGCCATCCGCTTGTCCGGCTCCCTCATCACCTTGAACCAAGTCGACGTCGGAAACGGATACCATTGGGCGAGACAAGAAAACCGAACCTACCGCGGGGAAATGGAACTGCGCATCGACGCTGCCGGCAAGTTAGTGGCCATCAATGTGCTCTCTCTGGAAGAGTATCTGCGAGGGGTTTTGGCGGCGGAAATGTCCGCGAATTTTCCAGAAGAGGCCCTAAAGGCGCAGGCGGTGGCGGCGCGAACCTATTTTCTGCATAACTTTGGCCGCCAGCACCGGCAAGACGCATTCGATGTCTGTGACGACGTGCATTGCCAGGCATACACCGGGATCAGCAAAGAGTCGGAACGAATCACTCACGCCGTTAACAGCAGCCGAGGACTGGTGCTCACGTACAATGGAACGCTCTGCAGCACTCCGTTCAACGCCGTGTGCGGCGGACACGGAGAAAGCGCCGAAAACGTTTGGGACAGCGACGGAGCGCCCTATTTGGCCGGTGAGTTCGACCTCGAAGCCTCCGAGCTTGAGACCCGTTCGTTTGACCTGGCGAAGGAGGAAAACGTTCGAACCTGGATCGCCTCGCAGCCGAAGGTCTACTGCAATTCGGCCCTCATGGGCAATCCCGATTTCGCCGCCTACACGACCGGCTACTTTCGCTGGGAATACAAGATTCCGCGCCTTGAGTTAGAGCAATTGCTGATCGAACGGACCGGACATCAAATCGGCTCTCTTGTCGATATTGTGCCGCGCAAACGGGGATCGTCGGGACGGTTGATGGAAGTCGAAATCATCGGGACGCAAGATTCGGTAGTCCTGCGCAAAGAGCTGAACATTCGACGAGCCCTCTCCAAAACCACGTTATATAGCGCTTGCTTCGTGGTGGAAAAGACCGGTAGCCCGGGCGCATTGGCCGATGGGTTCACCTTTCGCGGTGCGGGCTGGGGCCACGGCGTCGGCATGTGCCAAACCGGCGCGGCGATCATGGCGCTACAGGGGAAAGACTTTAGGAAAATTCTACAACATTATTACCGGGGGACCAAACTTCAGCAATTGTATTGAATGGACGACAGGATAGCGGCAAGGCGGATTTCAGTCACACACCTCAGATGAGTGATGGGATTTTTGACCACGACTCCGCCGATACGACATCGAATACTTTGTTTTTCAGAGTACTCACACCAGAGACAAGCACTGCGACAGGCCAATTCGCCATCACTCCCGGTTATTAATGCCATTTATCAACGAAAACCGTGACCAGACCCGATTCGAATTCCATCCCGACTTTTGCTTCCCCGGCGCACATTCTGCTCGTTTTTATCGATGGCTTGGGAATCGGCGAAAACGATCCAACCATTAACCCTTGCACGGAGCCCGGCCTTAGGTTTTTCCGCCACTTTGCGGACGAGACTTTTCCGAAAAGGCTTGATCCCCTGGGCTTTGCATTGGGATTGGATGCGACTCTGGGGGTAAAAGGTTTGCCGCAGAGCGCCACCGGCCAAACGGCGTTGCTGACCAGCATCAATGCTTCCAAGCTACTGGGAAGGCATCTCAATGGCTTGCCGAATCAGTTACTTCGTGAGGTGATCGCCGAACATTCCGTCTTCAAACAGGTCACCCAGGCCGGCTTGCGAGCCGCCTTTCTCAACGCTTTTCGCCCGCCATTTTTCGACTATAATCCTTACGATATCATCCGGCGGCTCTCCGTCAGTTCCGTAGCCAATCTGTATGCAGGCTTGCCGTTTTTCGACCTCGATGACTTGCGCAATGAGCGCTCAGTCTACCAAGACATGACCAACCAATCTCTTCAGGAGCTTGGCTTTGACGTTCCTCTTTTTTCTCCGGAAAAGGCAGGAGCAATCATCGGCCGGCAATCACAAGCCTACCACTTCTCCATGTATGAATATTTTCAGACCGATTTTGCCGGTCATTCCAAAGACCTCGAGCGGGCCAAAGGAGAATTGTTCAAGCTCGATCGATTCCTTGCGGCCCTTCTCGATTCGGTCGATCTGAGGAAAACATTGGTTGTTGTGACCAGCGATCATGGCAACATCGAGGACCTTTCCTTCAAAGGGCATACGCGCAATCCGGCCATGACCTTGCTGTTTGGCCATGGCAGCCAAAATCTACTTCCGGCGCTAAGAAGCATTTTGGATATTACTCCGGCGTTCCTTTCACTTATCAAAGCCGCTTGACCCCTATCAATACACACCGCAGGCATGGCGGGTCAGATCGGTGAAACCTCATCGAATGATCGTAGCGAAAGCATAAAGACCTCAAACGTTCGCCACACCTTTGAGGTCTACCACCGAAAGTGAGCCATGATTCATGCCATTAGCAAAGGTTTGCAAATGGGGAAATTTTGTGCTATATTGCCGTCGAAAAATGAAAAAAGCAGAATCATGCAAGTGTAATCAAAGAACCGGAATGAGATCATCCCATGCACGCAGAAAAATTTGACAGCATAGATATAAAGCTCTTGGAAACCCTCCAAATCAAGGGCCGCACCAAGCGCAATGAGTTGGCCGAACAAGTCGCGCTTTCCATTCCGTCGGTGAGTGAACGTATGCACAAGCTGGAAAAGGCCGGCGTCATTCGCAGCTACAATGCCATCCTTGACGCTCGCAAGATCGGCTTGGAGGTCACGGCAATCATATTTCTGACCACCGAGTCCTCGAAATACTATTCCGCCATCATCGAGCGCGCACAGGCGAATGACGAGATATTGGAATGCCATGCTATCACCGGCGAAGGATCGCACATGCTCAAGGCGCGCACACGAAGCACGGCCAGCTTGGAACGGCTCTTGTCGGAAATTCAGGCTTGGCCGGGGGTCGTACACACCAAAACGAGTGTGGTTCTCTCTAGTCCTAAAGAGACGACCATTCTGCCGCTCAAGTATTGCACGGTGGATCGCCATTTGGAATCACCTTCTGAACCCAAAAAGTAGAAGGCGAGGTTGTGCAGTTTGCCGGGATTTCGGGTTACCTTGGACGTATGACTCAAATCCCGCGGGCTGGATGGACAATCTCATGGACGAGACGGAGTGCCGGACTTTTTCGGCTGATGTGTCGAGCCAAACAAGTTTGCCACCTCTCAATGGCGTGACTCCATCCTGCAGGATCCTGCCAGGCGCATGAAATCCCAGCAGCGATTTTCGCCCGCCTTGGGTCGGGAATACTCCCAAGCAAACGATCTTTTTCAGAAGATGCACCCTCGCGCTGCAAACTGAGAGATTGAGGAAGGCTTTCTGTAAAGATCGTTTAGGAAGCACCCGGATGCGCATACGGAACGTTGTGGGCGAACTCTTCATAGCGCGCCAACAAAAAGAGCGCATCTGAAAGTCGATTGAGATAGGGCAGTATGTTCTCGTTTGCGATCCTCTCCCGATCATTCAATTCCACCACCCGCCTTTCCGCCCTTCGTATGACCGCGCGCGCTACGTCCAAAATAGCCGACGTTTCCGTTTCACCATAGAGGACAAACTTGCGCGGCAAATCCAGCTGCTTTTCAATATCAGCAGACTCTGTTTCCAAGACCTCCAAGTCTTGCGGTTCCACTTTTCTCTTCAGCAGCGCAAGATGCTCGGGGGGACACGCCAGTTCTGCATTGATGAGATACAGTTGGTTTTGCGCCGCCAAAAGGAGCTTCCTAACTGCCGGCAAATCCGACTTGGCCCGCGCCAAACCGATAAACGCATTGGCCTCGTCGATAGTGCCGTAGGCTTCCGGTCGCGCATCGTACTTGAGCACCCGACTGGAGTCCAGCAATCCTGTGGTTCCATGATCCCCTGTTTTTGTGGTGATGGAAAAACGCTTCATGGGAAAGCCGCTCGTAGTAAGTAAAATGGTAACTATTTAATGATACAGCAGTTTGGCAAAATTTTGAATTCAAGCCGTAGGAGGCGTCTCCAGACGCCGATCAGGAATATATATTGTGGTCGAACGAGTTCTCCTACATTTTGTGTTAAGAAAGAATTTGCCAAACTATAGTAATGATATTTGCCACATTGGGGCAACGGTGGTTGCCGTCGGGAATATAGATCCAAACAAGGATTTCGTTATCGCCTTGTTCGATATGCGAAATTTTGATGCGGGGGAACCCTAAGAGTTGTTCAATAAGGCTGTAATCCATATTAGCCTTTTGTGTTCAGTGAAGGAGCGAAAGATTTTCGTCTTTGTACCTTTATCTATATATTGTGGTTCCCGCCAACTTTTGGAGAAGAACCGGATTACTTAAGGACGGCCGGAGTAGAGGCCATTAAGCTGGACGCAACACCTGCCGGTCAGCCAGTTTATGAAAAACTAGGATTCGTGGGCGAGGGGCTCATCGAACGCTGGCTACGCGTGAAAACTGTCCAAGAAACGACTGCCGCATCTTCACTGACATCCGAGACGTTGAATGGAATATGCGCGCTGGACCGAATCGCTTTCGGCGCGGACCGATCGGCCTAGCTCAATTTACTCATTTCCGATTCTTACGTTCCGCCTCAAGTGGTCATGGCCGACAGCGGTAAGGTCTTGCGCTATGCCTTGACACGCAAGGGAAGCCGGGCCGTCTACCTGGAACCGGTCATCGCAAACGACGAAAAAACGGCCGGCCTGTTACTTGAGCGCGCGCTCGGACAACTAATAGGCGAAGATGTTTATCTGGATTTCCACATCGGCTTTGAGATGACCAGGCAAATATTGCCCCAGCAGGGATTCGTCTTGCAGCGCACTTTTGTTCGCATGCGATACGGGGCAAAAACGCCGCCCACCTCGTCATTGGTGTTTGCCATAGCCGGACCCGAAGTGGGGTGACGAAGCTCCTGCTCCCGTGGAGTTTGGGCTATTATGCGGTCGCCCTCGCAGCAAAACAAAGTTGTTGAACTTTAGCGCAAAAAGTGCTATTATTGCGCGTCGCAAATTCGTCGCGCCCCCGAAAAGGGGAAGCCGTTAGCTTGCCTCGCAAGCAAAAGGTGGCCGGACTCTCCACAATACCCAAGGCAAGCAATCACCGATGCCATGAGCATAGACTGACCGTCACCAGACAGCTCAAAGATCGCCTCTTGCGCCCATAGCTCAGCTGGATAGAGCAACGGACTTCTAATCCGTAGGTCGAGCGTTCGAATCGCTCTGGGCGCGCAAGCACCCTACCACCAAGTTTCCACGAATCCCGCAACTTGCCGCTCTTTCATCAAGTCTGCATTTACGACCCGTTTTTCGTATTCTTCGAACATTTAGGAGTTCGTAGAGCCTCGACCCACAAGTTGCACAGGTCTTAAAGGGATGATTAATGCCCTGCGATAAGATTCATTCTGAGGCCTACTCCAGAAAGGCTATCACGGCCGGGCGGATTCAATCGACCCCATATTGGGGCGAGCGAATGCGAATCTTAAATTCGCGGTCGTTAGCGTCGATTCGCTATAGCTTCGGTTGCGGCTTGCCCCGCACGGTGGGGTGGGCTGGAGAGAAAGCATGGAAAAGCTGCAAGGAGTTTCGAATCGCGGAGTTTTCAGCGACGCTTTTCCGCAGTCTTGAGAATGTCCTTCTGCTTGACCCAAAGCGACAGCTTGCTGGCGCCAAATCCTACCGCCTCAAGCACGTACAGCGAATCTGAGGAGACGCTCAGACCGACTTCACGAGGTGCGTTCAAAGGCGGCTTGCCACCGGAGAGATGTTCGACGATTTTTCCTACGCGATCAAAAATAGTGATTACTCCGCGCTGCGTGTGAGAGACATAGATGTAGCTCGAAGAATCGGTCGCCAGCTTGCCAATGCCTATATCCGCTGCCGGCAAATCATCGGCGCGCCAATATCGCGCTCGCATTCCTTCGACTGCGCCATGCCAGCACTGTACGGTATTGGCAGTCCGGTCACTGATGAACACCATGCCGGCGTTGTCCAGTACGGCGATGTCATTACCCGTGTGTTTGATTCCAAAGGGGCTTCCCACCAGTTCCACTCCTCTCATGGTCAAAACATGCCAGCGAGTCGATGTCCCATCCAGAACAAACAGATGCCCTTCGGCGTCGCAGTCCATCTCCGAAGCGCGATACCTCTGCGCAAAGCCGGGCAATCGCTCACCGGTTTCTATCTTGAAAGGGAAAACCCAAGAACTGTCTCCCGATTTAGGGCTGCTTATGCACATTACATCGGGCTGGACAAAAGCCATCCCAGAAGTTGCGTTGAGCGGAACAAGCCGGCGCTCATTGGTCATCCCCGTCTTGATGGGCGAAAACGGCGCAGGAGTGCCGTCGGGCTTGAGCACGATCACTCCCGCTTCTTGATTAGAGCCGATCCAAATTTGGCCGCGAGCATCCACCTGAATGGCGGTGGCGTGCCACAACAACGGTCCAAAAGCACCCATGGAAAAGTACGTTTCATTGGGTGCCAATATCGAGAGCGACCAGATATCACTGTAGCCAAGGTTGCGTTTCGGATGCCGGGCAGATTCATGATAATCATCCCAAGCATAGATGCGGCAACGAAAGTCCAAACCGGCGGGCTGAGCTGGAATAGGCCTGTCAGTAATAAACCAATCGGCCGCTCCCTTTACGCGACTCATCTGCACTTCCGTGCCACCCTGCGGATCCTCCAAGTGATTATAGACGAGATACACGCCGTTTCCTTGGGAGCCGGCCTTTTCATCATAAACTCCTGCATCGTCGACAATTCTGGCAGCGATTTTGAACTCTTTTTCGGCCCTAAGCCTGATGGGAATGGTCTTCACCTCGGCCACAACCGGTCCCCGCGTGTCTCCTACCAAGTACTTCCAAGGCAACGGCGCGGTGGGAACATTTTCCTTCCAGAGGGTCGCAAAATTCTCGGCGAGGGGAAGGTTGGCTTGATGATCAGGGAAAAACAGCCCATAAGAAAAAACCGCACAGCCGGGACAACCGATTTCCTCGCTCAATTGAATCTGAGAAAGCAAATGTTCGCCAACGGCTGTGTGAATGCCCGGGTAAACGTGGCGACCGTGGTTGTTAAGCACATGCTGCATGAGTTGGTTGGCAAAAAGCGTATCATCATCGGTGTAAATCATGGGATAAATGACATCGATGATCCCATTCGCCAGCCAGCCGTGACTATCTTGCATAAAGATGTTGAATCCATTCCAATAGTCGGCCACCACGGAGGCGCTCAAAACGAGTTTGGGATTGTGAAGCTTGAGGGATTGATAAAGCTTGGCGACAAAACTGCTGATCGCATCGCGCCGCCACTGCGACCATTCGGAGGGCTTTTCCGTCGGTGAGCTGCCGTACTTGAATTTGAACACCTTCAACGACTGGGTATCAAAAGAATAACTGGCGGCCGGATAGCGAACATAGTCCAGATGTAAGCCATCAACATCATAGTTTGTATAAATCTCGGAGCAAATGTTGAGGAGATAATCGTCGACCTGAGGGTGCGTGGGAGACAGCCATACGTAATGAGGGGTGAGCCTTTGCGGCACGCCAAGCTCATCTACCATAAACCAGTCCGGATGCGCAAGGTACAACTGCGACGGGTCATCCGGCGGTTCTTCGCCACGCCAGCCGGGATAGACATTGATCCATGCATGCAGCTCCATGTTTTTGGCATGAGCTTGCTCGATAGCATATTGGAGCGGATCCCAGCCCGGATCTTCACCGTCCAACTCCTCCGACCAAGGCTCGAAGCGTGATGGATAGGCAACGGTGCCGTTCCCCCGAACCTGAAGCAGAATCACATTAAAATGCAGAGCCGCTGCGTTGGCAATAATCCGTTCGATGTCTTCCTGAGTGCGGTATTCCCAACGGGTGACCCACAGTGCCCTCGTTTGCTCCTTGGCTTCCGCGAAACCAAGAGAAGCCCTGAAAAGGAGAACGGTTAACAAACCAAGACAAGCAGCCTCAGAACTCACTCTTGTGCGCATAGCCTTCCCAATTTACGTGCGATGATCACCATCCTTGCGGCCCAATATAGTATCCGTCTGGTTGAGATTCAAGCGATTTGTCAAGTTTTTTCACGTCTAAGTGCTTGGTCAGGCGGAGCGCCGACCTCTGCAAAGCGAAATCAGATACAGTACGGGAACGCTGACCACAACGACCGCTACCCGAATAGGCAGCGTGCGGTGACTGCTCTTGCGGACGAGTGGCATGCTATTTCTTTGCTCGGCTACGACTCGGCAATTTACCGCAGCGGAGCTATCAACGATGAATCGACACAAATGGACGCCAAACCGGTACGACTTTCTAAGGGCTTGTACGAACACATAGCTTTTTTCAAGGCCAATAAAGAGAAAATCATTTGGACCGTAATCATTTTGACTCGGTGGCAGCTTCGACGGCTAAGAAATTAGCGTACATTCGTGCCAATTGGCGGCTGAAAAATTCTTCGTGAGCATGAAAGGTTTTTCGGGATAATATTACAAGATGCAAGTCGAAAGAAGAGCCAATGAGATATTCTTGAAGCTTTCGTGGCAGAATATCAACTTGACAATTTGGCATATCTGTATTATATTGCTGGCGCAACTCCGTTTGCAACAAAGAGGTATTGCTTGGGCCCGCTCGTTGTTCATCTGCCGATCCTTTGAGAGAGTTGTGGGAGTTATTCGATTCAGTGAGAGCGCGATAAGACTGAAAACTGTCGGCGCCTTGGCTTTTTGAATTCGGCTATAGTTTGGCAAATTTTTTCTCACCAGAATGTGTAGGAGAACTCTCCGAGTTCGACCACAATATGCAATAATGCTCGATGTCTGGAGACATCCCCTACGGCTTAAATTTTCGATTTTGCCAATCTACAGGAATTCGGAATACTTGGTTTCTCATTCTATGGCAAATTTCAAGCTCGTTTCCAATTTCAAACTGGAAGGTGATCAGCGCCAAGCAGTCGCCCAACTGACAGAGGGCTTGCGGAACGGACGCCAGTTCCAAACCTTGCTCGGCGTTACCGGCAGCGGCAAGACTTACACAATGGCCAACGTCATCGCCAATTACGGCCGGCCCACGCTGGTCATCTCGCACAACAAAACTTTGGCGGCGCAGCTCTATGGCGAGTTTCGCGGCTTTTTCCCGGAGAACGCGGTCGAGTATTTCATCAGCTACTACGACTATTATCAGCCGGAAGCTTACGTGCCGACCACCGATACCTATATTGAAAAAGACACCTCGATTAATGACGAGATTGACCGCCTGCGCTTGAAAGCCACCAGCTCCCTCCTATCACGCGAGGACGTCATCATTGTCGCTTCCGTTTCCTGCATCTACGGCTTGGGGTCGCCGGAGGATTGGCAGGAAATGCTGCTCTTCTTGCACAAAGGCCAGCGCATCGAGCGCAAGGACATTCTGCAAAAGTTGGTGGACATTCAGTACACCCGCAATGACATCGCCTTCGAGCGCGGCACCTTTCGCGTCCGCGGCGACGTGGTGGAGGTGATACCGGCCTATGAAAAAGAGGCCATCCGCATCGAGATGTTTAGCGACGAAATCGAGGCTATCTCTACCGTGGATGTGCTCACGGGAGAAGTGAAAAATAGTCTTGAGCGTGTAGCCATTTACCCGGCCAAGCATTTTATCACTCCTTATCGGCGCTTGGAATCGGCCATGGAAGCCATTCGCAAGGAATTGGATGAGCGATTGGAATACTTTCGCTCCCGCGGCAAGTTGTTGGAAGCCCAGCGTCTAGAGATGCGCACCAATTATGATTTGGAAATGATGGAAGAAATCGGCTATTGCTCAGGCATCGAAAATTACTCCCGCCACCTCGCGGGACGAAAGGCGGGCGAGCGCCCTTCGACCTTGATCGACTATTTTCCCAAAGATTTTTTGCTAATCATCGACGAGTCGCACGCCACCATCCCGCAAATCCAAGGCATGTACCACGGCGATCGCGCGCGGAAAGAAACGCTGGTGGAATTCGGCTTTCGTCTGCCCTCAGCGTTGGACAACCGCCCGCTGAATTTTCGTGAATTCGAGTCGATTCTCGACAAGGTCATCTTTGTTTCGGCCACGCCGGCAGATTATGAGCTCGAGCATTCCAACGGCATCGTTGTGGAGCAGGTTATCCGTCCGACCGGCTTGATGGATCCCGAAATCGAAGTGCGTCCGGTGCAGGGGCAAATCGACGATCTGATCAAAGAAATCAACGAGCGAACCGCCCGTCAGGAGCGGATTTTGGTCACCACTTTAACCAAGCGCATGGCCGAGGACTTGACCGACTATCTGGCCGGCATGGGCATTCGCGTACGCTATCTGCACTCGGAAATCGACGCGCTGGATCGCGTGGCCATTCTCCGTGACTTGCGTCTGGCGGAATTCGACGTATTGGTGGGCATCAACCTCTTGCGCGAGGGACTGGATTTGCCGGAAGTGTCACTGGTCGCTATTTTGGACGCAGACAAAGAAGGCTTTTTGCGCTCGGAGCGCTCCCTAATCCAGACTGCGGGTAGAGCTGCCAGAAACGTTCTGGGCAAAGTTCTCTTTTACGCCGACACGGTTACCGACAGCATGAAAAAAGCCATTGATGAAACCAATCGCCGGCGTAAGATTCAGGCGCAGTACAATGAAGAGCATGGCATCACGCCACGCTCTATTTTCAAATCGGTAGAGGACGTTTTAGGCGCCACGCGCGTCGCCGACGCAAAGCCGGCGGCTTATGGCAAGGGCACCGAAGAAGAATTAGAATTCCTACAAAAGTGGGAAAAACTTTCTACCGAAGACAAGAATACCATGCTGCAAGAAATAGAAATGCGCATGTTCAAGGCTGCGGCGTCGTTAGAGTTCGAGGAGGCGGCGAAACTGAGAGATCAATTGGAGGATTTGCGTGGAGAAAAGCTGGAGCCGAAGAGATATGCTACGGCGGGGCGTCCTCGAAATAGATAATTCCCATACGCCATTGCAGGGCGAAATTACCCCGATTACAGCTTTTTCATTTTTTCAAAGTCAGGCTGCTCTTGTGTTATCAATGTAAATGATGAAAGGATTTTCGTGGGGCGCCGAGATCTTGTTCAAATTCGTGAGTGTATCAAAAGTGGCAGATATGAGATGACCTCTCATGCCAACGATGAGATGGCTGAGGACAATTTGGATGTTTTCGATGTTGAAACGTCTATCCTAACAGGTAAAATAAGCAAGATTGAGAAAGATGATCCCCGAGGCACCAGATACTTAATTGAAGGAACCGCATCCGACTGTGCAACGCTTGTTGGAAGCGTGGGAAGGTTTACACCAATAGGGAAATACAGAATCATCACAGTGTACGAGATCAAATTATAGGAAAAAGGATGAACAGAGATGTTTGTGAATATTGTGATGGAACGGTTCAGCAGCAGATTGTGGAGCGCGAAATATTCAAACATAAGAACGGCTTTGTCGTCTTGGAGCAGGTGCCTTTAGGCGTATGTGACAAGTGTGGCCGGCGCTACTATGATGCAAACATACTTCACGAAGTTGACGAGATAGCCACAGGACGAAGGGGAGCGGATCGCAAGGAAGTAATACCTTTTGCCGTGCATGCAGCTTAGCATGTGTTTTCTTATTGGAAATTTCTATGCCCAGCGGGTCGCTCGATAATGATGGAAATTTGTTCGACTACTACGGCAGCTTATGTTGTCACTCCTTTGGAATCCTGCCAAGACCGGCCTGGCGGCTTCCCGGGCCGAAGCACAGACTACGAGTGTAAGTTCGTCTCCATAACCAGGGAGGATGCCTTGGGCATGACTTGCTCGACCTTGCTTGCGTTTTGAAGAATCGCAACGTCTGGCCAAGTATTATGTGGAACGGAAAACGTGTCATTTCTGCGGTAATTGCTTGGCCCGACTGAGCACTCGATAATCATGAAAATAGCTTTGTTTTCGTAGTATCAAGTTGGCAGAGTTGTCGATCGCGCAAAGCTTATGATCAAATACTGTCAATGAGGAATACGTGGTGACACGGAATCGAACCAAGACACCAATAGCGAAAGTTGCAGAATGAAACTTCTTGTCATCGGTAGTGGCGGCCGCGAGCATGCACTCATTTGGAAGCTGAAACAGAGCAAACATGTAAAAAAGATTTATTGTGCACCTGGCAATGCCGGAATTGCCCAAGACGCCACTTGTGAAGATATACCGGCTTTGGACCTTAAGCGCCTGCTCAATTTTGCTACGAAGAAGAAAATTGACCTGACCGTTGTCGGGCCAGAAGCGCCATTGGTCGAAGGCATTATCGATCTTTTTGAAGCGAACGGACTGCCGATTTTCGGCCCTAGCAAACGCGCTGCCGAGCTCGAAGGTAGCAAAGCTTTTGCAAAACGCATCTTGGAGCGATATAAGGTGCCTACGGCGGATTTCAGGATTTTTAGCAGCTATGAGGATGCGAAAAAATACGTCGCCAAAGCTGAGGTGCCGCTCGTCGTTAAAGCCGATGGTTTGGCAGCAGGCAAAGGGGTCATCGTCTGCCAGGATCGGGAAAGTGCCCTCGAGGCGTTGCATCGCATTATGGCGGACAAAGTGTTCGGCGATGCTGGACACAAAGTGGTTATCGAAGAATACATGAAGGGAGAAGAAGTTTCCCTGCTGGGCATCTCGGACGGAGAAAACCTGGTTTATCTGGCTCCGGCTCAAGATCATAAGGCCATTCTCGATGGCGATCAGGGACCCAACACCGGCGGCATGGGCGCCTACGCTCCGGTGCCGCAGGTCGATGAAGAGATGCTGGCGCATATCAAGAAGACGATCATGGAGCCGACCATCAAAGGCATGGCCTTAGAGGACCGGCCTTATCGTGGCGTTCTCTACGCCGGTCTCATGCTGACCCGCACGGGTCCAAGAGTGCTGGAATTCAATTGCCGCTTCGGCGATCCGGAGACGCAGGTCATCTTGCCTTTGGCGGAATGCGATTTGGTGGAGGTGATGATGGCGGCCATGGACGGCCACCTTTTGGAGTACGGCTTTACCAATCGTCAAGCAGCCGCCGTATGCGTGGTCATTGCCTCCGGTGGCTACCCGAATAAGTATTGCACCGGTCTGCCGATTTTGGGGCTTGACATCGCTTTGGATCAGGATGTCATGGTTTTCCACGCCGGAACCGAGACGCGGGAAGGCAAGGTCGTCACCGCCGGCGGCCGGGTTTTGGGAGTAACCGCCTTAGACAAGAGCATCAAATCGGCCATCGACAAGGCGTATCGTGCCGTGGGGAGGATCGCTTTCGATGGCGCGTACTATCGCAAAGACATCGGGGCCAAAGCGCTGGCTTACAAAGCATAACAACAATGGAGAGAAATGGATGAAGATATTGGTCACCGGCGGCGCCGGATTTATCGCTTCGCATATTGTGGATGCCTATCTCGAACAAGGACATTCGGTCGTCATCATCGATGATTTGTCGACCGGAAGGATCGAAAACGTTAACTCCAAGGCAAGGTTTATCAAAGCGGATATCCAGGATGAAACGATAGCAGACATTTTCAAGGCGGAGAAATTCGATGTCGTCAATCATCATGCGGCGCAAATGGACGTGCGCCGTTCCGTGGAGGATCCGATTTACGACGCCAAGATCAATGCGCTCGGCCTGCTGAATATTTTGCAAAATTGCATAAAGCATGGTGTAAAGAAGGTCATTTTTGCCTCCTCCGGTGGGGCCATCTACGGCGAGCAAGATTATTTTCCCGCGGATGAAAACCATAAAACGCAGCCATACAGCCCCTACGGCATCACCAAGCTCATCGGGGAAAAATACTTGTTCTTCTACGCTCTCACGTATGGATTGAAGTATACTGCATTGCGTTACGCGAACGTCTATGGGCCGCGGCAAAATCCACACGGAGAAGCCGGCGTGGTGGCCATTTTTGCCACCAGACTGCTGCGCGGCCAGCAACCGATCATCAACGGCACCGGCGAGCAAACTCGGGATTTTGTCTATGTGAAAGACGTGGTGCAGGCCAACGTGCTGGCCTTGAATCAGGCGGAGAATGACGTGTTTAACATCGGCACCAGTGTGGAGACCAATATCAATCAGCTCTATGGCATGCTCAAGGATTTGGCCGGATCGACCTTTGGCGAGAAGCATGGACCCGCCAAAGAGGGCGAGCAAATGCGCAGCGTAGTCGATTACACAAAAGCCCAACGAATCTTGGGCTGGAGACCCGGCTATTCATTGCCGCAAGGACTGCAAGAAACCATAGACTATTTTCGGGCACAAAAGTAGATTTTCCTTCTGCGGAGATTCAAGTGGCGAAAGTAGAAAAAGCAATTTTGAGAGAATTGCCATCAGGTGAATCTTGGCGCCAAGTGCAGCGCGACGTGGGCATTCTGGGCAATTCCGATAGCGTTCGTCAGGTGATCGAGACCATCGAACAGGTGGCACCAACCGATATTTCCGTTCTCATTACCGGCGAAAGCGGCACCGGCAAAGAACTGGTGGCCAAAGCCATTCATCTGCGCAGCCGGCGACGCGACAAGCCGTTGATCACCGTGAACTGCGGAGCCATCCCGGAAGGCATTCTGGAATCCGAATTGTTCGGCCACGAGAAAGGCTCGTTCACGGGCGCCATCGGGCCGCGCAAAGGATATTTCGAGCTGGCCGACACCGGCAGCATCTTTCTGGATGAAATCGGTGACCTGCCCATGCCAACGCAGGTGAAATTACTGCGCGTTTTGGAGGAGCGAGAATTCATGCGCGTTGGCGGCACCACGCTGCATCAAGTGGACGTCCGTTTCATCGCCGCCAGCAACAAAAATCTGGAAACCGAAGTGCGCAAGGAATCCTTTCGCGTGGACTTGTATTACCGGCTCAATGCCATTCACATTCGCGTACCAAGTTTGCGCGAACGGCGACAAGACATTCCCTTGCTGGCGAACAAATTTGCAGCGGACTTTTGCCGGCAGAACTTTATCGAATTCCAGGGCTTTGACGGCGACGCCTTGCACCTTTTGCAGGAGTACTCCTGGCCCGGCAATATTCGCGAGTTACGGAATTTAGTGGAGAAGGTGATTGTTTTGGAGCGCGGAAGCAAAGTCGATGCACGCACCCTGCAAAAGTACATCACCGGCATCGACCATCTCGATAAAAATTTACCCGTACCCATCAACAAGCCGCGCGAAGAAGTGGAAAAAGAGTTCTTGCTGCGCGCCCTCCTGGACATCAAAACCGAAATCGCCCAACTGCGCGAATTATTGCTTTCGCGTAACATTCCGCGTTACAGTTTGGGGCCCTGGCGGGAAGAGATCCCGGGAGGCTATTTCGAAAACACCCTATTTGGCAGTCGTGAAATGACCCGCCCGAACTCTGTGGCTGAAATGGAAAAAGATCTCATTCGCACCACCCTCATCAAGACCGGTGGCAACAAGCGCAAAACCGCCAAGCTGTTAGGTTTGAGTGAAAGAACTCTGTATCGGAGAATCAACCAATATCATCTCAAGGCAGATGTCGACTAAAGCAAATTCAAAACGGTTGAGTCGCAGCGCAGCATGGCTGCTGGGTTTCACTTTGGCCTTGCAGGCCGAGTGCGCATTCTATTCCTTCTCCGGCTCGCTGGCGCCACATCTAAAAACCGTTGCGGTCGCCCAATTTGATAACCGAACCGCGGAGTTTGGCGTTTCGGAAGAAATGACCGACGCCTTGATCGATGAATTCCAGCGCGACAATTCCCTCAAAATAGCTGATCGTAACAGTGCGGACGTGCTGGTTGAAGGAGAAATTATCCGCCTCGATGATCGGGCCGGCGCTTTTGACCAGAGCGAACGAGTACAAGATTTCAAGCTCTACATCACCGTCAAGGTGAAATGCTCGGACCAAGTCAAGCGTCAAACCCTATGGGAAGAACGCATTACCCAGTGGGGCGCCTATGATCCATCCGCCGGACCGGATAGCCGCCTGCAAGGAATCTCTGAGGCGATCGGCAAGATTAGCCAGGAGGTCTTAAACAAGACCGTCGCCGGCTGGTGAATTGGATCGGCAATCTGTGCGCCAATTTCTGTCTCCATATCGATGGGGCTGAAAAACCCCCAAAAGTCGCCCATGCGAAGTGATCCGGCCGACGCTACAAGAATGAAAAAGGCGCAAATTGGCGAGAGCTTGTTGTATTTCTCTGTCTGCAAAAAATTGGCTTGGTTTGTATTGTGTGTGAGTGAGCAGTCAATTCCAGTTGCGCTTACCACTTGACAAAGTAATGTGCGATGGTTTCGATGCGATCACAAGGTGGCTCATTGCGCGACTTCAACAATAGGAGTGTAAAAAATGCATGCTGACTATGCCGAGGAGATAGCGACCCTTAAGCGGCATCTGGCTGAAAATCCCGATTCGATGCTTTTCGCCCGAATGGCCGAACGGTATCTACAGATGGATGAAATTCAGCAGGCGATTGGTATTTGCGAGCAAGGATTAGATCATCACCCGAACTATGCCAGCGGCTACTTTGTGCTGGCAAAATGCTACTATAAACAGCAGCAGTTTGATGAAGCCGAACGCCGACTGAAGAAAACGATCTTTCTCGATCCCAAGTTTCTGATGGCGCACAAGCTTTATGGCGACCTAATGACCAAAATCGGTTGGCAAAAATCCAGCGAATCGAGCTACCGGAAGATCTTGGAGATCGATCCATTGGACGAGAATATAAAAAACCTGTTGAGTTCCATCCCCAAAGGAGAGCCGGCGGCTGAGCCAACTGAGCCCCTTATAGCAGCTCCATCGGAATCAACGTCGCCCTCCTTCGATTCTGTAATGGATGAACCGGAGAAAGTCGCACTTTTCGATGAATCCACACTTATGACCGCTGAACCGGCGGCAGAACCGCCCGTCGAGAGGGACAGCGCTGTTGCGCAAACGCTCTTTGAAGAGGATAGCTTTGTTTCCAGTCCGTTAGAGGAAGAGGACTTGCTTTCCGAGGCCGACGAACCGGCTGCCTCCAAATACTCGCCGGAAGGTTTTGCGCAAGAAGAAATGCGTTTTTCCGAAATTTTGGACGATCTCTTTAGCGCCAACATCGTCGCGGAAGAACGCAAGGAGGCGGAGATGCGCAGCGCTCTCGAAAAAGCCGCCGAAGCCGAGGCGGCCGGTTATGAGACAAACGAGCCGGAAGCTGCCAAGGAAACCCTCTTAGAACAGCGCGAGGAGTTGGCGGCCGAAGAGGATATTCTCGATGCGACCAAAATTTTCATTCCGGACACGGATGAAGAAGAAACGTTTTCGGCCGGCAAGGAGCCGGTAAGCGACGCCGAAGCAAGGGAGGACACAACGCTGGACAAAGCCGAGGCTTTGCCGGAAGAAGTACGAGAAGAAGAACCAACGGTATCCAGCTTACCGAAAACGGAAGAGATTGTCCAAGAGCCGCCGGAGCTGGCGCCGGCCGAGTTGGAGGAAGCCACCTCAACTGAAAAAGACACTTTTGTGCAGGGAACGGGCGAAGAAAGTTTTGATATACCCGATTTCGATGCCATTCCGGAGAACGATCTCGAAGATCAGACCGATGACTTTAGCAATTTTCTCTCCACCCTGGGCGAAAAAGAGATTCTGGAGGAAAAGTTCGATTCAAAGCAAGAAAAAGTAGAGGAGCAACCGGAGCCAAGATCATTCACAGAGGCCGAAGAAGAACCACCATTTACCCAATTGTCCGCAGAGTCGGAGGAGGAGGATAAGATGATGCCGGGAACCCATGTGGACCTAACCAGACCAAAGGAAAAATTCGTTACCCCAACCCTTGGCGAAATCTACGCTGCCCAAGGGCAATACGCAAAAGCAATCAACGTTTTTGAGCTGTTGCTCAAGAAACACCCAGATAACGAGTGGTACAAAACCAAGCTCGACCATCTCAAGCAAAGACTGGCGGAGGAGAATAACTGAGCGGTATCTGCCGGGACGATGGTCTTTCGAGAGGACCGCAGATAGACGCCACGCAAAAAATCCTTGACCACAATGGCTAGGTCGTTTCGAGCTGAAATTCTTTTGGCGTCGAGATGCGCGGCCGGAGTAAGCAGGATCGGCTGGACCGATCTACCCACCTTCGTCGGGGCGTATTTCTGATCGAAATCTCTTCTCCCGCTGAGATACGCCGAGACAGAGTTTGGGTTCGAACGACCCTTTCTCCTATTAGGGGCGAAGTTTTTGCTTTGGGTGCAGACGACGGTCGTTTGCGATTGGATGAATCGTATTCGGCCTTGTTTTTTTATTGGGAGGGGGTTCGCATCCCTTCCACTCTCGCGCGATGGATTTGGAAAAAGGCAGCCGTGCCATGCAACCAGCGAAGGAAAAGCACGATCGTGTTCAGCTTTCCGCAGTCATCGTCACCTATAACAACGCCGACATCATCGCCGAATGCTTGACAAGCTTGGCGCAATCACTGTGTGCTATGGCATCGGCATCGGAAGTGTTGCTGATCGATAATGCCAGCAGCGATCACACGGCAAGCCGCCTACAAACAAAATGTAAAGATCTGTTACAGCCATTTGCTCGGCACCGAGTAATCTTGAATGACAAGAATCTCGGATACACCGCCGGCGTCAACCAAGGACTAAGGCGCGCCGCCGGTAAATATCTCTTGTTGCTTAATCCGGATATCATTTTGCGGCAGGATACGCTCCGCACGCTTGTGCAGTGTCTTGAAAGCGATGCCGAGGTCGGCGTGGTCGCGCCACAATTACGTTACCCCGATGACAGAATCCAACCCTCTTGCCGGGCTTTCCCAAGAAAGCGCGACGTTATCTACGACTGTCTGGGCCTGAGCTTTCTATTTCCCCAAAGCCCGGAAATCGGCAGATGGCGCCTGGGCAATTTTAATCACCGTGAAAGCCGGGAAGTGGATCAGCCCCAAGGCGCTTTTCTGCTTGCCAAAGCAGCCGTGATGAAATCGGTCGGATTGCTCGATGAGCGATTCCCCATGTTCTTCAGCGACGTTGATTGGTGCCGCCGCGGTAAAGAGCATGGGTGGCGAATTCGCTTTTGCGCCGAAACCTTCGCCTATCACCAGAAAGGCGCCAGCGTCTTTCAAAAACGCCCGGAAATGATCGTCTCCTCGCATCGTTCTTTTATTCAATACTTCCGCAAATACGACATCAGTCTCCGGCAAAAGTGCACCACGACATTGCTTCACTTTCTGCTGCTGGTGATCACACTGCCAAGAGTAGTTTTCTCATTCGTAGAAAGAAGACGTTAGCTTGATTTTGCCTCACCGAAAAAACCGGCCTCTCTCCTTGCGAGCGGAAGGTCAGCCCTTCAAAGCGCCTCCTTGCCTAAGCACAAAAACGCGCCGCCTTTCCCCTTTGTTCTGGTTTGCAACTCTGCTGCTTTTCTCCGCCAGCATCTCAGCCTTCGGTCGAGAGAATTGCATCCTCATCAAGCTGTCTCAACCGCCCTTGACTTTGCGAAAGCAACTCTCGGGGCCGCACAATCAAACCGGAATTGCAAAGATAGACGCAGCCCTCTCCACTTTGCACGTTTTCGAGTGCACGCCCATTTTCCCCAAAGAATTAGGGAACTCCCCGGACTCAGAGGACTATACTGACGACGATGCTTTTCGCTGGGTCAAAATTGTATTGCCCGATTCGCTGCAGTACACCTTTGCAGCGAGCTTATTGAGTCAATTGCCGGAAATTCAGGCCGTGCAGCCTAACCGTGTTTTTCATTTGGACTTTGTGCCCAACGACCCATACCTCCAAGAGCAATGGGCTTTGAGCAAAATCGCGGCCTTTAGCGCTTGGGATGTGCAGCGCGGCGCCCCGCACGTCGCTGTGGCGATCATCGACACCGGCATCGATTACGACCACAATGATTTGGCCGGCAATATTTGGCTCAATTCCCGCGAAGACGTCAATGGAAATGGAACAGCCGATTCCGCAGACCTGAACGGCATCGACGATGACGGCAATGGCTTCATCGACGACATTCGCGGCTGGGATTTTACCGATGCCCCGAATTATCCCGACGGCGGCGATTTCCTCGACCGGGACAACGATCCTATGGACGAATCCGGACACGGCACCGCCGTAGCGGGCATCATCGCGGCGACCGCCAACAACGGCATCGGCATCGCCGGGCTGGCGCATCCATGCCGGCTCATGCCCTTGCGCGCCTTTACCTCCGGCGGCAACGGCGAGGAGGATGACGTCGCCTCCGCCATTCTCTATGCGATTCACCATGGCGCCAGAGTCATCAATATGAGTTGGGGCGATGTATTCGTCTCCCGCATCATCGACGACATCATTCGTTACGCAGAGTCCAAGGGCGTGATCATGGTGGCCTCGGCCGGCAATTCCGCCACAGAGCAAATCCATTATCCGTCGGGATTCGCCGGCGTCATTTCCATCGGCGCCACCGATGACAAGGATAATCTGGCCGGCTTTTCCAACTATGGCGCCACCATCGATCTGGTCGCCCCGGGCGTCAATATTTTTACCACCGCCATGGATAACAGGTACACAACTGTCAACGGCACTTCTTTTTCCGCGCCGTATGTCTCCGCAGCGGCAGCCCTCTTGTTATCGCAGGATTCCAGCTTGTCGGCGCAGGTCGTGCGCGGCATCCTGACTCGTTCCACCGACGACCTGGGCAGTCGCGGCTGGGACAGCTTTTTTGGCGCCGGCCGCTTGAATGTAGCCACTGCGCTGACTCAGCCCCACTATGCGGTGGCGGAAATTTCCTCGCCAAGACTTGATGCCGGCCTAAACAGCGGACCTATCGAAATGCGCGGCTCCGCTTGGAGTCCGATGCTTGAGTACTATGTCCTGTCGTACGGAGAAGGCGACAATCCGCACGAATGGATCGAGATCGCCCCCCGGCGGGACCTCCCGGTATTGGATGGTCTCTTGGGCGTATGGAATGCCGTCCCCGGCAAGGAGGGCACCTACACCCTCCGCTTGCGGGTGCAAAATCGGGACGGCTCGGCCGTCGAGGATTTTGTCCGCATCTTCATCGATCACACCCCGCCAAAAATCTCGCAGGTCAGTCTATTGCCGATGATCGACGGCGATCATCATTCGACGCTGGTGCAGTTCCAAACCGACGACCTGTGCGAAGGGTCGATCTTCTATCGCCGCCGAGGATCCGGCGAGCCTTTTCGCGAAGCTGTGATGCCCTACCGCACTCGGGAGCTTCGACTGAATCTTTCGCAGGAACTGATTAGCGATCAAGCAGAGATAAGGCTGCAAGCGCGCAACGGCGCGCAATTAGTGACTGAGGATGATAATCTGGGACAATACTACACGACGGACCTTAGCTCTCCGCCCATCGACGGCGTGCAATTCCAACAGACAAGCCTTTTCATCCCTTTTGGACATCTACTTTCCAAAACCGCGGATTTCAATGCCAATGGCCTTCCGGAGCTTATCGTAAGCACGGATAACGCCAGCTCCTTGGGACTAACCAAATTTTATGAATTCGACGGTACGAGCATGAGCGAGCGATTTGTCACCAACACGCCGCTTATCCCGCGCGATATTGGTGATGCCGATGGCGACGGCAAACCGGAACTCCTATGCGGTTTCGGCTATTCGAGCTACCTGCTGGAGAGTCCGCAGCCGGGCCAGTGGCCGTCCGAGCCCGCGACACAGTGGGAAGGAGACGGCGGCACGCAATTCTGGGCGAGCCGAATAACGGATTTGGACCGGGACCAAAAAGCGGAAATCATTCTACGCGTGGTCAAGCCTGCTCAATCCGGCAGCACCGATCAATTTGAGGCATGGGAGACCGTTGGCGACGATCAGTTCACGTTCGTCGCCGCTTTTCCCAATCCGACTACTGGGGCCAATCAAAACGGCGTGCCCCGGTGTGAAGTGGGCGACTTTGACGGGGATGGCAAAGAGGAAATACTCCTCGGAGATAGCGACGGCGACATTTTCATATATGAAAATACCGGCGACAACTCCTTTGCCGTGACCTGGCTAGACCGTCTGCCGCTCCAAGATAGCATCGACTATCTCAGCGTCGGCGATTATGACGGCGACGGGATGTTAGAGATTGCGGCCGGTTGTCATTCCGATCCCAATCTGAACACCGAGCATTATTACGATTCGCGGCACTGGTACTATCGCATTTATGACAGCGCCGGAGACAATCTCTTTGCACCTGCGGCGGAATGGCGGTTCTTCGGCTTTGAATCGCCGAAAGATTTTGCCGCCGGCATTTCTTCCGGAGACGTGGATGCTGACGGCCGTGACGAAGTATTATTGTGCCTTTTTCCGGATTTTTACCTCGTCGATTACACGGCTGAAAAGCAGTATCGCGTAACGTTTCACCACGTGCCGGTTCAAAGCAACGGGGCGACCGTCGTTGATGCGGACAACGACGGCCAAAAGGAGTTTTGGCTGGGAGACGGCCAAAGGACTCACGCTTTCGTCCAAGTGGGCGCCGCCGGCGCCCCGGCCGCGCCGGTCGGCGTGTCTGCCAAGCCGCTGGACGAGAGGCAGGTGAAGCTGAGCTGGCGCGCGGTTGCCGGCGCAGATCAATATGTTGTTCACCGCGGGACGGATGCTGATCATCTTGTAGCGCTCGATCTTACGACCGAAGCTTCTTACCTGGACGATTCCGTGCAATCGGGCGAGCAATACAGCTATGCCATCATCACGATTGACAACGACAGGTCTCCCAGTTTCAGCCCACAATCGAGAATCGTTTCCGCCCGCCCGGGGAAACGCCCGTTCTTGGTCAAGGCAGAAATGGAAACCGTCGAGAGCGTCCGACTTCGCTTCAGCGAGCCGATGAACGAGAATATCAAGCTTCCCGCCAATTATCTTTTCAGTGACGACCTTGGCCGGCCCACGTCGGTCGTTCACGATGCTTCCGGGCAGGAAGTCGTTTTGTCCCTGGCCAGGACATTCGACCGAAATGCCACCTATTCTTTAACGACCTTTCATCTGGAGGACCTGGACGGCACACCCATGGACACGACCCGAAACAGCGTAACGTTCGTCGTCAATCTGCCCAAGAGCACGCCCTATTTGGTTGGCGGACAGGTGTTAGGCGGGAATGAGATCGTGCTAATATTCAGCGAGCCGATGGAGCAAGCGAGCATCGAAACCACGAGTAACTATGACTTGGGCCCGGATACTCAGATTCGAACCGCCAGCTTGGCGGCCGGAAGCAAGGATCGAGTGCATCTGAGTATTTCGTCGCAAAAACCATTTGGCGCTTTGGGCAAAACCTACACGGTTCGCGTGCGCAACCTCAGAAGCGCAAGTGGAATGCCGATGCAAGCCGGGCGCGGCGATTTTTTGCAACTTATTTTTGCGAGAACCCATTTGGCGGATGTTTTCACCTATCCCAATCCATATCATCCCAAAGATGGGACAAATGCCATTACCTTTGCCAATCTCACGCGTGACGCGGACATCCGCATTCTCACCATTGACGGACAATTGGTGCGCACCTTGCACGAGGACAATGGCGACGGCGGCGTTCAATGGGACCTGCGCGATGAAAACGGCAAAGACGTGGCCGCTGGCATTTATTTGTATCGAGTGGAATCTTCCAAGCAATCGGCAATGGGCAAGCTGGCCATTTTGCGATGAGGCGGATAGCATGCGCAAATTAGTAGTCGGCCTGACCGGAGGCGTCGGCTGCGGCAAGTCCACCGTGGCCGCAATGTTACAGCGACTGGGAGCCCACGTTATCGACGTGGACTTGGCCGGTCGCTGGGCCGTGGAAGAGAATGCCGGTGTCCGCGAGCAGATTCGTTCCGTATTTGGCGATGATGTTTTTAGCGCCCCGGACCAGATTGATCGCGGCAGATTGGGAGCGATCATTTTTGCCGACCCCGCGGCACGGGAAAAATTGAACCGCATCGTGCATCCGGTCATGCTGCAACGGGTCCGGCAGCTCATTGCCGAACAGAGGGAGAGTGCTGCGCCCTACACCTATATCATCGTTGACGCCGCTTTGATTTTCGAGCTTGACTTAGACAAAGAGTTGGATCGAACAGTCGCAGTGAGCGCTCCCTTGGAAGCTTGCATCCGGCGCATCCGCTTGCGAAACGGGCTTACGGAAAAGCAAGTTCGCCAACGTATGGCTGCGCAGCTTCCAGTGAATGAGAAAATTCGGCGCGCAGATTACGTTCTGCGAAACAATGGTGATTTGGACACCTTGCAAGGCAGAGTCAACGAGCTACACAATTGGCTAATGACCCAAGCTCAGCGCACCGTTAAATGAAAAACTTGCTGGATAAACCGGCTGTCAAGATTTTGCTACCCCTCGTGGTCGGCATCTTGGCGGCCGAGTGGTTCGTCTTATCGCCACGGTTACTATTGATCTCGCTCCTTGTCATCTCAGTCGTGGCCGCTGCCCTCTTCCGATTTGAAAAGAAAACGTTCTTTGGCATTTTTTCCTACGCTGCGCTTTTGCTGATCGGCGCGCTAAGCCTGGAGCTCAGGACCAATCTGTTCCCTGGCCAGCATATTCGCTTTTTCGCCGAGCAGGAGCAAATAGCCGGTATGGAAGGGCATATTTGCGGCCCGGTTGAAACCCGCAGCGGGAAATATGTTTTTGAGGCCGCGGTTGATTCCGTTTGGATAGCTTACCAACCGTATCCTGCTGTCGGTAAGCTGCGGATGACCGTCTATGATTCCACGGGGGCGATGGATTTGCAGTATGGAGATCACATTGTCGCTAAAGGAAGAATCCAAACTCCTCCCGGCGAGCGCAATCCCGGCGACTTTGACTACCGCCGCTATCTTGCAGCACAAGACATCCACGTTATGATGAGTGTTTCCGGTATTCAGAATATTACTGTGCTCGAGCGAGGCCATGGTAATTGGTTGCTGCAAAAATTCGTTTATCCGGTACGGGCTTTTCTACTTCGCTTTATTGACATCACCATTGGAGGTCAACAAGGCGCTTTGCTAAAGGGGCTGTTGGTAGGGGCCCGCAGCGACATCGACGAGGATTTGAACGAGGCATTCATCAATGCCGGCGTGGTGCACGTACTGGCCGTATCCGGACTCAATGTGGGATACATTCTGATCGGATTGGTCTATCTCCTTTCCCTGTTTCGCCTGCGCGACCCGTACCGCTCGCTTCTTGTTATCCTCGCATTGATTTTTTATTGCTATTTGACGGGAGCGAATCCTCCGGTGGCTCGCGCCACCATTATGGCAATCGTCGTTCTGTCCGCCAAGCTGGCGCAGCGCCAAGCGGATGCGGCCAATTCCCTGGCGTTGGCGGCGTTCATCATCTTGGCGGCCAACCCGTTGGAGCTGTTCCAAGTCGACTTTCAATTGAGCTTTGCCGCCGTATTGGGCATGCTTTTACTCTATGAAAAATTCCGCTCGATTTTTACCAAAAGTTTCGTAGATTGGCAGGAGAAGGGTCAACATAGAAAAATTTACTTGGCCAATTTGTTCTTTGTTTCTTTGGCAGCGCAGATGGCGACCCTGCCGCTTACGGCCTACTATTTCAATCGCATCCCGCTGGTCTCGTTAGCAGCCAATCTGCTCGTCGTCCCCTGGGCCGCGATTATCACCGCTTTGGGCTTTGTATCGGCAATTGCTGCGGCAGTGAGTTGGCCGATTGGAGCGATTCACGCCAACGCCAATTGGCTGGCATTGGATGTCCTGGTACGCACGGTGAAAGGAGCGGCGAGCTTGCCGATCGCCTATTTGCCTATCGCCCGACCTGCGCCGATTGTGATGCTCATTTATTTTTCGCTATTGGTGCTTTTTCTCGTTGAACTCCCAAGCACTCGCAGGAAATTAGCGATGTTCATCCTCCTGCTCCTCAACATAGTCATTTGGCAGTCGGCATTAAGCACACACTCAGGCTTGCGGGCGACCTTTTTCGACGTTGGCCAAGGAGATGCTGCGCTATTCGAGTTCCCGGATGGGAGAACGCTGCTGGTAGACGCCGGCGATGCGAACGACAGGATGGATTATGGCAAACGGGTGATCGCCCCATATTTGCGCCGGCAAGGAATTGGCACGATCAATACCATGGTTCTCACCCACCCGCACTCGGATCACATTGGCGGCGCGCCCTATTTGTTGCAGAATTTTAGGGTGGGGCGAATTGTTCAAGTGGATGCAAAGTGTTCCGTTTGCTACGAAAAAGTGGACAGCCTGGCTCTCAGCCGTCGAATCCCCGTGCGATGTGTCACCGCCGGAGATACGTTAGCTGGTTTTAGCAAAGCAGTTATTGTGGTGCTTCACCCGGCAAAAGAGTTTGTGGAGGCTGCCAACCAGAACATTACCGAGTTGAATAATGCTTCCGCGGTTACAAAACTGACATTCGGCAAAACCGCTTTCTTGCTGGCAGCCGATGCTGAGATTGACGCCGAACGACGAATTCTGAGATTTGGGGATGCTTTGCATGCCGACGTGATCAAGGTCGGGCACCACGGCAGCAGCACCGCCAGCAGCCCGGCATTTCGTCGCCTGGTCGATCCACAATACGCCGTTGTCTCCGTAGGCCGGCACAATCGCTTTGGTCTACCTTCTGCTTCCGTCCTGCGCTCATGGGCAGAAGAGGGCGCTGTTGTGGCGCGCACGGATAGGGAAGGCGCAGCCGTATTTTATACCGATGGGGACTCACTAAGAAGAATTCGTTGATCCAAACTCAATTACAACGGATGCTTTTGGGATGGCCATATTGTTTAATTTTCGGGGCCACGCTTTATGGATCAGCACGAAGGAGAATGAATGCCGACAAAAACAATCTCCATACCGGTCGACGAAGATTTGGCGCAACTTTATCTCTCTCCACCGTCTGATGACCAATCAAAGTTGCGACTTTTGATGAATCTTTGGTTACGGGAGCTTCTTGCCCGCTCCACATCGCTGCAAGCTCTAATGGACGAAATAAGCGATAAAGCGCAAACACGAGGTCTGACGGCTGAAAAACTTGCCGAGATGCTGCATGGCCAGTAAGCCGCGATTTGTGTTCAATACCAACGCCATAATAAGCGCCCTGTTGCTCAAACGTTCTGTATCCCGGTCGGCCTTTGATAAAGCGCTTAACGATGGTGAATTGCTCTGCTCTGTAGAATCGATGGACGAACTCAACCGCATTTTGACGTGCAAAGATTTTGCCAAATACGTGACTGAGTGTGAGCGTATGGAGTTCCTTGACTATTATTGCAGCAGCGAAAGCCTCAAGCAGCAATACCTGCCCAGGTAGCAAAAGTCTTCGCTCGTTCCAATTTTGTTTAGTTGTGCATAAACTGTTAGTCGCATGACAAATGAATCCGTTTAACGCCCGACAAGAGTAGGAAAAATGACCCCCAAAAACCAACAACTCCAACGCCTGATCGATGGCGGCGTGGTCGCCATCATCCGTGCGGAAACCTCCGCCGGACTCTTGAAAGTAGTGGAAGCCATTGAGAAAGGCGGCGTCAAAACCATTCAGATTAGGAGAATATTTAAGTGACTCAAAAACTAACCGCCATAATCGAACGGGAAGGCAAGGGCTACGTCTCATTATGTCCCGAACTAGATATTGCCAGCCAAGGAGATACTATAGAAGAGGCTCGTTCAAACCTACAGGAAGCACTAGAGCTCTTTTTCGAAACTGCCTCTAAGGAAGAAATTGTTCAGCGTCTGCGAGATGAGATCTATATCACGCAGGTAGAGGTCGCCCTTGCCTAAGCTTCGCGTTCTTTCCGGCAAGCAGGTTTGTGGGATCCTTTTGAGGTTTGGATTTCGGGAAGTTCGAAAACGAGGAAGCCACATTGTCATGCAGAAAAAATCGGATTTCGGTACGATAACCGTTCCGGTACCGGATCATAATGAAATCCGAATTGGCACATTACAAGCCATTATTCGACAAAGTGGTGTTCCTCACTCGGAATTTGAGAGTTGATCGACGCAATCGGGCCTCTATCTTGACTAAAGGAAGTTAGCCCCGCGCATGGCTATAGCCCCTTTCGGTCTCTACGACAAAAGAGCCTGAAGCAGACAGTATGACAATGAATGAACGTGACAACCATGCAGGTTAAAATTAGGAAGGAAATAGGGTTCTGAAAGAAGGACAACTCCAACGCCTGATCGATGGCGGCGTGGTCGCCATCATCCGTGCGGAAACCTCCGCCGGACTCTTGAAAGTAGTGGAAGCCATTGAGAAAGGCGGCGTCAAAGCCGTCGAAGTTACCATGACGACTCCCAAGGCCATCGAGACCATTGCCGCCGTGGCCGAGCAGTATCGCGGCGACGTATTGGTCGGCGTCGGTACGGTACTGGACGCGGAAACAGCCCGCAGCGCTATCCTGGCCGGGGCGCAATTCGTCGTCAGCCCCATCCTCAGTGAGCAAGTCATCAAAATGGCCAAGCGTTATAGCAAAATCGTCGTTCCCGGCGCATTCACGCCCACCGAAATCGTCAAGGCTTGGGAATGCGGCGCAGATATCGTCAAAGTTTTTCCCACCTCTTCTGTTGGGCCGGAATACATTAAGGACCTGAAAGGCCCCTTGCCGCACATCGCCATGCTCCCTACCGGCGGTGTGACGCTGGAGAACGCCGGTGATTTCATCAAAGCAGGAGCCATCGCCTTGGCGGTGGGCGGTAACTTAGCCGGCAAAAAAGCCATCGCCGAAGGGCGCTATACGGAAATTACCGAGAACGCACGGCGGTTTGTAGAGGCAGTCAGACAAGCCCGGACGAAATTGTAGAAGATTTCTCACCATGCCCGTTTTCATAGGTGACAATCGCATATTGACGACTATTTCCGACGAGCCATTATGGTCGGTCGTCAAGGCGGAATCGGCCGAATCGGGTGAACAGATTTGGTTCAAGATTCTCAACGATCGTTACAGCCATGACAAGGAGATGGTCGCGCGCTTTCACGAATCCGCGCGGCTAAATGCTTCGCTGAAGCATCCGAACATTCTGTCGCCGGAAATGGACGGTTCATCCGGCACGATCCACTTTGCTCTCCTCAAGCCCTTTATGGGTATCAAGCTCAGCGATCTCCTCAAGCGCGGGGAAGCGCTTGACACCCAACGAGCGATTGCCATCATTTTGCAGATTGCCAAGGCGCTCCAACATGCGCACCTTAGCGGCATTATGCACGGTGCTCTTACCCCAGATTGCGTTTACCTCGATTCGGAGGATTCATTAGTCGTCACGCATTTTGCCTCAGATCGTTTAGCCGAATACGCCATTCATCATTGTGAAGAAAAAAGCGCCCTACCGATAGCCCTTTATTGCGCCCCGGAGCGACTCTTATTGGAGCAGCCGCTGAGCGCCAAGAGTGAGCTGTATTCACTTGGCATGATCTTCTATCAACTGCTGACAGGACACATTCCTTTCCTGCGGGATTCTTTGAAAGGAGTCTTGCAGTCAAAGCTCAAGCCGCTCGATCCGTTGACCGTTTACAATCCGGAGATTCCTCCCGAAATCGAAGCGTCGGTGATGCGATTGTTGGCAAAAGAACCGGAGGAACGTTATCCCAATATTGCGGCATTGATAGGAGATTTCGAATCCGAGCTTTTAGCTGACGAAAATGCCGGGGTCATGGAAGAGAAATCAGAAAAAATGGGTTTCGTTGTATGGCAAAAGCTCTCAGGATTCATTGGCAAGCAGCTGAGCAACGTCGAGTTGTTCACGCCGTCTCTGGTCGGCAGCCGGCGACGAATGGCCTATTTCCTGCTCACCGTGGCCGCACTACTTTCTGTTGCCATCGCGGTGGCTCTGCTTTCGCAATTAGGATCCGATTTTCGGCAAACAGATCAGATTCTGTATCAGGAGTTTATGGCGGAGAGAGACTCATTGGCAGCACAGACATCATCGGCTGAAAACGGGCAGCGCTCATTTCCGCGGTTGACCTTAGGGGAATCTTCCGCTCTTAGTTCCACTGAAGGCAGGGGAAAAGAAACGGCTGCCGCACGCCCGGCTGAAACAGCCAACGCCCTGCCTGATGACGGCCATTCGATGGGTGCAGGTACTCAGGGATTGCCGACACGTCCGGCGACGGTCTCTCCTGCCGACCGTATTAGAACCGTCAACACAGAACTGCCGACGCCGACATTGACGGAGAGAGGCGAGTCGTCCTTGCCGTCCGGCAGTATCGCTTTTGCGACTCTGATCATCCACGCATTGGCAGATTCTCAGCTTACTCAGGCAACCGTACGCATAAACGGGGAGAACGCCGGGCAATGCTCCGGTTACGCTCCCTTGCGGGTTCATGGTCTGGTCTTAGGAAAAGAGTATAGCCTAGAGGTGACCAAGCCGGGCTATAAAATTTGGCGGCAAAGTTTGGCATTGCGCGGTCAGGACTCACTCCACGTCCAAGCCTATCTCGAGGCTCTTCCAGATGCTTTGCGTAGATTTACCCTGGCAGAGGTCGACTTTGCCGATCGCGTCATCATCGACAACCGGCTCCCCTCCTATTCATTGCCATGTGTTGTCGATCTGGCCTTAGGCAGCCACCACCTGAAATACATTAGCTCCGGCAGCACATTCAGTTGGGAAACGCGGGTGGTGCTTGACATGGACTCGCAGAGTACGATTGCCTTTGATGCGGAGGCAATCGGCTATGGACAATTGGCTGTGGTGCTGGCCAACGCATTTCAGTATGGATATGCCTTCGTCTCGATCGACGGCAAGGAAAGCATGAATCAGACTACGCCGTTTCGCACCAGGCTCCCGGTAGGCAGACACAGAGTGCGGGTGACAAGAGATGGGTTTGTGGCTGTCCCAAATGATACAATTGTCCAGGTCCCTTTGAATCAGGACGTGGTGGTATCATTTCGCTTGGACAGGCGATAGCTTTGAAATAACGTGAATTAGCTTGGCTGCATTGCAGGCGCCGATGGCGCAGGAAGGATCTCATTTGTTGGCATGGTTGTTGTTCTATCGCGCAAGGGCAAGGCAGGTGGTAATGCATTTGCTAGAGCGCAACCAGAGCGTAGTACTTTGTATAGCCGATGGCTACACGGCATAGAAAGTCGCGTGTAATCGGTTCAGGGGGGCTTGATTTTCACAGAGCGCAGATACAAAGATCGGTTGGTAACAGGTTTTTGCAAGCCAGAGTACACAAAACTGCACTACGGTTCACTCTCGTCGTTTCTTGGCAGCTATCTATCGCTGCCCAAGCAATCATGGCGGCAGACTTGCCGGTGACCGCCCATTCACCCAAGGCCAACGAGACGGCCGTGCCACTCAACGCGCTCGTTTCCGCCACGTTTGACACGCCCTTACTCCCCGGCGATCTGAATGCCTCCACCTTTGTGGTGTACGGCGAGAAAGCCGGCCGGATAAGCGGCGACGTATCCTATGATGCGGCCACGCGCACCGCTACCTTCCAGCCCCTCAAGCCGTTTTTGCCGGGAGATCGCATCAGCGTCACCTTGACGCGCGGCATTCTTGGCGACACTACTCCGTCTACGACGAATGGCTTCGTCTGGAATTTCGATACCCAAGTATTACAGGGCGCCGCGAATCTCACTGCTACCACTGTAAATTTGGGCAATGAGCTTACCGCCGTCTGCTCTGCGGACTTTAACCGGGACGGCTCCTCGGATTTGGCGATCGCCAGTTACAAAACCCTGACCAATTCAATCCAGCTTTATTATTATGAAAACGGTGTTCTCAAGCCGGGAAGCTCCGTTAATCTCCCACTCGACCAGGCGTTCTATTCAGTCAAACCGCTCTACGCAGGAGATTTGAATGGTGACGAAATCCCAGACTTGCTCCTCATTTATCAAAGACGGAACGCACTCACTTCGGCACAAAAGAAAAGCCTGTTTTCGATCTATTATGTCTTGCCGGACGGAAGCTTTTTAGCAGGGCCGACTTTTGATGTTGGTAAAACGAATACAGAAATTCGTTCGGCCGTCATCGCCGACATGAATGCCGACGGCTTTCTCGACATCGTAATCTTGCGACGCTTGGAGACTTCCTCGGATGACAGAACCATTATGATCTTCCTAAACGATGGTAACGGTCATTTCGGTGTTAATGGCGGCCCCAACAATTCGCTTTGGAATAATCCAAGTAACCCAGCAAATACGGAATGCCTTATTGCCCGCGATTTGAATCTCGATGGCTACTTAGACCTTATAGCCACCCTCCAAGGCTCCAACGGCGGAATATTCTTGTTTATGAATGAAGGTGATGGCGAGCTCTATTCTGATCCACCCGAAGCTCTTTCAATAGCGAGCGATTTTGAAAGCGCTTTTTCGAACGACGTGACTGGCGATTTGCTACCGGATATCACGGCCGCCGACCTTGGCTCGAACAAAGTCTTTATCTACCGGCACAATGGAGTCACAAATGGCCTGCCTACCTTTGCAGCTCCCCAGTCGTTCCCTGCCGCTAATACGCCTTTTGCAGTGCAATATGGTGATCTGGATACGGACTCCGACCTTGACCTGGCAACCGTCGGCAGCCACAACGGCAATTTTGTGGTCTCGACAAATGACGGCACCGGAGATTTTTCGCAGACAACAAACTACACCGTTTCGGCAAGCGCGCGCATGTTTTCGATTGGTGATTTAAACAAAGACGCCGCTCTCGACTATGCTATTGTAGATGCTACTGGGGTTGCCACCATCCTGCTAAACGATGTGAACGGCAATCTCCCGCCCGAGCGTCCGGTTTTGAACAGCCCAGCCAATCACGCCTTTATCAACAGCCTGAATGCAGCGCTGCGGTGGAGCGTGCCCGCAGACGCCAACGGCGATCCGTTGCACTTCCGGGTGACGTTGACCGAAATCAAGGACGGCAGCGAGGTGACAACAGTCTACGATTCGAACCTCACTCCCGAACTGTTCAGCCCAACACCGCCTGTCGCGCAGGGATCCGGCACGGTTACTTTGAATATTTCTCTCCCGCGTGAAAATCGCTACAAGTGGGAAGTGGCTGCCTGGGACGGCAAATGCTATGGGGTCGGCTCCGAGATTTGGGATTTTATCGTCGATGCCACCCCACCCTCCAATTTGAGCATCGCTTTGCCGGGCGCGGCATACAACGGCCATTGGTTCGATCCCCCGGCTGCGACGGATATCGAGGTCCAACTCACCTATACCGAACAGAACGCCGAAAGCGCCACTTTGACCACTGTAGGCTTGGGCGGCCCATACGTCCAGTCCGAAATCCCCAGCGGCACAGATCAGCAAGTGATCTTTTCGGTAGATCCTGACGGGGTTGCCGACGGTCAATATGACATCCAGGCGAAAGTGAAGGATCAAGCAACCAACGAAGGTACTGCCTCCTCCTGGATTGGTATCGATAAGAATCCGCCGTCCGCCACGACTGCTCAAGCTACGAACGACACCTCATCTTCAACAGCGTTTGCGCTGACATGGGGTGGAGGCACCGACGGCGCCGGAAGCGGCCTATCCGGACTTTACAGCGTGCAGGTGAGCATTAATGGTGGGCCATGGAGCATTTGGCTCGATAAAACCACTGCCACCGATACGGTCTATCAAGGCAGCCAATTGTCGAGCTACGCCTTTGAAGCGGCCGCGTATGATAATCTGGGGCATTTCGAAGAATTTGCCAATGTCGCCGAAGCCACCGTTCTTGTGGACACGACGATCGACGATACGACGCCCCCTGGCAAGCCGCAGAATTTGCGGGCCAATGGCAATAATCCCAGCGACTGGCAAACCGGAGACGAATTCAACATCGAGTGGGAGTTGCCGTTCGACGAGAGTGGCATCAGTGCAAGTTATTGGAAGCTTGGCTCGCCGCCGACTTCGAATCAGGATTACGGCGGTACCGAGGGGCCCCAAGGTCCTTTTACCGCCAGGCTGACCCAAGATGGAGCCGTCAACCTTTATCTTTGGCTGCAAGACGGCAAGGGAAATGTGGACTATCACAATTGGGCTTCGGTGCTGTTGCGCAAGGATTCCACCGCACCAACGGTTCATCGGATTGTCTTGGAACAGCCTTCACCTCCTTACACGGATAATCTCGGCCAGTTTTGGTACAATCGCAATGTTACCCCTCAATTCAGTGCCAGGGTAGTGTATTCTGAGCCTCATGCCAGATCGGCCGAGTTGAGCACTTCGGATCTGACCGGCGTCCTGGTCGACATGACCGTCCCCAGCGGCGAGCAAGTGGAGACCAGCTTTGTCGTCGACGCCAGCGACGGAACCGACAAGATTTATGCTCTGACCGGCACGGTTGACGATTCGGCTGCCAACCAGTCCGGGCAAACCATCCAAATGGGATTGGATGGGGCTTCACCATCCGGATGTATTGCCTCAGCTCCGCCAATCAGTGACAAGTTATCCTTCCTCGTCAGCTGGAGCAGCGGCACCGATGGAAGCGGTAGCGGCTTGTCCGGTTTGTACGACGTTTACGTCAAGATCGACCAGCAAGCCTGGGCGGCTTGGTTAGTAGGTACGTCTACTCAGGAGAATACCTTCACCGGCCTGCATGGGCATCGCTATCAATTCGAGGCCATCACCAAGGATCACGTCGGCAACCTCGAGCCCCTGTTGGGCATCGCTGAGGCCAGCGTCGAGGTGGACACCACTGCCGATGACATCACTCCTCCCGCTGCCCCCATCAACCTGATGGCCGGAGGGAGCGCTCCGTACAGCCCCTGGCAAACGACCTCCGCTTTTCAAATCGACTGGCAGAATCCCGACGATGAGTCCGGTGTCGTTCGCAGCTTGTGGAAGCTCGGCCAAGCGCCGGTGGCCAATTTCGACACCACCGGTTCCGGGCCGGGCACAGGTCCCATGACTGTTTCTCTGGTTCAGGAAGGCCGTCTATGGCTGTACGTCTGGCTGGTCGATAAACAGAACAACGTCGACTATCACAATTACTCTCGCGTGATGCTGCGGTACGACGCGCACGTCCCGGTCGTCCATGCCATCGAGCACGCCAGTCCCCCACCGGCCTTTGTGGACGGTGAAAACCGAAGTTGGTATAATCAAGGTCTGGTCGCCGACCTGACTTATCGCATTCGTTACTCCGAGACTTTTCCTACGGCGATGGAGCTGCAACAGCCCGGGCTGGCCCCCACACAATCAAAGCCCGTTCCGCCGGGGGAGAACGCCGCCGTCTTTTTCACTCAGAGCATCGAAACCGCGGCGGATGGACGGTACACTTTGACGGCTTCATTACAGGATTCCGCCGGTCAATCGGGCAGCCTTAATTCGCTTTTGGGATTGGACAAGACGCCGCCCACCGGCGCCGTGGCAAATGGACCTGATACAAGCCTGACCTTGAGTTTCACCATTACCTGGAGCTCCGGACAGGACGCCGACGGCAGCGGAACCAACGGCAAGTACAACGTACTGTATCAGGACAATGGCGGAGCCTGGACCCCCTGGATTGCCAATTTTCAGGGAAACTCCAACATGTTTACATTGGGTGTGCAAGGTCATCGTTATGGCTTTGAAGCCTTGGCGCAAGACCAGTGTGGTAACCTTGAGGTTGCGACACAAGTGGCCGAAAAAGTGGTATTGGTGGACACCTTAGCCGGCGACAAAACGCCTCCCCCGCCCCCGATTAATCTGACTGCCGGCGGCAGCAATCCCAGTCCTTGGCAAACGGCACCCAGCTTTGTGGTTCGTTGGCAGGTTCCGCAAGACGAGAGCGGCATCGCAAAAAGTCTGTGGAAGCTCGGCTCAGCGCCGGTGAGCTTATTTGACGCTACGGGCACCGGTCCCGGCGCCGGACCGCTCGAGGTCGTGTTGGCGGGAGAAGGCTCCGTTCCACTCTACGTTTGGCTGCAAGACGGCAAGGGCAACGTCGACCATCGAAACAACTCCAGCGTCTTGCTGCGTTATGATGCCGCGTCTCCCGCCATCGCGCAGGCGAAGTTCGTCAGCACCACCGCTCCTTATGTAGATTCGACGGGACGGACCTGGTTCAATCAAACGACCACCAAAGAAGTGAGCGTGCAGGTCATCTACACGGAATCTCAGCCCAAAAGCGTAGTTCTGCAGCGTGGCTCCTTGGGTCCCGATCTCGTTCAATCATCTCCGCCTGGCGGAACCAACGTTACCGCCACCTTCGTCTTGCCTCTTGCCGACGCCGCAGATGGTACATATTCCCTGATCGCCAAAGTGATCGATGTGGCCGACAAAATGGATTCCACCACCCTTCTTCTCGGCCTGGACAGTACCCCCCCTACCGGCGCTTTTGCCGTCGGGCCGGACACCAGCTCTGCACCGCTTTTCAACGTCCACTGGTCTACCGGCGAAGACCAAGGCAGCGGTTTGTCCGGAAGATACCGCCTTTACGTGCAAGACAATGGCGCGGCTTGGCAAGTATGGCTGGAAGAAACGACGGAGCTCTCCGCCACTTTTTCTGGGGTTCATGCGCATACCTATGGGTTCGAGGCGGTGACTTGGGATCGGTTGGGCAATGCCGAGCCAAGACAGAACGTTCCCGAGACCAAAGTCATCGTCGATACGACGTTGGACGATACGCAAGCGCCGGCGCCGCCGATCCGCCTCCAAGCCGGCGGCAGCAATCCAAGTCCCTGGCAAAAAGAAGCGCTGTTTAGCGTCACCTGGGAGCTGCCATTCGATGAAAGCGGCATCGAAAAGGCTTTCTACAAATTAGGCGATCCACCTGCATCTAATAGCGATTATGCCGGAATCACCGGGCCCAATGGACCGCTTCCCGTCCTGGTGGAACAAGAGGGAATAACTCGCCTCTACGTATGGCTGGCGGACGGCAAAGGCAACGTGGACTTTAAGGAGAATGCCTCGGTGCAACTCCGCCACGATAAAACCTTGCCACAGATATCCTCTTTTGTATTGACCGATCCCGCCTACGGCGCCGAGTGGTACAATCAAATCAGGATGGATAGGGCCCACGCAAAACTGACCTATTCGGAGATTCACCCTGATAGCGTCATCATTCATTGTGAGTCTCTGGGCTTGCGTTTCGTAGAAAAGAATCCCACCGCCGGCCAAGACAAGGAGCTCACCGTCAGCATCCCCATTTCCTCAGCCAAAGACGGCAGCCATGAGGTGTGGGCTGCCATGGTGGACAGCGCCGGCAACACGCAGACGAAATCGCTTCTGCTCAAATTGGACAGCACACCCCCGGTCCGCACCCGCGCCGCCTCCCCGGACACCAGCGCCGAGATCAAGTTTGTGGTCACCTGGAGCGGCGCGACTGACAGCATGGGAGTCGGCATTTCCGGCAAGTACAATGTTCGCTACAAGGAAGGCGGGGGCAATTGGCGTAACTGGTTGGTGGAGTACCTGGGCGAGTCTGCAGAGTTCCCTTATGGCAAAAACGGCGTGCGATTCCAATTCGAGGCGGCCGCCTGGGATCACCTGAACAATCGGGAAAAGTACAGCGGCCTCGCCGAAACCAGCACTTTTGTCGACACCACGGCCGATGACGTCTCGGCTCCTCCGCCTCCCGTTAATCTCCTGGCCGACGGCAGCAGCCCCAGCCCGTGGAAGAATAGCTCCACCTTTACGGCGACTTGGCAAGTCCCCTACGACCAAAGCGGGGTCTCCGGCGGCTTCTACAAGGTCGGTCAGGCTCCAACCAGCAACGCGGACTATAGCGGCACCTGCGAGTCGACCGGACCGTTAACGGTCAAGGCAACTGAAGAACAGGGACAGTGGCTCTACCTGTGGCTCAGGGACGGGCGCGGCAACGCCAACTACCAAAATTCCGCCAAAGTGCTGCTGCGCTATGACAAGTCCTCCCCGGAGATCCTCGGAAAAACCTTCACCAATGCGGGTTATTCGCCGGACTGGTTCGATCCGAATAAAGAGAGATCAGCCAATTGGATGCTTTCTTACCGGGAGCGGCATGCCGACCTCCTCACACTCAAATGCGAGTCATTGGGATTGGAGTTCGTCAATCCGAACCCGAGGAGCGGGTTAAGCGTAAGCGATACGGCTTCGATCACCATTGCCGGCCATGCCGATGGCGAGTACATTCTCAATATTGCCCTTTCGGACAGTGCAGGAAATGCCACCGCCATTCTGGACACACTTCATCTGGATTCGACGGCGCCGGACAGCGCGGTGGCCTCGGCGCCCGATACCTCCTCCACAAGAACATTTTCCGTAGCCTGGAGCGCCGGTGAGGATGGTCTCGGAGTCGGCGTTTCGGGACGGTACGACGTGAACGTCAAGGTAGATAGTTCATCGTGGACAAAATGGTTGGACCAGTTTGCCGGCAGCACCGCCTCTTATCAAGGCCAACATGGCCATCGCTACCTGTTTGAAGCGGCAGCTTATGATTTGTTGGGCCACCGAGAACCGCTTCGCGGCGTCGCCGAAGCGACCGTGGTGGTGGATACCACCTCGAGCGATTTCTCCGCTCCTGCGGCGCCGCTGCAATTGTCCGCCGGCGGCGCCAATCCCAGTCCCTGGCAAAAAACGGCCTCCTTTAAAGTATCGTGGCTGAATCCGCCCGACGTCAGCGCCATTCGCAAAAGCTGGTACAAGCTCGGTACGCCGCCTTTCAATCCGACGGATACCACCCACTCCGCGGCGGGGATTCCGCCCATAAGCGTCGACGCCGCTGCTCAAGACGGGCAATGGCTCTACCTATGGCTGGAAGATGGTCGCGGCAATGCAGATCACAAAAACTGGTCCGCCGTGCTTTTGCGCTGGGATGCAACGATTCCGAAAATAGACAGTCTGGTTCTGAAGGACCCGATGTTTGCCGGTCGCTGGTTCAATCCGACTACGATGGATGGGACCGAACTCAAAGCTTACTATACTGAAAAGCATCGGCAGAATGTCTCGCTTACCGCCGATTCGCTTCAGCCGGCTCCAGCATCCACTGCGGCAGCAGATACCGACGGCGTCGCCACCTTTACCCTGCTCTTTCCGGATACCGCCAACGCCACCTACACCCTGCGCGTCACCGTGACGGACAGCGCCGGCAATTCTGCAATAGACTCCTGTCTTCTGTCGCTGGATAGCGTGCCGCCATCCGGGACCTTGGCCCATTCACCGGACACGACCGGAGTCGGTGAGTTTCTGGTGTCCTGGCACAGTAATCCCACCGACGGAATAGGCTCCGGCATCTCTGGAATCTACGACGTTCGCATCAGGATCGATGACGGAGCTTGGCAGCCGTGGAAAAGTCGCACACACGACACCGAGGGCAAGTATACCGGCGAAGCGGGTCATCGCTACTCGTTTGAGGCAGCGGCGTACGACAACGTCGGGAATCGAGAAGAGTTTGCCGGCCAGCAAGAGTCATCGACTTTTGTCGACGCCGACTTTTCCGATACGGCAGCGCCGGCAGCGCCGCAGCAGCTCACGGCCAACGGCGCCAGCCCGAGTCCCTGGAGCAATCACTCGGAGTTCATTTTGACCTGGGAAAACCCTGTTGATCCCAGCGGAATCGCCCGGTGTCGTTATAAAATTGGCTCCCGTCCGACCGCTTCCGATGATACCACCGGTAACGGCCCCGGAATACCACCTATTAAGGTCATTTTTGATCAAGAGGAGAAGAAGTACCTTTATCTCTGGCTCGAAGACGGCCGGCAGAATTCCAACTTTGCCAACCTGGACAGCGTTCTCTTGCGTTACGATGCCTCAGCGCCGGTCATTGACAGCGTTTGGGTGGCCAATGCCGCCTTTGCCGGAAAATGGCTCAACCCGGATTCCAGCACCCAGGCCCGGATACGAATGACCTACAGCGATTCGCACCCGGACAGCGCCCGCTTGCACACCGGATCTTTGCAAGGTGAAATCGCCGTCGCGGAGCTACAACCCGGCGTGCAAAGGCAAGTCGATTTCACCTTACCCATCACCGATCTCGTTGATGGCTGCTACCAAATCGGCTGCTCGCTTTCCGATAGCGCCGGCAATTCAACTACGGACACTTTGCTGCTATGCATCGACGGCGCTCCGCCCGCAGGAGCAACGGCCTCATCCCCGGAAACCAGCCGAAATGGCGAGTTTGTCATATCCTGGGCGGGAACAAATCAAGGAAATGACGGCAGCGGCTCGGGACTCTCGGGCAAATATGACGTGCGCATTCGCGTCGACCAGGGCCAGTGGCACACTCTGCTACAAAGAGAGGCTAAGCTTTCCAGCAGCTATGTCGGCGTCCACGGCCATTCTTATTCATTTGAGGTGGCTGCCTGGGATAATGTAGGCAACCGGGAGCCGTTCCTGGGACAGGCAGAATCGACGACCCGAGTGGATACCGCCTTTGTCGATACGACGGCTCCGGCCGCGCCCGTGCAAATCCTCGCCGGCGGTGGAAATCCCAGTCCCTGGCAGGATTCGACCCGCTTTGAGATTTCTTGGGAAAATCCCATCGATCCGAGCGGCATTGTTAGGGCCTTTTACAAACTGGGCGCTGCGCCTCAAGCCAATGACGATACCACCGGCTCGGCCCCAGCCAACGGTCGCCTTCTGGTTCATGCAAGCTCGGAGTATGGGCAAATGCTATTTCTATGGCTGGCGGACGGCAAGGGTAACCTTGACTATCGACAGCACGCCGGCGTCTTACTCCGCTACGACGGCACCAAGCCTGACATCGACAGCGTGGTCGTCCGCGACCCGGCTTTCGGCAAGAATTGGTACAACCAGAAGAAAACCGGCAAAATACCACTGCGGGTCTACTACTCGGAAAAGTATCCGAAAGTGATGAGCCTTTCTCACCCGTTGCTGCCGGAGACGACCGTCGCCACCGGTTTGCCGGACGGAGAGCACGTCTTCGCCGATGCGGAGCTCCAAGTTCTCGGCGTTGCCGACGGCGGCTATAGGATACGCACTACCATTTCGGACAGCGCCGGCAACCTTAGCGCTCCTGATTCCTTCGAGATTAATCTGGACAGCACGCCGCCGAGAATTTCGCACCAGTCGGACACTAGCGCCGTCAAGGAAGGCCAGCCTCACGAGGTGCGGGCCTTGGTTTACGACCAAAATCGCATCGAGAACGTGTCGCTGCAATATTGGTTGGGTGGAAGCCGGTTCAAGACCACGCAAACCATGAGCAAGGTCGATGATTCGACTTTCACTGCCACCATACCGGGCAATAGCATCGGCGCGAGGGGCGTAGAATACGCAATCTTTGCCGGCGATGGGATTTCCCTCAATCGCGAGCCGTTGGCGACGGCGAGGCCAAGCGCTTTCGTCTTGAGGGTGCAGGTTACCGGAGCCGATCAAAAGGGTATGATTAAACCGACCACATTGGTGTACGGCGCGGAAGCGAACGCCTACAGAATGCTCTCGCTCCCCCTCCAAGTTGTCGATCCTTCTCCGGCGGCGGTTTTAGAAGACAACTTGGGCGCCTACGATCCCAAGCGCTGGAAATTTTTCTACTGGAACACGATTGAAGATCGCTACGATGAATATCCTTCCACCGGCGATCTGCTGCCAGGACGGGCATTTTGGCTGATCACTTCCCTGCCCAATATCAGTCTTGACACCGGTCCGGGCGTTTCCGTCAACTCCGCCGAGCCGTTCATCGTCCCTTTGCGGCGCGGCTGGAACGACATCGGCATTCCCTTCAATTTTGACATCGAGTGGCAAGACATTCTCTTGGCCAGCGCGGCCGACACCCAAAAAATCATTGGACCCTATACCTATGTCGGCCGCTGGCTATTGCCGCCGGAGGTGACCATTCTCAAGCCGTGGGAAGGTTATAGCTTTTACACCGAATTCGACGACATCTCCTTGGCCATTCCAGCGCTCGAGGCCCGAAAAGGATTACGCAAACCAGACCTCATGCCGAGTTATGAGCATGCCGATTGGGTGGCTACGCTAGAAGCCCGACAGGATAACTCGGCTGATTTGGCCAATTTCATCGGCAGCATCGAAGGAGCCACTCCGTTTTGGGACTATGGTCTCGATTTCGTGGAGCCGCCAGTGGTCGGAACCTATATCTCGCTCTATTTTCCTCATGAAAATTGGCAGATGAAGGCAAAAGAGTTTTCCTCGGATTTCCGCCCATCCGGCGCCGGTGACCATTGGGAATTTACGGTCCGAAGCAATAATCCGGATGACAAGGAAGCAACCATCCTTTTTAGAAGGATTGTCAAGCCGGCAGCGGAGATGCAATTCACCTTGGTGGACATGGACGCCAAAATCTCCGTCGATCTGCAACTTGACTCTACCTATTCTTTCTGGTTCTCGCGTTCCGGCTTGGCGCGCCATTTCAAGCTCTATGCCGGCAGCCAAGAGTACATGGAACAGCACAAGAATGATTTGCCCGGCCGGGCCTCGGAATTCATGTTGGTGCAAAACTATCCCAATCCTTTCAACTCTGCGACCATCATCAGCTACGAACTGAAGCAGGACACCGAAGTGCATCTGGCGATCTATAATTTGCTTGCCCAGCGGGTCAAGCTGCTGTACGCCGGGCGGCAGCAACAAGGCTTCCATCAGTTCCGCTGGGATGCGCACGAGGAAAATGGGCAGGAATTGGGCACAGGAATTTATATTTTGCGCTTAGAAACTCCCGAATACACCTCAACGCGCAAAATGGTTTTTATGCGATAAGCAAAGCCGATTATTCGTTGGATTGATCCGTTAATATGCAAAATATGCGCGCTACCATTTCATTCAAGGTTCCCCCAAAGAAACTTTACCGGCAAGTTTGCAGCCAGAAGGCCCAACAGCCTCCATTCTTTGAGAATTCTGCAAGATCGAGAGTGCCGGCATCATATCGGCCAATCGCCTCACTAAGAGTGTTTCCGGCGAGAATTGCTTGCCTTTTGCGGCGGTTGCAAAGGAAAGCGCATCTGCAAATATGGCCCCTCATCGTCGCCATTGCCGTCTTGTTTTGCCCCAGAAGTGCACAGCCACAGACAACCATTAATCAGACCCTGCTGCAAGGCATCGAAGAGTTCTACAGCGCTCGCTTCGAAGACGCCATCAAATCTTTGCAGGAGGTCACCACATCCCTCCTCTCCACTCAAGATGATCTCTTTGCGGCTCACGTCTACCTGGCCTTTTGTTATATCCGCCAGGGGGCTGACGAAGCGGTCGTGCGCCAGCATTTCATCGCCGCCATTCAGGCCAACTCGACCATCGACCTCGATCCCAATCGGATACCCCCGGATTTGTTTGAAAGGTTCGTGGCGATACGCGAGACGATGGTTGGAGGGTTGATCGTGCGGACCAATCCGCCTGAGGCAACGGCCATTCTCGTCGAGCCTGAAACCGGACGGCAAATCAACAAGGATACGCCGGCTTCTTTTCCGCATCTGCTACAGGGGACTTATGGTCTCATCGTTTCCAAGGCGGGATACAAGCTGCAAACCAACAGCATCAAAGTTCGTCCTGGCGCAACCGATACCGTTTTGGTCAATTTGGCGAAAAAGAGTTCAGCCTTCTACACCCGTTGGTGGGCCTGGGGAGGCGGCTTGGCTTTCGCCACTGCCCTATTGATTTATGGAGCCGGTGAGGAGCCAAGTAAGGAGAAAGTACAGAGCGATTTGCCGGGACCGCCGGCAAGGCCGTAGGGGTCGGATTAGGATTAAGATTAAGATTAGGATTAGGATTAGGATTAAGATTAAGATTAAGAGTAGCATTACGAGGGGGTAGGAGCAGGAGTAGGATTAGGAGAGGGAGGGTTAGGATTTTTGAATAAGACCGATTTGCTATTCTACGAGCGGGAGTTGTGGAAGGCCGGTTTTCGCTGCATTGCCGGCATCGATGAAGCAGGGCGAGGGCCGTTGGCAGGTCCGGTCGTTGCTGCCGCGGTTATCTTCCCCCAGCAGCAACCTTGCATCGACGGCATGAATGATTCGAAGCAGCTTTCCGCCAAGCGGCGAGCGGAACTAAAATCAATTATCGAGTGCAAGGCCCTAAGCATCGGCGTGGGCATCGTTTCGGAAAGCGAAATCGACGACCTGAATATTCTCCAAGCCAGCCTAAAAGCGATGCGACAGGCGATCCAGAGCTTGACCCTCCATGCCGATTATTTGCTCATCGATGGCCGCGACACGCCGCTGAAGGATCATGCCCATCGCTGCCTTGTCCATGGGGACGGCCTGTCTCTTTCCATTGCGGCAGCTTCCATCATTGCCAAGGAAACCCGAGATCAGATCATGGTAAAATACGATGTGCAGTTCCCCGGCTATGGCTTTGCCCGGCATAAGGGATACGGCACTCCCCAACATCTACAGGCGATTCGCCGGCACGGATTGTGTCCCATCCATCGTCGCACCTTCAAGCCTCAAGTCCTGCGGCATCTTTATGACTAGGGGATCCTTGACCGGCAAGACCAGCTTTGGCCGGACCGGCGAACGTCTTGCCGCCGACTATTTGATCTCGGTGGGGATGCGAATCGTCGAAAGAAACTTCCGTGTTCGGGAGGGCGAAATCGATCTCATTGCCATGGATGAAGGGACGCTGGTTTTTGTCGAAGTCAAAAGCGGACGCACGGAAGCCTTTGGCGAGCCGGAAACCTGGGTTGACGCCAGAAAGCAGCGGCAAATCGGCAGAGTGGCGGCGAGCTATTTGCAGTTGAAGCAACTCGAAGACATCGATTGCCGCTTCGATGTGGTGGCCGTTACCTTCATGCAGGGCAAGCCGCATATCAAACACATTGAAAACGCTTTTTGGTTGGAAGAGGAGCCGAATTGAGCAGATGGCCCAATTGACCGGCAAGAAAGTCTTTTCCGTCGTCAGTGAAGTCGGCAAGTGGCTGCTGGTTTTGTGGCTGTTGTTGCCAATTCGCAAGGCCATGTCCGAGCGCGTCGATTTCACCCGCGTGGCTTTGGGCATCCTGCTGTTTATCCTATTCACCGGCAAGCTCTTCTATGACACCATCCTTAGTGGTCTGCTTAAGAACCAGGAGCACCGACGGTGGCGGGAAATCATAACCGTTTTTGGCATGGCCGCAGTGATCTCTCTGGTGATCGGAGTGGTCGTCTTGTTCATCGGACTATTCATCTTTTCCTCCCTGCAAAATGCAGGGGTTGAACAAGAATAGTCGGCACCCGCAACAACACTCCCTTTCTCAAAAGACCGGCGTGGAAGCTTTTCCCGGCAAATATCCTAACGCAACACTCCAACCCGATAAGGGCCCTGCGCGGCCAAGAGCTCGGTTCCGCTTTCTTCTCCGATGACCAGTAGGTTTTTGCCGGGTTTTTCATTGATCCACGAGGCAACCACTTCGCCCACGAAAATCGTGTGATCGCCGGTCGGCATCTCGGCTGCCAGCTTGCACTCAAAATTCGCCAGGCAATTCTCGATCAAAGGGCAGCTCACAAAGTTGCCCGGCTTAGTTATCAGGCCGCCTTGCTGGAAACGATCGATTTTTTCCGGATTGGGAATGCCGCATAAAAGCGTTGCCTTTGCCAGCTCAGCTCCAGGCACAGCAATGACGAACTCTTTGGATTCGGCAATGCATTTGTGCATGCTCCGCTTGGCTCCGACGGCAATGGCAATCATAGGGGGTTGGAAGGAAGTGCGCATTTTCCAACCCACCGTCATCACTTGGGGTTGGCCTTCCTCATCCAAACTAGTCACCAGGACTATGCGCTCCGGTTTTGCCCAAACATCCATTGCCTCTTGAAAGTTTACCTGTTTCATGTTTTCTGCATCCTTCTTCTTAGGCTTGCCCCGCATTTCCATCAAAGTGTTTTCGTGTGCACTTTGCAACGAAACGATAACGCAAGTAAAGCTTCAAACCGCCAACCGACACAGATGAACACTCATCTAAGGTGAGCCGGCATCCGCCCCAATTGGTGGTCCAGAAAACTTTTCGCGGTCGTGATAGCTTCCGCGGCGTAATACTCAACCCCGTGATACCACAACCTCATAGTCAAAGTGATTCGAGACAAAATGGTTTTGTCCCTGATCATTTTGCCTTAATCTGCGCGGTCGTGACAGTCAAATCCCAGCGGCACAACCGTTGACAGAACGCAGCAGCGCGATGCACTGCCGATTGTTCTCCTGCCGGCGAAGCCTGCTCATAGGACCCTTGGTTTTTCTATGAATTTCACTCTGCATAAAGAAGAATTTTCTTGGAATTATTCCCTGCTTTTAGTAACCTCGCCTCGGATTTTTGCAGAAAGGAAAAAGTTGTGCAAATAGACTTGCTGCTCAGTCAACTCGCCCGGGAACCACTCGGCATACATGCAGCGGAGGACCCGCTTCGCGCGGACCGGAACGAGAAATTATTACGGCTCGTCAACGCCTTCAGAGAGCGATTCCCGGCGCAGGATGTCTTCATGGTACGAGCTCCTGGCCGAGTGAATCTAATCGGTGAACATACCGACTATAACGGCTATCCGGTGATGCCCATGGCCATCAACAAGGAAATCTGGGTCTGCGCATCTCGCAACGACAAGCCGGTCATCGATCTTGCCAATCTCGATGATGATTTTCCGCCGCGCCAATTCCCTGTAGACTCTGCCGACATTCGGCCCTATGCCCAGGGAGACTGGGGAAACTATACCAAAGCGGCCGTGGTTGGCCTGTTACCGCTGCTTGGCAAACAGGGGAAATCCCCGAAGGGGTTCTCCGCAGTCTACGCCGGCAACATACCAGCGGCCGCGGGACTTTCTTCCTCCTCGGCTTTGGTCGTCACGGCAGCTCTAACTTTCCTCCATGCCAACGATATGAGTCTGGCTTTGGAAGAGCTTGCGGAGCTGCTGGCCCGCGCCGAGCGATACGTCGGCACCGAGGGCGGCGGCATGGATCAAGCAATCTCCCTTTTGGGCCGGGACAATCATGCCCTCAAGATCGATTTTTTCCCTTTGCGCGGTCAGCCGGTCCCCATGCCGGCAGATCATGAAATAGTCGTCTGCAATTCCCTAATTCGTGCACCCAAAACCGAACGAGCTATGAACGACTACAATCGCCGGCCGGTGGAATGCCGGATCGCCGCTGCTCTTATTGCTGCGCAAATAAAAAACCAGCTAAACATCGACATCAGAGCCAACCGCTTAGCCGACGTGGACGCGGACAATCTTGCCATTGACAAGCAAAATTACGATCGCATTGTCGGCCAGGCGTTGACGCCTGCCGTCCTCTCGATGCAGGAAGTAGCCGAGAGACTCTCACTATCCACCCAAGAGGTTACCCAGAATTACCTGACGCTTAAATCCGGGAAGGTCTTCCAGCCGCCGGATGACGGATTCAAAGTTGCTGCGCGCTACCGCCACGTGCTATCCGAAGCCGCGCGAGTCGAACAAGCAGCACGAGCTTTGCACCAAGGCGACGTTGCCGGGTTTGCAACCTTGATGAACGCCTCGCACCAAAGCTGCCGCAATGATTACGAGATCAGCACGACCGAGCTGGATACGTTAGTGGAAATCGCCCGCGCCCATCACGCCTTGGGCGCCCGCCTCACCGGCGCCGGCTTTGGCGGCTGCACCGTCAATCTGGTGCATAAGGAAAAAGTCGCTTCATTCATCGACGGGGTGACTCAAGACTATTATTCAGATTATCTGCGCACAACGCACCCGGAAATTCGCTTCAACATCAAAGATCGGGAACAATTCATTTTCGCCAGCCCGGCAGTGCAGGGCGCTGAAATTGTCGTGCGCTAACTGTCAACTGAGGCTTTTTTCGATGGCGCTCAGGATCATCTCGCCGTGCACCCGGCCATTCTCGATAAATATCCGGTTTGCCTCGTTGCCGACGGTCAGAGCGCCGGCGATGTACAAACCCGGGACGTTCGTTTCCAATGTCTCTTTATGGTGTTGGGGAGTAAGGGTTGACTCATCGATCCTGACCCCGGCCTTGCGCATCAGGCCAATGTCGGGGTGAAAGCCGATCAGGGCCAAAACAAAATCATTCTCCACAGAAACTTCTTTTCTCTCCTCAACCAAGATATCAACGGCCGTAGGAGTGATGCACAAGACCCGGCTGTTGAAATAGGCGGTGATTTCTCCCCGAGCGATGCGATTGTTGATGTCCGGCTTGACCCAATACTTGGTCTTATCGTCAAAGCCGCTGCCACGGTGCACTAAAGTGACCTCTCCGCCGGAACGGAAGATTTCCAGAGCAGCCTCCGCCGCCGAATTTCGCCCGCCGACAATCAAGACCTTTTTGCGAAAGTAGGGATGACTTTCCTTATAATAGTGACTGACCTTGGGCAAATCCTCACCGGGCACGCCTAACCGATTCGGATTGTCATAATAGCCGGTAGCAAGAACCACTCGTTTGGCTTCCAGCATCTGGTCGGGAAAGATGCGCACCTCGAAATGATCCCCGACCTTTTTGATTTCCTGCACTCTTGTTTGCGTCCGAATTTTCAGATTAAAATGCAAAGCCACGCGACGGTAATATTGCAGCGCCTCCTGTCGAGTTGGTTTGAGCTGGCTCGAGACAAACGGAATACCGCCAATTTCCGCCTCGGGCCCGGTGGAAAAGAAGGTCATGTGGGTGGGAAAGCCATAAATGGAGTTGACCAACACTCCTTTCTCCAACACCAGATAGTTTAGCTTTCGCTGGCCTGCTGCGATGGCCACGCTCAAGCCAATGGGCCCGGCGCCCACAATGATCACATCATACATAAATCGCCTCGTTCGTTCACCCGCATAGTCGTCCCCCCATCGACCGAATCCGCTTGGTTAGAAAGTCTCTCCACTATCCTCGTTAAGGGTCATTTTTTGTAACCGATTACAAGCTACTGTCCCTTCGGCTTGTGCAGGGGTCTCATTGTGCCGTGCAATGAGAAGGAGATTCCTGCATCCGCAGGAGGAATGACACTACCAGCAAGACAGCCCGTGGTTGGACACCATTTTCTCATGTCATGCCTGTGAATACAGGCATCTCCTAACGACAGACTCACAAGGACATTCCTGCATGCGCACCAATGACAAGAAGGGCGCACTTTTTACCCTTCACAAGCGTAACTAGCGCCAACCGCATCCAAAGACGGTTTAGATCGCGCATGCACACGGACAAGCGCCATCATAGCCATTCGTGCAGCTTTGCCTCCACTTGGCGGCAATAATTCTTTAGCCGAAAAAGCTACGATTCGATTCTCCTGCGCCCAGAGTCAATTGCTTTGTCCTTCGCCGGGCTTTCCTCGAAACAACAAAATTACCTCGCTCCTGCCCCCAGAAAACGAGCGCAGGCGGCACTGCTGGCAAAACGAAAACAAGCGGCATTTCATTCCCAAAGGAAAGCTAACGGGCAGCAAACATCCGCCGCAGCCCTTCTTCGGTGGAAAGAAGGCGATTCTTGAGCACGGATTGGGACTTTTGGATGGACAGAGAGACATCGGCGGGGCGCGGAGCTTTGGTCTGGGCGTCGTGCATGGAAGTCGATTCCAATAGGCTGGGATCGTATCCGCCGATCCCACACAACTGCATACCGAAGGAATACCGATCGGTCCGGTTGGCCCCGGCCAAATGCAGGGTGCCGATAAAATCATTCTTGGCCAGCTCCATGAGCACTTCGGCCAGATTATCTACCAATATCGGAGATCGGAATTGATCGTGAAACAGCGGAACCTTATAGCCCAAGCGCAATCGGGTTTCCATCCATTCCGAAAAAGAAGATCCACCGATTTTTGGCTTACCGTAAATCAAAGCGGTTCTGGCAATGACCCAGTTCTGGCAGTGGTGGCGCACAATTTCCTCGGAAGTCGCCTTGTTGACCCCATAGACTGAAATGGGCGCCACCCGATCGGTCTCTTCGTAAAGCCCTTTGGAGCCGTCGAATACCATATCGCTAGAGATATAAATGAGCCGGATACCAAGTCGGTAGGCGTAAGAGGCGAAATTCATGGTCGTTTGCACATTCACCGCCTCGGCCCACAGTGGGTGTTCTTCGCAAAGGTCCAAATTGCTCATGGCCGCAGCGTGAATGATAACGTGCGGTCGGATCAACTCCAGATACTCGCGGACTTGTGCGTGTCGCGTCAAATCAAGCTGGGTCCAATGAACGGATTTTCTCTTGGGCGGGTGAGTCAAATAGGTGGCAAAAGTTTCCCAGTTGCGTCGGGCCAGGTGGACCAGATGGCCACCCAAGAAACCGCTTGCGCCCGTAATCAGAAGTCGCTTCATGCTCCCAGTCCGATGTTGCCGCTGCCTTTTTCCCAATTTAACTTTTTGGGATTAATTTTCAAACAGTAAAATTTCGTTAGCGATCACAGCGCATTGACTCATAAAAAAGGTAACCATGCGTTTTTGGAATAGAATTCGTTGCCT
>DYKH01000613.1 GCA_020722685.1 Caldithrix sp. | reverse complement strand
GCGTGTAAGTGATGGTCTCTGTGCCGCTGACCTCCACCCGCGCGAGCATATTGCCGTTAAGGTCGTAGCCCGCCCTGGATTCCATCAGGTTGCACTGTCGGGAAAGCGGTAAACTTATGGTTCCTCAAATGGGCAAAATTCTCCAGGATAGTCAAAAGTTTCGCAGATGGCCCCCCATTTGTACACTTTCCAGCCAGCATCGGTTTCCTTCAGCCAGATATCGTTGATTTGAAAGGTGTATGGCGTGAGATCACTCACACATTGATATGTGAAGCCCCAATAAGATTCATTGGTAGAAGAGAAAACAGCCCCCGCTCCACTCGTTCCTGTACCATCCCAATCTCCCTGGCGGCATCGATAGAATGGATGACTCTGCATCCATTCTTCGATCTGCTCCCATTGCTCCGGCACCGTGACTTGTTTGGCCTTATCCAGATTTGCCGTTCGGAATGCTTCAAAGAACTCTCTGGCGACATCTCCGGCATCTTCGGTTTTTTCAACACATGCGGTCAACAATACAATGCATAGACACACGCTCAAGCCAATCAGGATATGGGTGTGCCGCCAATTCCATTTAATAGCTATAACAAAGGAAAGCATAATCACCTCCTCAAAAAACTATTCCCATCCAGACAGCCAACAAAATTTACCTATACAACTATCATCCACAAATGTCCAGGTACTCGTGCCACTGCCAATAGGCGTGATGGTCAGCCAACCGGGCCAAGGAACACGTTCATACTGGCCCTCTGCATTCTGGACCGCGGGTTCAAAAGTGTGATTTTTGACATCTCGTGGCGGCTCTGCATCGGTCCCTTCAACGCCCCCCAAAGCCTCGAATATACCAGCGCGAGAAAAAGAGTAAGCGGCTTCGTAGAAACCTATATGGTGAGAAGGTAAGTCTTCAACGGCAAAAGTGGTGCCTTGACCACGACCGAAGGCCATTGTACCTTCCCAGGCTTCAAACCGGTGGCTCCAGTGTTGGTAGATGCCATAGGCTATACTAATGGCATCTTCTGGGCGTGCTTCTTCAGAAATTTGATAGCGCCCTTGGTAGATTAATTTGATTGGCCCGGCGTTCACATCATGGGCAATGAATACCACGCCTCCCCCCTTGGCTATAGTCTGTCTGATATCTTGGATGATTTGAGCAGGCCTTCCCGCGCCAATGTGATTTCTATCAAACCAACCATATTCTTTGCTATAGTAGTAGGTTGTATCTGGAAGAGTCCAATGATAGGGGCCATCACCAGGGCTATGGTGTGCATGGCCAGTGGGGTCATTATATTCGAGCGGTGCATTCAAAACATAACTGTACCGGTTGAGCGACTGTGGTTTTTTCGGATCAGGCACAACGGTATCCGCGCTCACAAAGCGCCCCAACCCCGGCGAATAAAACCTTGCCCCATAATCATACCACCCAAAGTCCTCCTCACGCTGCCCCGTAAAGCGGAAATCCGTGGGCGCAGCGCCATGCCGGGTTTCGCCAAACGGCGCGTAGCGCAGCGTGTTCACTTGCGCGCCCGCGTCATCGGTCGCCAGGGACGCGGAGCCGAGGTGATCGCCGTGCAGATACGTGAGCGTCATGCCCTCTCGCATCGCAATCCGCTGCGCTCCGGCGAAGTAGTAGCTGGTGGTCAAACGCTGCGTCCCACTGATAGCGACTTCCACCGCGCCTATGTAAACCGTGAGGCCGTTACCAT
>DYKH01000612.1 GCA_020722685.1 Caldithrix sp. | reverse complement strand
ATGACCGAAAAACGAAACTTTGCCGCCATGTTGCCGGAAACCCCACGCCGCGATATGGCAACGCCGCCGCCGATTGCCGAAGTCCGTGCTGCAAGTTCATGGCAAAACGCAGAGTTAATCCAGCGAGCCAAAGGCTTGGACATGGACGATGTGCAAATCACTGTTGACTTCACGACGCAGCTTGAAACCCGAGCGCGTTTTGTAGCCAAAAACGACTTATGCCATGTGGAGATGGCCTTAATCAGCCAAGCCGCAAGCCTTGAGAGCCTCTACGCAAACCTGATTGACCGGGCATTGCGCAGCAAGGAGATGGCGCATATCGAGACGTTTTTTAGGCTTGGACTGAGGGCACAGAACCAATGCCGCGCAACACTTGAAACCTTGGCTGCCATCAAAAACCCGCCCGTGATTTTTGCCAAGCAAGCCAACATTGCGGCAGGCCATCAACAAGTCAACAACGCCCCCGCGCACGCTGGGAAAAATGAAACCGTGCCAAACGAACTTTTGACCGAAACTACACGCACCGCAGCGATAGGAGAGGTTAAACATGCACGGCTGGACGGAGGAACGCCGAGCACGGCAAGCGGAGCTAATCCGGCAATGGCGACCGTGGGAGAAATCGACCGGGGCACGCACCGCAGAGGGCAAGGCAAAGTCAAGTCAAAACGCCCGCAAGGGCATGACACCCAGCAAGCTGATGAAACTTGCGCGTAAAGACTTGAGCGCCGCACGGGTAGAGCTGCGCGGCTATATGGACGCACTTAGAGAGACTAAACGATGAACAAAATCGACATGATGCACGAAATCAACAACCACCCCGACACACAAGAAGCCTTTGCACGGTTGCATAAAATCATCCGGGTGCTTGTATCCACCATCCAGAAAGATGACGCACTGGCACTGCTGGCGGTGCGCCTAGCGCCCCCAGAGCGAGACTTGCGCGGTGCGCTATTGTGGCTGGGTACACGCATCAACGATGAGACTGCGCAGCTACAGCACGCCTTGGCAGAAATGGAGGGCGAATATGCTGAAATACTCGAAAGCCAAAAGTACTTGGTGAAGGCTTGCACGCACCTGCTGTTTAACGAATTGCCCGCCGAGCGCTTGCGGCTTCAAAGCGAACTCAAGCATGGAACGGAAACCGTCACCAAAAAACGCGATGCGATAACCGCCCAAGGCGTGAGCTTGGATAATGCCGTCAGGCTGATTCCCGACTTCGACAGTGAACAGACCAAGGCGCTGTTAAATGAACTGGAGAGCACCGAGGAAGTCATCAATCTGTTTTTGAAAGACCGCCGCCCGTTCCGACTGCCCGACCGGGTGCATGAGCTGGCGCAAGTGTTCAAAGACCGGGAGGAAGCCGAGGCCGAGGCCAAGCGCAATAAAAAGCCGATGCCAGAAAAGATAGCCGCATGATTCGACCAAGGAGGATGTAGGCAGCAACGCGGCTCAAGCCGCCGTGAGGATGTTTTAGACACGGTGGAAACAGGACACCACAAAGGAAGTAAGAACGTCGTAGCCCTTGATGCGCAAAGGGAGCGGCGAAAAGCCGCACCGATTCAGATTAGGGGCTTTGAAGTCGTGAGTGATGAGGGATGATCTCGGCAGTACCGACACCCAGCCCGGCCATGCGCCGGGTTTTTAATCTTCCAACTAAACGCAACTTGCGTATAGAATGCACCCATGAAAGCCCTGTTTGTTGAAC
>DYKH01000611.1 GCA_020722685.1 Caldithrix sp. | reverse complement strand
CCCGTGTCAAGCCAAATGATAATGTTACCGAAAGGCAATCGTTCTACCAAATGATAATGTTACCAAAGGCAAGCCGCCTCCTTTCCAAATAGGATGCAAAGATACAAAAAGACGAACCGGCCGAATTGGGAGGGACGGCCTGTTCGTCTTCGAGTGGGGGGTGCGCTGATTGTACCGCAACATGGCAGGTGCGAGTCGTTTGAGGTAGAGGGATCATCGTTAGACCAGAACGGCCTGGGGATCAAACAGGGATAAACGCACATCGTCCACAACGCCTTCCTTCAAGGCTGGCAAGGCATAGAGCTGATCAATCAAGGTTTGGATATTGTGTCGGAGGGTCATGGGATTGGTGTTCTGTCGCAGGGTTTCGAGTTCGAGTTGGCGAGCGGGAGACAAGACATGCGTTTTGCACAGGCGGTCCAAGGGAGGCAGGGCGTCATCGTAGATGCGTTTGACCTGATGCCCCTGCCAGAGTTTTTTAGAAAGGCGCATCACTGGCTGGAAGAAATTGTGATACAGCCAGAGTTGGTCATAGAGTTGATTGAGGAGTTTGGCCTGCGCCACGCTGTCCAAGCGGCCATAGCCGACATAGGCGCGTACGAGGGAGAAGTTGTTTTCTTCCACGAAGCGGTTGTCATTTTTTTGGTAGGGGCGGCTGCGGGAGAGTTCGGCCTGGACTTTCTCCTTCCAATAGCGCACCAGATGAGCGTTGAGGAATTCCGAGCCATTATCGGGGTGCAATTCCCGGATTTCAAAGGGCAAACGCTGAGAAAGGCGTTCAAACCCGTCCTGCATCACCAGATAGGAGCGTCCCAGGACCGCCACGCATTCGCTCCAGCCCGTGGCAACATCCAGAAGTTGCAGGGTGTGAACATATTGTCCATCCGCACTGAGACCGCAGTGATGCACCAGATCAACTTCAAAGTGCCCGGGACGGCATTCTTCCCAATCAATGCGGCGGATAGGGATGGATTGCTTTTGCGCAAACGATTGCCGCGGCTGATTTTTGCGGTGTGCGATGCGCTGGGTGGCTCGTTCGGTGGCAGGTAAACGTCGCCGCAAACTGCTGACACTAATCGTTTCCAATTGCTGGCGTAACTCGGCGGTCAAACGAAGTTCGCCGTGCGCTTCCAAATGATTGGCCATCCATACCAGATTGGGTTTCAACCGTTCGGCACACGGATAGTCCAGGCTTTCGGCTATCTGGCCTATCGCCGTTTCCACCTCCGTTCCATAGGTCTTGCCGCGTTGGCTGCGGCGCGGCTTGCGCGCCAGCTCGCCGTTAATCAGCCGCAGCAGCGACTTGCGATGCAAGCCGGTTACTGCCTGCATTTCATCCAGCAAACGGCTTCGCTCGCTTTTCTGCTTGGCTTGCCAATAGCGAATTCGCATCTTGTGAAGATACTTCCTGCGTTCATTGACGTTCATCGGGTCTGTTTCGGCCATCGTTCCCTCGGTAACATTTTCTTTTGACGGAACGATACCACTTCGGTAACATTTTATTTGAGTGAATGCGCGCCCTTGACAGTTTCTTCATTTTGTATGAGAATTCAGAAACTGAATGTTCAACCTCATGGCAGATATCAAACCGCATGAATATGCCCTTCTCGATGAAATTGCGCGCGATCCCCTGGCGACGCAGGCCAACCTTTCCAGCCGCCTGGGGATTGCGGTGGGCAGCGTCAACTGGTACATCAAGCGCCTGG
>DYKH01000610.1 GCA_020722685.1 Caldithrix sp. | reverse complement strand
GCAACATGGGTGTTGAAGTCACGACGCTGACGCGGCTGCATGGAACCGGAATCCAAAACCACTCGGGCAGCGGTCACCTCAGGCGAGCCGGCTTGAGAAGCCTCATCATTTCTAATTGCGTCCGGCTGCTTGGAAGCGGATCCGCTAACCTTCGGCTGTTCCGAAAAGGTTCCGTGCTTTGGTGACTTGACCGGCGAGACTGGCTGACGGCCGGCGGCTTTGGACTCTACATTGGCCGGGGCCGATACCGGCTCCTCATTTCCTTCCCCCGGTTTTTTCTTCTCAATGGGAGCCTGACTGACTGAATCGAGCCTTTGCTTTTCCGGGATCCGTTGCCAAGATAAGCTTCTTGGCCCCAGAGTATGCCCGTCATAAAGCATACTCCTGCCGACAAAGAACAAGAGCACTGACACGGTCGCCACGCCGACAATCCCGTAAGCAAATCGATACTTTGCTAAAACCGGACGAGCTTTCCAGCCCGGTCTCTTGACCGTATTCCTCGGGATGCTCGCTGCGATCCGCTGCGGCAGGCTTTCCCAATACTCCGGAGATGGCCGTGCCGACATGGTTTCCTTTGCCGTCGCGTTCACACTGGCAATCGCTTGATACTCGGCACTGCAATCCCGGCAGAATGACAGGTGCCGCTCGATTTCGGCTTTCTCGTCGGCGACGAGCTCGTTGTCGAGAAATTCTTCCAGCTTTTTCCTAACTTTTTCGCATTGCATACATCACCTGTGGTTGACTGGCAAATATCCCCGCAGAAGTTTCTTTAGCTTGTTCCGCGCGCGATTGAGTCTTGACATGACAGTTCCAATAGAAATTTGTAGCTCCCTGGCTATTTCCTCGTAGCTCATTTCCTGCAAGACACGATAGGCCAAGACGGTGCGCTGCTCAATCGGCAGCGCCAGCAGCGCTTTGCGTACAACACTCTCCATCTCCCTTCTCTCGACAATTTGCCCAGGGTTCTCGTGCAAGGCGAGCGATGGATGAGTTGCCTCCAAAGCGTCAAGGGAACAGGTCTTCTTTCCCCTTTCTGACTTGAGCCAATTGATGGTTGTGTTGATCGCTATCCGCCGAATCCAGGGGAAGAACGGCAAGCGCTCGTCAAACCGGTGCAAATTGCGATACGCCTTGATGAAGGTCTCTTGAATAAGGTCATCCGTCTGCGCATGGGAAAGTACCATACCATAGATGCTGGCGTAAACCGGACGCTGGTATCTTTCAACCAGCTTGGTGAATGCGCTCACGTCGCCTTCCCGAGCCTTGCGAACGAGCTTGGCTTCTTGCCGCTTTTCCCTCTCTTCTTTGAGCGAAGACATTCGATTCCCTGCAGATTTTCGCGCAGCACCGATAGTATTACAGTTCTCGGCGGTTTTTATTCCCATTTCAGAAAGGACTCACGGGCGTCGGCTTCGGTCATAATCATGCAAGGTCGACGCACCGCTGTTCACCGCCACAATTTCATTAGAAAAGTGCAGCAATTCAAGCCTTTTTTTGAAGGAAACTTCTCTGCTGGTAACTTTTGATTGGACGCAGAATTTACGCTGGTGGACACTGATTAAGGCTCTTCCGGAAAATGCGTACCTGCTATTCACTTTCTCTTGGTGTCCGAGTAGCCTTCCTGCAAATATCAAACATTAAAACTGAAAATGATATATCAAAATCCAAAATGTGCCTGGCAGAATTGGCCTGAAGATAAATCCTCATTC
>DYKH01000609.1 GCA_020722685.1 Caldithrix sp. | reverse complement strand
GGCGAAGTCTATTTTGCCGAAGCCACCGACATCCCCCGCTTTGGCTATGATGCCCCCCAGCCGATTACCTTTACTGAACTCGTCCCCGCCCACGAAGAACTGATTGCTATATTCAAACGCTGCCACAACTACATCTACGGCAATCAGGGGCTACAGAAAGAACCCGCCTTTCAGGAACTGCTCAAACTGATTTTCTGCAAGGTTTACGATGAAGACACATCAACTGGTGAAATGCGCTTCTTTATCAGCAACGATGAGCGCCGTTCCGAAATTGGACAAAGACGGTTGAAACAGACGATAGACCAGTTGTTTGAAGATGTAAAGAACCGCTATCCGTACATCTTTGCCAGGGATGAGCAGATTCGCCTTGACAATCGGGTATTAGCCTATGTGGTCGGAGAACTTCAACGTTACTCCCTTTTGCAAACTCTAGCAGATGTGAAAGGCGCGGCTTACGAGCAACTTGTGGGGAGCAACTTGCGCGGCGATAGGGGCGAGTTTTTCACGCCGCGCAATGTCTGCGAGATGGCAGCGCAAATGGCTCTGGCTACCTATCCCCGCGATAAATGGCTGAAACTCCGCATCCTCGACCCTGCTTGTGGAACAGGCGGCTTTCTTGTGTCAGTGATGAATATCTGGCGCGAATATCTTGAATCTGCCCAGCGCGCCAAATGGAGAGACGAGAGCAAGGCTCTTGAGGAGACCGTGAGACTTCTGCGGGAAACCGCGAACCAGTATCTTGCAGGGATTGACTTTAACCCTGTTTTGGTGCGAGCCGCGCAGATGAACCTTGTGATGCACGGCGACGGCTCGACCAACGTGTACCACGCGAATTCGCTCTTGCCTCCTGGTGAATGGACGGGTGAAGTTGCCAAGCACATCAAACTTGGCAGCTTCGACATCATTCTGACCAATCCGCCGTTTGGTTCCAAGATTCCCATTGACGACCCGCACATTCTGGCGCAGTTTGAGTTGTCCACATTCGAGATGGAGAATGGGGCGCGCCGCGCCTCTATGCCGCCAGAGCAGTTGTTTATCGAACGCTGTCTGCAACTCTTGAAACCAGGCGGAAGGCTAGCGATTGTTCTTCCCGATAGTATTCTCTCCAACCCCGGATTGGCGTTCATCCGCCGATGGATTCTCAAGCGTGCGCGTGTTATCGCCAGTGTGGATTTGCCGCAAGTTACATTTGAACCATACACAGGCACGCAAACCAGTGTCCTGCTTTTGCAAAAGAAAACCGGCGAAGAAATGCTCATCGAGAAAGAAACGGGCAAACTGCGCGATTATGAAATCTTTATGACCACCCCCGAGGCCGTTGGACACGACCGCCGCGGTGAAATTCACTACCTGCGGACGCCCGAAGGCGATCTGATTGAGTACGAAGATACCATCACGGTCACACGCCGCAATACAAGCGGGCAATTGGTAACCGAACGACGCCAACAGAAGGTGCGCGAGAAGTTTGACCAACTGCCCGAAGTGGTGCGCTACTTCACGGAGTGGGTTTCCAAACCAGAACGAATGAGATGGCTCAATGGCTAAAACGACGGTAAATATCCTCACCCGCGAAGAACGTCGCCTGCGATTCATTGAGTCTGGCTGGTGGGTTTCGATTCCCATTGCCACTGTTCCAGCGCATTGGCTGTATCGCGGCGAAAACAGGCTGGATGGCGGGTATTACACAGCCGAAGTCAATGCCGCGCTGCGC
>DYKH01000608.1 GCA_020722685.1 Caldithrix sp. | reverse complement strand
AACCGGCCAGACATCCTTGACATTCTTACGATAGGTAATCGCGCCGATGCGTTGTTTCCAAAGCGGTTTAACAAGACTGCCGTTTGATCCTTCACGGTCAAAGACCATGATGAAACGATGCAGTCGGGGGTTAGCCGCCAGTTGTTCTGCCGTGGGCTGGTTGGGGACAGCAGAGAGTAATTCCGGCACGATGTCATTGAGAATAACATCGCCCAGGCCGCTGGTGACGGCCTTGGACACGACAAAGAATGGCCGCCCCAGGGCATCGTTGATCCAGTAGTCGGTGGTGCCCCGTAAACAAAGCCGTTGCCGGGAGACAAACCGTTTTGGCAATTTGGCCTTTTCGCCGTGATACACACGGACATGACCGTCGATATACAGATAACCGGCTTCATCCGGATCATCCTCCATCCACGCCTTGGCCAGTTCCTTCATCCAGGCATCAGGATTGCCCGTGCTGGCCATGAGCGCGACCTTCTCGCGCAGGGTGCGAACCTCGGGAGCCCGATCCAGACCGATGCACTTCCCCAGTTCACCGGGTGGAACATGACGCAGACCTTCCGGACGGCTGATTCGTGCCAGGGCCATGAATCCCAGGATGAGCAGGATGTGCAGGCAACTGTAGAAACCGGCGGGGAGCTTCAGGTGCCGGCCGATACCCGAAAACAGTCCGTTGGCACACAAGGCCGGCAGGCCGGCTAACAGTCCGCCAAAGCTGACATCGGAGCAGACCTCAAAACGGGTGGTAGCGCTTTGCACGAGCCCAAAGGCGGCGGCTGTTCGCTCATCAGCACGGGTGCAGGCCGTACCGATTTCTTTTGCAGCTTCAGCATCATCACGACTGCGACAGGCCTTGGTGCTGCCTGGTGATTGTGATATGTCTGGAACGACAGGTGTGACGGGATGGATGATCTGTCCGCGTGCAATCGCCTTTCGTAATGTGGATTCGCCAATGCCTGCCAACCTGGCCACTTCGGCGGGACAGTGGCCTTGAGCGAGAAGAGCGGTGCATTCGGCCTCCTTTTCATCGGTCATGACTCGAGGCTTGGGCTGAGACTGCTTCTGTGTGAAAAAAGAGGCGGGTCCATGTTCCCGATATTGCGCCATCCAGTTCATCAAGGTACGGTGGCGCAGGTCAAGAGATGATCTCTCCAAGTCTATTGCTCGGACATGGCCATTGGCAATGAGATTGGTTATGGCGAATTGGAAACTGCTTTTATCGCCTTCCTGATGGGAAAAATAGTTATCATTTCCCGTGAAATAGGTCATAAAACCGTCTTTCCGAAGAATGCTCAGGCTTGCACCGATCCTCTCAGCACCATCGGGAAATCCAGGCAGAAATAATTGTCGCATCTTGGCATACCTCCTTGTGAAATAGTCGGGTAAGAATACACCTTAAAACCATCTGCAAGAAGGATAATTGTGCAATGGGCAATTCCGGTTTTTTAGGAAATTACCCGTCCGGATCAGGAAGTCTGAATCTGTAAGGCACTCAATCATAATGGAAACGCGAAGACAAGCGAGCCGCGACGAGACAGTACAAGCAGTATGACGAGGAGCGGCGCAGTGCGGCTGACAAAGTCAATGTTTGCTTAAGAAATGGAATTACAGGTTTTTCACTATAGTTCCCCCCAAAGTCAAGACAAAATTTGGGTTAAGTTAAGCAGTTTATTTTGTGCATAATCCCCCTTGTCGTTGTATCTTCGGTGGA
>DYKH01000607.1 GCA_020722685.1 Caldithrix sp. | reverse complement strand
AAAGTCACATTTTGTGATCGGCGGTTATTCAACAAAATAAGGTCGCCGGTGAGATAGAATTCGGGGTTCTCGATATAGGCGGTATCAAAAAGCATTGTCCCGATAGGCAAGTTCAGGTTTTGATCCGGCTTGATGGTTTCGTCGTTTTCAGGTTTATTCCCCAGCCATTCGAAATCGGCAGCGAATTCCCGGCACCCCAGAAAGGGCTTATGGAAATACTGCCCCCCCTCGGCCCGGCGGCGGAAGCAATCAAGGTGTTTGCCGATATTTGTCTCTCCGTTGCGCGGCTCGATCCATCCCTGAATTCGGTAAGCGACATCTTTAAGCACCAAGCTTGTGCGTTGCTGCCGCTCGTCCTCCACAATCAGATGCCCGCCGTCGTCGGCTGCCGTTTAGATATTTCATTTCGAAGCAGCGACCATTGTGTGCCTATCTCCAGAATGCCGATTCTTTGGATACGATAACGAATCTGCGGTTTCCAGTAGATCGCCTCCAGCACTCCGCGCGCCGCTGAAGGCGTCATTACCGGGTAACTGACGCGTTCGACCTTAAACTCAGGGCGGGTGAAACAGGCATAGTCGCCCCAAACCTTGATATCCACGATATTCCCCATAATCATTCTCCTTATATATAAAGGTCTGCGGGATCTCGGACGATATTTTGGATTCCGCGATGGGTTTTTTCATCGTAACTGCCATTCCAGCGATAAAGGCCGAGGCTCTCCTCCTTCAAACATTCTTTTATCTCCTCTCGGTGAAAGTCACGATAGCTCAGGTTAACGATATAAGGCATGAGCCTTCGCCATGTCTCCCGCGACGGTTTCTTGAGATGCGCCTGCAATCGGCGTTCCCCTTCATTATTATCATAGCTTGGAATTACGACCGGTATGGTATCTTCGATCAATTTGTACTTAGCTGCAACCGTCGGATAGTTCAGATCCCGACGATCAGGCTGGATGCCTTTCTTATCAAGATTAACGTCCCGGAACAGCATTTGAAAATATTCGGTATAGATCTTCGGATTATGTAATTGTTCCGGCGAGTTTCGACTCAGAATTGTTTTTGCGTCCTCCAGCCCTGTTTTGTATGCACCCGGCGGAGAGGCATTGTCAGGGAAATCAAAGATTATCACTTTCCCTTTTTGGCCCTTTGCCGTCCGCTTGCCTTCCCGGTCACACCGGCCGGCGGCCTGCACGATTCGGTCCAATGGCCCGATCACGCGGTAGACCGCAGGAAAATCGAGATCAACCCCCGCCTCGACAACCTGTGTGCTGATCAAACGGACCGGGGGGTGTTTGCCGTCTGCCAGCCGTTTATTTACTTCCTTCAGGATTTTTTTGCGATGGGCTCCGCAGAGGATCGTCGAAAGGTGATACAGTCCTTCAGCCTTGAGTTTTTGCAGTTCTGCGTGCAGGGCCAAAGCGTGTTTTCTGGTATTAAAAATCACCAGCACCTGGGAGTATTCAGGCCTTGCCAATTCCTCGGCCAGTTCCGTCAGACCCCAAATCCGCGATTGGCGGGAATTTTTGGTGAAAAATGATTGAAAAACCTCGTTGATTCAGGTATATATGTGTTAATCAGGCACCATAAATACCAAACCAACGAGGTGAGTCATATGATAAACCAAACCGTGCTTCCATTCAAGCTTGAAGTGACAAAATGTTAAGAACAAATAAATTGTCCTGGTTTGTAACACATAAACTGTCCGGTTT
>DYKH01000606.1 GCA_020722685.1 Caldithrix sp. | reverse complement strand
CAAGGCGATGACGGCGCTGAGGGCGATGCGGGAAGGGTTTGTCGGTTTCATAGGGGGTTGCTCGAGAGGTGTCAGGTGTTGGGGTGTCAAGTGTTAGAGTGTCAGGTGTTAGGGTGTCATCCGCTGGTGCTATTATACCCATGTTGACGAAGCCCCGGCTTGACGCCAGGACAGGCAATCCCCTGGTATAGAAGCAGGTGTGTCGTCCCTGCCGAGGGGGGAGGGGCAGCGACGGGAATACCCTGACGGGCACACGTGAATTCCCTGCTCAGTACATGAAAGTCGCTTCGGCGGGGTCTCGATGAACTCGACCCGGCGGCTCAGTGCAAGCCTTCGGACTGCAGCCTGGCACGGATGACGGCGCGCGGGTGAAAAGCCGTCCACGAATACCCTGCGGGTACGATGTGAAAACCACGATGACGAATGAACGATGGGCAGATGGGAGTCTGCTTTGGAGTGGGTAATTTTTCTTGCAAAAGCGGGGGCAATTGGCAGTATAATTTTGGGAGAGGTGCCCCATGACCATTGAAACTTTAGACGAAAAACAATTTAAGACTCTGCTCAAAGAAGCCATGGTTGAACTCTTCGAGGAACGGCGGGAAGTTTTGGCCGCGATTGTAGTCGAAGCCATTGAAGATATTGGCCTTGCCAATGCCATCCGCGAAGGTCGAAAGAACGACTTTGTCAGCAAGGAAGAAATAGACGCCATCCTGTCGGGGTGAACCAGTGAAAATTCTCTACGAAAAAAGTTTCGGACGCGACTTGAAGAAGATAAAAGACAAGCGCTTGCTGAAACAGGTGCAAAAGATCATTGCGCAGGTCGAATCGGCAACTTCATTAGCAGAGTTGCAGAATGTGAAGAAACTGGAAGGCTACACAACGTATTATCGTATCAGGGTCGGCGAATATAGAATTGGGATCGAGGTTCTAGAGGGGCAAGTGATCTTTGTCTGTTTCCTGAATCGCAAAGACATCTATCGTTATTTCCCGTAAATCAACGCATCCAACTGAGAGGCCATTCAATCTTCGGCGAGGGGAGGACTGTCCCTGCGGCGGGGTGGGTGGTGGTCAACGGATGGCAAGCGGACACTTGCACCGAATGCAAGTGCGGTGTAACCGGATGACGGCGCGCGGATAGAAATCCGCTTGGGGGAGGGCTTGTCCCTGCGGCTGGGTGAGTAACGTGTTGAGGCTTTAAGGGAACGCTAAACCACCCAGGCAAAGTCCGCCTGGACAAGATTTACACGATCTCCCAATCTATTGTGGTTAAGACGTTTGGACGGGTGAACGAGAAAGTGATGGAACGTATTCGGAGCGAGTTGCAGAGTTTGACGGCGAAAAAGTAACGAGAGAAAATTTCCGCACTTCCTGCTTCCGCTTCCGCTCGAGATTATGTGGAACAAACCGAAGAGATCAATGATAGGGCAACCTGTCATGGTGAGCGGCGGTCGCTGCGACGTAGCAATGACACTGGCAAACGCATCGCCGACCTACCTGTGCCACGAAGTGGTACGGTCGGCCCTACCCTGCCTCTTTCTTGGTAACTTCGCGTTAAGGGTTTTGAGTTTTTGCAGTAGATTTATACTCCCTTTTGACTTGGCTGCGAGCCGCGCGCGGCTCTTCAAAAGTTGGGCAGGGCGCTCCAGCATGTGATGCGATGTTTTTTGGTTCATTGGGAATTGGCGTGGCGATCCGCCAGATGTAGGGCGGAATTA
>DYKH01000605.1 GCA_020722685.1 Caldithrix sp. | reverse complement strand
TGCGTAGCAAACATACTCGCTATCGGCAACCCGATGTAACCAAGCCCCAATACACATATTTTACGCAAGAAGCACCTCCAGAGCCTTTGACTCTACATTTTAACATAAAGAAACCGAATTGCTTAGGCAGACATGTGACATCCGACCATCCAACCACTCGCGCAGACACATCCCTCCGCTCTCACTCCAACAAAAAGCGTCACGCCCCCCCCCACACCCGGACATCCGTGCCGCCCACATCGCCAACTATACCACCATCTTCCCAGCCTGCAAACTCCCGGCGTGCCCCGGCAAATCACTCGCCGTCACCAACACCGTCACCGGGTCACTCTCCACCAAAGTACCAGCGGCATCCGCGAGCACAAACGGACACACCAGCGTCTGCACTTTCCAACCCAACAAGTAGCGCCCAATCAGACTGAAAGTGTACGTGTGGCCCCACGCCTTCTTGCAAAGAACACCAATCTGCGTCCTTAAGCAGCCAGCGCCGTTACTCCCAACACATACGCCTCGATTTCGGCCAAAACATCAACAAAATGCAACGCAACGCTTTCTGCCAACCCGGTCGGCAAATGTTTGTGGTCTGGGAAGGTAGCAACCTCAGGATGGTGCGAGGCGTTATCGTAACGAAAGATAAGCCGCTCATTGCCATCCATAAAGTGATAACGATACTTCTCACGCTGCACGCCATTCTCTGTCTGCCGCAGGAACTCAAAGAAGACCAGCCTTGAATTATCCACAAAAGTAATAGTGCCTTCTATGTACCCAATGGTAGCACTCAATTGCACTTTCGCGAGATTATGCGTAACAACCAGCGCAGAGCATCGGATAGCTGATTCGATAGGCACAGCGATGGACTCAAACATTCACTAACTCCACGTTGGCTAACATTTCCTGTAAATAGCCGCGAGTTTCTCGCCATTCCCGCAGCGCTTCCGCCAATGCATACCAACGAAAGAACGCTTGGTCATCACCGATCTTACCGGCGTTAAAAAGCTCTAGGAAAATATGCGTAGACCAGCCAAATTGGTTTTCCAAGAGCCGGGTTTTTTCTTGTAAACGCTGCATTGCGGCTTCACACACCGCTTTTTCACGCTGTAATATATGGATAACCTCAGGTTTGAGTGTCATTGTTTACTCCTTCCATAACGGAGACCAGAAAACTCCTGTCGAGTGTCAAAACAACTACGGCGTCACCTCCTCGGCATAACTGTAGACCTCAATCCCCAATTCGTTTGCCAGCGCCCGCGCACGCGCCTCCACCATCGGCGAAATCACCAGCGCCCGGTCGGCCTTCCGGTTGTAACGTTTTTCATAGAATCGTACTTTTCGCTCGAAGATGACCATGTCCGATTTGCTCATTGACGCCTTGATCTCACATAGAATCAACGCTCCATTCTGGATGATGACGTCCAATTCCACCTGGTCAGGCCGCCCGAAGACTTCGCCCGCGTCGTCGTACTCCGTTACATTCAGCACTTCCACGCCGAAGGACGTCCCCAGAATCCCGGCCAACGCATTGCGGAAAGATTGCTCGGTTTGCAGTCCCCACCGCGCGCCCAAGGCGCCAATCGTACCATCGTGTTTCCGCGATAGGGCGCGAATCTCGTCAAGCATCGCGTTGATTGTGACCTGATTCGCATCCCACTTGCGATTTTGCTCTTCCCACTTGCGGTCTTGCTCCTCCCGCATCTTTTGGAGTTCGCGTTGACTCG
>DYKH01000604.1 GCA_020722685.1 Caldithrix sp. | reverse complement strand
GGCTTCGAGTTTTTCCTGCTCCCAAACATTGTCCACGCCCGCCCACACGCAGGTACCGATTACTGCAGTTGTCAAGGTCCCCTCAAAAATCAATTTTTTTATGTGTGCCAGTTAGAATCACTGGAGCCGTGGAAGAAAACAACTTCCACGGCTCTTTTTTTGCGTAGTTTATTTTTGAACAGGCAAGGCTCCGCCACCCTCCATCGCCTGTGAAAAAAAACTTTCCGACGAGGTTGGTCTCACTTTGTAATTCCACTGTTTTTCTCTGCCTGTCCTCCCTTAGAGAGCATTGATTAGAACGCCAGTCCCAGTTCCGCCATGCGCTCCAAGACTTCCGCCTTGGACGCTATTCTGCGCGGCACCTCCTTGCGCGCGAAGCGCGTTATGTCAGTTTCAACTCCCAATTTCATCAGCGCGTATTTGGCGAACTGCTTGTAGCTCAAACCCATGCGGACACTCTCATCCAAGTCCCAGGACAACACCAGCATCTTGTACGCCAGGTCTTCTTCGCTTACGCGTTCGTCTGTTTCTTCTTTCGTCAGCACGTGCCACACCACCACCAGCAACTTCCGCGCTATGACCACGATCGCTTGATTCGGTTTGCGCATTCGTCGCAGATATTTCTCGTACTGTTCTTTCCAGTACGGCGAAATGCGGATCGCTCGCCATGCCGCTTCCACCAGCGCCCAGCGCAATTCCTTCCGCCCACTTTTGGTAATCCGCTTCTGGATGTGTTCCTTCCCGCTGTCATGGACGCCCGCTCCCAAGCCCGAATACCCCACCAGTTTCTTCGCGCTCTCAAAGCGTGACACATCCCCGATCGCTGACAGAACCGTCATGGTCACGATCGCGCCGAAGCCAGACAGTTGCAGCAGTCTCATTGCCTGCTTTCCCCACATTTCGCCCAGGCTTTGCCGTCCCAGTTCCGCGTCCACTTCCCCTTTGTGTTTTTCCATCTCATCCAGCATTGCCAGTTCCTGCCGTATTTGAATCTTCTCCAGCGCGCTCATCTTCTGCGCTTCCCACCATGCCTTGTCTCTCAACATTCCCTTCGGCAGGATTAGGTTGTGGCGATGGATCAAACTTTGCAGGCGATTGCGTATCATGGCGCTGGTCTTTACCAGCCGATTGCGATACGAGATCATCCCGCGCAGTTCGCGCACTTCCACTGGCGGGACCCAGACTTCCGGGACGATGTCCGCAATCAGCAGGCGGATTAGCCGCTCGATGTCTTTCTTGTCGGTCTTGACTCGTGCTTCCGCGATCTGCCTCACTCCGCCTGCGTGCGCCACCACCACATAACTCACTAGCGGCTCCACGATGTCGCACACATCCCACACATTCGTGGTCGTCTCGATCACCGCGGCGTCCCCTTTGCGCAGGTTGGCTGTCGCCCATTCCCGCAACTTCTCCATCCCTATCCGTCTCGGCGCCATCACCCATTCCTGCTGGGCATTTTGTCCTCCCACCAGCGCGTACTCTTTATGGATGTCGAAGCCGATGTACCTCTTGATCCCTCTTGTATCTTTTTCAAACTTCATGCTACACTCCTTTCATCTAAAGATGTGGGACGCGGCTTTTGGGTTGGAGAGTTGCAGGTACCGATGCGGGTTCTTGACGCTTCTGCGCCAGTCCCAGATTAGGTTCCGCGGGTGTCCAGTTAACGCAACGGGCTTGGCGTTCTTTGCCATCCCATACTTGCTTGCGGACAACCCTAACG
>DYKH01000603.1 GCA_020722685.1 Caldithrix sp. | reverse complement strand
CCGGTTTCGCGGTGCGTGCAATTATACTGCATTGTCGAGTAGTCGGATAGTCGGGTAAGTCACTGTCTGCTGACGCCTGACGCCTGCCCACCTGGTTGCTGTCTCCTACCCGCTGACAACCCCTTAGCGTTGGGCTATCCAGCGACGGAGCAGGTTGGCGCGAAAGCGGTAGGTTTCGTTTTCTTCGATGAGTATGTCTCGGCGGAGGATAAAGTCGAGCGTTTTCTGGAAGCCGGCTTCCTGGCGATATTTATCGAGTTTGACAAGGGGCAGAACTTCGGCTTGGGCAATATCTTTTAGAATGCTGCGCATGAGTTCAGAACTATCATTGCCTTCCCATATATCCTTGAAATCGCCAGATAGCGTTTCAGGGAGGCGGGCAAGTGCGGCTTCGACATCGCCTTCGACAGCGTGGAAGTGGCCTTCGGCGTTGAGATGCTCGACAATTTCGCAGCAGGTGAATTGTATCCAGTGGGGGTGCATACCCGTTTCGCGGAGAATCAGGTCGATGGCATCATCATCGTAGGTGAGCGGAAAATCGGGCAAGGGACGGGTGATTAACTCAACAGCCTCCGCCTTTTTAAGCGGACCGACTTTGAGCATTTTGCTGTTGATGAAATAATTGCTCCAAAGCGGAGGAAGTTCCTCAAGGGTATGGGCGCCGCTGAGCAAGACAGTGATGCGGGGATGATGTTGAATAATGCCGCGCAACAGTTGAAAGATGCGTTCGTCCACGCGTCCATCCGCGAGCATCCCGCCCAGGGTTTCGAATTCGTCGAGTGCGAGCAGAATCCAATGATAGTCTCCCAAAATTTCATCCAGAGAACTGAGCCACTCCTGAAAGGCAAAATAAGGGTCTTGAGCGAGGCTTTCAGAATCCAGCGGCGGGAATTTGACGCGCCTTTCGCTGTGGGCGGATTTGACGATCTCTTTGGCGATGAGGGAAAGTAAGTTGGCGGCATTTTCAACGATGCTGGCTTGTTGCAGATCGATGGAAACGGGAATGATTTGCGGACCGAGTTGAACGGGCAATTGTTTGAGGGTGGAGGTTTTCCCCATGCGGCGGGCGCCAAAGAGTAAAAGGCTGGGGCGCTGCCCGGCGGGCGAAACGAGTTGATTAGTGAGGGCGCGGAACAGATCGCGGCGTCCCTTGAAACTTTTGCTATCCTTGATGAGGGGCGACCCCGAAACATAGATATTTGGGATGCTCTCTTGCAAATTGGCGTCGTTCAATGCGCGGCCGAAGGTGCGCTGCCAGCCCTCGAAGGCGGGGATGATTTTGCGGGTCAGGTCGCTTTTCTCGGCATACGCCAGACCGCTGCGAACGCGCTCGATGACCTGCAATGCCATGCGTAATTGTTCCTGCCGATTGTAGAGAGTTTCGCTTTCGAGAGCGGCCTGGGCGTGTTGGCTGATTTGTTCAATGCCGAGCAACAGTTCCTGCATGTCCATGCGGGCGTTATCGGGCAGCCAACTCAGGGTTCGAGCAATTTTGGCGATGCTTTCGAGGCTTTGGGCGTTGGCAAGGTCGTGGGCGGTCAGTTCGAGCAAGGCATTTTTTGCCGCCCAGCCTTGCTTGAAGGAGGCTGCCACATAGGCGATGGCTTCCATGCCTCCCTGGCGGTCTTTTAATGCAATTTTGGTCAATAAATCATCCAGCCCGGGCAGAGGTAGCCAGATGGTCTCATCCCAAAAGACGGGCGAGCGACGCAGCCCCCCCCCCC
>DYKH01000023.1 GCA_020722685.1 Caldithrix sp. | reverse complement strand
CTATACAGATTTCTCGCTCCGCTCGAAATGACAACGGACCTGAACTGTTACCATCAAGGATCATTGTTCGAGCATGGGCTGTCATTTCGCAGGGATTTCCCTGGCCGCTGGGCTGCGCGATAATGACGAAAACCACTTTCCACGCTCGCGAATGTCGAGTGTTTCATGCAGAAGGTCTCTTCCATAGTCGCAGCACAGTATACGTAAAGGAGACTGTCATCAGACGGGGGAGGATGCCTTCGGCATAACAATGCTTAATCGTGCTCATTATGCAAAGTATTTTCCTTTGCAGTGTGAACGATGCGGCCGCGAAACATGAGATTTCTGTTTACAGTAGTTTGGCAAAATTTTGAATTCAAGCCGTAGGAGGCGTCTCCAGACGCCGATCAGGAATATATATTGTGGTCGAACTGGGAGAGTTCTCCTACATATTGTGTTAAGAAAGAATTTGCCAAACTATAGTTCTGTTTAAACCAATCCTCAACAAGTAACATTTTCGGGCAATATTTCCAGCGTCCGCAGAAAGGTGCTGATCACGGTGCATCGCCAAAGTCTAATGACGAAGCAAGGCCGTCAGCCTGCTTCCTTTGATCTTTTCAAATAAATAAGTCGCAGTGAACCCGGCGCCCATGATCAGAAAATGATCGATGGGCAGCCGCAGTCGAACCTTGGCGATGAAAACGGCATGGAGCACTGTGAAGAATGCTGCGTATGCGAGCCACAAAGCTATGTGCTTTCTTTGCCCTTGTGCGGCAAAATGGAAAGCCAAAAGCGACAAAAGAAGAATCGGGCCAAAGCTGAAGACGCTGATCCAGCGCACTGCGCTCGTCTGCTCAATATAGCCCGGAGTCGTCGCTGATGGCATCAAGCTCCAAAAGTGTACGGCCTTCTGCAACGAGAGAACAGCAAACTGCCACGGATTTTGGCGGATGAATTTACCGGCTTCCCTAATGTAAATCTGATCCTTTTCCGCCTCAAAGAACGATGCGTCTATGCGTCGCTCCAATTCCGCCGGCATGGCAACGCCGCTCCCGGTCAGTGATGTCGCCTGAGGATTGTTGCCTAACCACAGGTTCCTTCCGCCGTTGGTGGCCAGTCCCGCATAATCCAAGTCTCTGGTGTTGCGGAGCATCCAGGGAGCGAGGATCAGCAGCAGGGCGATAAAAAAGGGCAGTAGCTTCCTGGACGCTGCGAGGATGCGCCGGCGATTGTTTACCACGTGCCACAAACTGGCCGTTGCGGCCAACACTATAGCCGAAGGCTGGGTCAGAACGGCAACACCAAAAAGGGCGCCGCTCGCCAGCATAAGTTTAGTGTTTTCTCCGTCACAGCCGAGGACAAACGCGTAGCTGGCGCTGACCAGCAAAAATGCAAACCAGGTAGTTGCTAAAACCGTACCAGGCATAAAAACGAAATAGGGATAGATGCCTGCCAGCGCGGCCGCCGCGATTCCGGCTTTCCGATTAAAAACATATAAAGTCTGCAAAGCGATCAAGTAGATGGTCGCCGTGCTCAGCAACGCCTGAAAGAGACGGATCGCTAAGAGACTCCTGATGCCGGCCAGTCCAAGCGCTGCCAGCAGCATCGGGTAGCCGACCGGACGAAAGGCAGTGGGGTAGCCTTCGGTGTTGGTGTAGCCTTGCCCATTCACAATGTTCTGCGCCAAGGCCAGATAGTCCGCTTCGTCTTCCCAAAAGGTTCTCTCTTCCAGAGTCAGAAGATAGCCGAGTCGTAAGAGAAAACCAAACAGAATAACGGCGGCCAGAAGAAGGTTGTGCCTTTTTGTGTTAATCGACGGCCTCATATTTATAAATGCCTTTGCCAATAGTGCCGACGTAGACAACAGTCCGGGTCCCGCTCTCAAGATAGATGCTTTTCATTTCCAATGTGCCCAGACCCTGATTGCAGGCCGTCCAAGTATCGCCGCCATTCCGGCTGCGATAGACGCCATTGCTTTGTGTAACGGCCCAGAGGTGATCGGGATTGTTGGGATTCACCACCACGGAAACGACGTGTAGCTCGCTCAGTTCCGGAGCAATCTGCTGCCAGGCTGAGCCGCCATCCACGGACTCGTACAGATCGACCCACCCGGTGCTCATGTAGACCTGGTTGGAATTGACCGGATTGAGGGCGAAACTATTGGCGCTGGCGTATTCGCTGCCCGAGTTGTAAATACCTTGATTAGCCTGCATCCAATTTGCTCCGTTGTCGATGGATCTAAAAACTCCCTTGTAACGCACGCCGATGAAAGCAGTATTCGGCTCGATGGCCGCACATGCAATCGCCAATACGCTTCCATAGTGAAACGAGCGCGTCCAGGTCGAGCCTTTGTCGGCGCTCTTGTACAGCCCGTTTTCGGTAGCCGCCCATAGCGTGTTTTGGTTTCCCCCGGCTACGTAAACGGCATAAATCCTCGGGTCCTGCCCTGTCGGCCAGGCGCTTTGCCAACTTTGGCCATAATTACTGCTGCGGAAGAGACCTTTTCCCCAGGTGCCGAGAAACAACCAGTTACTTTCCTGCGGATGCACTGCGATGGTCTTGATGTCCTGGCTGGTCAATCCAGTGGTGAGACGCGACCAGTTTTCGCCGCCATTCGTGCTCTTGAACGCCCCTTCTAATGTTCCGGCATATAAGGTGCTTGGCACGGAAGGATCGGCAGCAATGGCCTGGACGGTCAAACTGGTTAAGCCGCTGTTCAAGGGTACCCAGCCGGTCGCTTTGTCAGCCGGCTTGACGGGATTTTTGAGCGAGCAGCTTGATAACATCAGGATACTCCATGCCATGAGGTGATATATGTTCCGGAGCTGTTTCATTCGTTTCTTTCCGCAGGTTTAGGATATGCTCGCCTCTTCCAACGCCACATCTGCTGATTCGCTGAAGGTGGCCTCATCTGTATTCTTCCAAGAAACATGCAGCGATCTTTCAGGGATCGTCATGCCGCTCGGCACTACCAATTTGTCGCCAACAATACGGAACTTTTTGATGTTTTTGCTTGGTCGAATTGCAGAAGATTCTACAGCCGCCATTGGTTTGCTTCTGCCAAGAGAGGCTTTTGCAAAAACGCCTTCGTAGGCTGCCAAGAGCGCCTTGTGTGTGTGTTGCCAAGCCAGCTCCTCCTGCACTCGCTGGATGCCGAATCTTCCCATCACTTTGCGTCGCTCCGGGTCGTCCAGCAGCTCGGCGATTTTGAGGGCAAAATCTTTCACGTCGTCGATCTTGGCATACACGGCCGCCTGTTGAGCAGAATTACGGCTTTCCTTGAGATCGAAGGCGACGATGGGCTTGCCAAACGTCATGTACTCCATAATCTTGTTCATAGTGGAGCGGTTCGCCCATTCGGACCAAGGATCGGGATCGACGCATACGTCGGCAGTAGAAAGATAGCGGCACAACAGGTCATCGGGAATGCGCCCGGTGAATTCCACATATTCCGCGAGGCCCATTTGTTCGCTCAGCACTTTCAGTTTTGGCATTTCCGGTCCGCCGCCCATGATCACAAAGTGCGTGTCCCGGCGTCCCAACTCCTCGTTCAAATACTTGGCGGACGTCAGCAGGTAATCTACGCCGTCCTGGGGACACATCTCTCCCAGGTAGCAGACCAGATATTTGCGGCCTTTTTTCAGCGACTTTTCCGCCGGTACTAACTTGAGCCGGTTCAAATCCGGGCCGGTGCGCACGATGACGACTTCTTCAGGCCGCTTTTTTCCGCGCTTCAAAGCGATTTCTTTGTGCGATTCATTCATGGCGAAAACGACCTTTGCAGTGCGCATGGTCAATTTCTCCAGATAGATCAGGCCTTGGTATAAGAGTCCGTTGGTTTTTTCGTACTTGGCCATGAACATCTCCGGCGACAGATCATGATGGTCGAAGACAAACATCTTGCCGAATAGTTTGTATAGGGCGCCCAACAGAAAGTAAGTATCCGGCGGATTGCAGGCCTGAATGACGTCGAACCCTTCGCGGAAAAGCACTCTAACAGACAGGAACGCAGTCATCAGCCAGGCGTAGACGAACTCGAAAACATAGCCGAGAAAGCCGCGCGCTTCAAGGGGAATTCGGTAACGATAGATAGAAATACCATCGATGACCACGTGACTTTCCGGGTACTCCTGCGACTTGGGACAAATCACCGCGACCTGATAGCCGTGATCCCGCAAGCTTTGCGCCTCCAACCAAACCCTTCTGTCAAAAGGCACCGGCAGGTTTTGTACGATGATCAGGATCTTACCAGAGCAGTCCTTCATAATCTACCTCTTTGAGATTTCCGTTTTTTGCATTCTTCAAGCCGGTCAAATCGATGATTTTGTGGCCGTTCTTCAACTCGCCCAAAACGGCCTCGTGTTCTTCCGCCTTGTTGCCCACTACCACCACCTCGGATTTTGCCAGCACCTCCTGCACGGAGCCGCACATGAGCTTGGCAATGTGGGGAATTTCCCGCTCGATGTACTCCTTGTTGGAGCCGATCAGCCGGGCAATGGACACGTTCTTGTCGAATATGCTGACATCATAGCCTTTGCCGATGAGCTGCTCCACCAAGGTCACCACCGGACTTTCGCGCAGATCATCGGTGCCGGCTTTGAAGCTGAGGCCGAGCACACCGATGCGCTTCTTGCCATGGTCCTTCACTTTCTCCAAGGTGAAGCGGATATGCTCCTCGTTGCTTTCCATGGCCGCTTTCATCAACGGCACTTCCACGTCCGCTTGCTTGGCGCAGTGGGTGATGGCGCGCAAATCTTTGGGCAGACAAGAGCCGCCAAAGGCGAAACCCGGCTTTAAGTAGTAGGGGGACAGGTTCAGCTTTACGTCGCGGGTAAAGACCTCCATGACCTTGCGACTGTCAATGCCGAAGACTTTGCACAGACGCCCGATTTCGTTGGCAAAAGTCACCTTGATGGCATGGAAGGCGTTGTCGGCGTATTTAATCATCGAAGCTTCGCCGATGCTCAAGCGGAACAGCGGAGCATCTATGGCCTCATACAATTTTTCCAGCGTGTCGCCGGCTGCCTTGTCCAGCGCGCCGATGACCGTTTTGGGTGGATGGTAAAAATCATAGACCGAGCTGCCTTCGCGCAGGAATTCAGGATTGACTGCAAAGCCAAAGTCGTGTCCGGCAATCTTGCCCGAGTGCCACTCCAAATTCGGAATGGCCACTTCCTCGGCTATGTTCGGCAGCATGGTGCTGCGAATGGCGACGACGGTAAATGCTTCTTTATTCTTCAAGGCGTCGCCAATTTCGGCGCACACACGCTGGATGTGCTTAAAGTCGATGCTGCCGTTGCCGTTGCTGGGTGTTCCCACGCAAACGAAAATGACGCTAGCATGGCTCACGGCTTCTTCGACGTTTTGTGTGGCACGTAAGCGTCCGCTTGCTACTTGTCGCTTAATAATTTCTTCAATATCCTGTTCCACGATCGGCGCGATGCCTTGATTGATCATGTTGACCTTGTTGGCATTCGTGTCGATGCCAATCACCTGATGTCCCATTTGAGCAAAACAAGCCGCGGACACGCTGCCGACGTAACCCAATCCAAAGATGCTGATGTTCATGATGCTCCTCCTGCGGACGAGCGCGATTCAAGCCGCAAAGCCATTCACTCTTGAGACTACGGCCTTGAATTTTCCTCGACCATTTCTGGGAATAGATGCCACGCTTTCGATCTCCAGAAGCATCTCTTCTCCCAACCGCTGCTGCAATTTTTCCAAAATTTCTTGTCCGTCTTTGCGACGATAATCCTTATCGGCCACGATGCGCAGCACCACCCGTTCTTTGTCCGGCTGATAGAGCTGCGCCTCCACCAGATGCTGGACGCCTTTGAAAATGTGATCCAACCGCCCAACCAGTTTTCCGCTCGGCGTGACGATGTAATCGTCCTTTCTGCCGATGATGCTTTTGATGACCGGATAGGCCCTGCCGCAGGGGCAGCGCTCGTTTCCTGGCCTGACGATGTCGCCGACGCGATAGCGAATCAAGGGCATGGCGCGATTATTAAACGTAGTGCCTACCACCTCCAAGCAACCATCGCCAAGACGGTCGGTTTTGATGAGCTCGACCAAACTATATTCGGGAACAAGATGATAACGGCCGTGCTCGCAGGTGTGAATGGCGGCCACGCGCTCGGCCATTCCATAATAATCAAAGACCCGGCAGGCAAAGGCTTTTTCGATGGCGGACTTTTGCTTTTGTGTCAGGGTCTCCGATGTGGTCAGTATCGCCTTCATCGGCAGTTGTTGGTCGCGCTCCAACAGAAATCGCGCCAGGGCATAGACCGAAGACGGATAGCCTTCTATGCCGAGAATTCTGTATTTTCGCAAAGCTGCCAAATAATGATCCATGGTCTTGGCGGAAAGATGGTATGAAGACATGATCAGCTTGTTTTCCGCAAAGCTAAGCTCCCAATACTCCTTGCGTGCAATTTTTGCTGGAGAGGTGATCTCGCCCTTGAGCGTCGCGTAGCGGTCTTTTGGCTGCAAACCGGCCCATTGCCATTGGCGGGCAAGGATGGCACGCTCAAATCCGACGTTGCGCAAATCTCGATAAAGCGTCAGAGGTTTTCCGGTAGTACCGCTGGTGTGACACTTGTACAGAACCGGAAAGATTTCCGCCCTAGACACCATCTCGGCATGATGCCGGCGCACCTGTTCTTTCTCCAAGACCGGCAAGTCGATGATGTCGTTCAAAGAAGAAATGCTTTCCGGACGAATGTCGTAAATCTCCAAAGCGCCGCGATAATAGGGGACGTTTGCGTAGGCATGCTTGACCGTTCTCTGCAACTGCTCAATCTGGTAGTCGGCCAATTGCTTTTCGCTCCACCACTGCGATTCCTGCAAAAACTCCTTGTACCTGGCGTACGGGCTCAAGAGGCGCTTTACCAGAATATTCCGAACTCCGTTGAGGGTCGTTCCAAGATTCAGGCTTGTCAAATTCGTTGTGCTCATATCCCCGGTGTTCCTTCAAATTGCATTAGTCCTTTTCTCCTGTTTTGCCACCTTAGCGTTGGAGCATGCTTTGCCGGCACGCTCCGTTAAAAGCGTTTTGCATTGATTTCGCCAACGCGCACAAGCCGCAACCAAAAAGGTTTTTAAAGCGCGAAGGGACGCCAATAAACGCCAATCCGGAAATTCGCGTCTGTTCGCATTCATGAGCGGTTTTGATTTTTTGCCAAAAAAGCACGAATTTCACTCTTAAGGGCCTATGGGCTTTAGCCGATTGTCTGGAATTCGTCACCTTCGACATTCGCCTCAGACGTTGACCGCGAATGAATCAGCGACGCGGTCCATTGGTATTGCTGACTCCGCGAAATATGATAAGAGCCAAAGATGCTGCTGGCGCTAAAGCCTTCTTGGTAAATCAGCGAGGCAGTCGGCACCGAGGGGGTGGCGACGTCCCATGGCAAGATGATGCCGTGAGAAATCTTTTCGCATTTGGCTGACCAGTGACGGATCATGTGAATAAGCCTCCGTATCTTCGAAGTGGATAAAAACATTCAGCCCCCTCATTTGATGCACACAACATATACTGACGGCCAAATTAGCTGCTGTAGTCCTACTTGGGCTAAAATTTTAAAGGCGCTGCGCAAACGCTCGTGCTTGTATTGATAGTATTGCGCTGTTACCGGAATGACTTTTGGGAAATAGGCGGCCAACATCCGCACCAGCTCGCCTTCCTTGAATCCGGCGTGCGCTCCCAGAGCGTTCTCAAAGCGGTGACAAAAACGTAGCTTCCAGTCGAGCAAGTTTTGCCGAATTTTGTCGGCCAAAGACTTGTCGGACATACCAAAGTAGCCCAACAATCGGCGCTTGTTTGGCACTCCGAAGTAGGCCACGCCCTTCGGTTTGAGCACTCGGCGCACTTCGGTGAGAACCTTTTGCAGCTCACCAACGTGTTCAAGGACGTGAAAGGAATAAACGGCGTCAAAAAAATCAGCGGGAAAAGGGATGTGTTCACCGTCATAGTTCGCAAGCCAGGCAACGTTGCTAGCCCAAGGATCGAATTCTTGATTCACATCGATGCCGAAAGCTTGCGCGCCTGTTAACCGGTGCAAATAAGCCGTTTCGAGGCCCTTGCCGCAGCCCAAGTCCAAAACTCGGCGCAAGGATTCGAAGCCGCGATACCTTTGCACGATGCGCTGAAAGGTCTCAATCTGCGGTTGGTAGCGATTCATTGTCAATTCGGTGTCAGGCATCTTTACGTCAATCACGCTTTTGTTCGATCCGTTTGTGTTCCACGCTGAAATTGTTCTTGCGGGCGGTATGCGTCTTGGCCCGGCTTATTCTGATTTCTTTATCATAAACGAGCCGACGATAAAGCTGCATATATTGTCTGGCGATTTGGGCGATATCGTACCTTTGCAGAATCTCGGCGCGGGCGTTTTGGCCAAGCCTGGCTCGCAACGAGGGATTGTTAACGAGCACCCTTAGAGCGGCGGCAAACATTCCGGTTTCTTCGCCATCGACGAGGTATCCGAATTTTCCCGATTGCAGCACCTCGTCGGTTATGCCGGGGATTAAATTGGCAACCGTCGGCAGTCCGCAGGACATGGCTTCCAACAAGGCATTGGGTTGGCCTTCCCGCCGGCTGGGATGAATGTAAATGTCCGCCGCCTTCATGTACTCGTGCACCTGCGGCTGAATGCCCTCAAATCGCACCGATTGCTGCAAATGGTATTCTTCCACCAAGGCGCTCACCCAGCGCGAAAATCTCTCGGTGCCGGGATCGTTGCAGCAAAACCCTCGTGCGCAACTGTGCGGCCCTACGACCAGAAGCAAGGGCTCCGACTGCAAGTTCTGCAGCAGAGTATAGAACGCCCGGATGAGCATGTCCATCCCCTTCGTGGCGCTGACGGTGCCGACCGTCAGCATGATGGTTCTGTCCGCGGGAAGGTTATATTTCTGCCGCATGCGGCTCTTTTCTCCCTCAGTGGGCGGGCTGAACACGTCTTTGTCCACGCCGTTTGGAATTCTTGCCACTTGAGTTTCATCCAACAGGCTTTCGCGACAAATGTTCTCCAACAGCCTTGAGGTGGCAATTAATGTGTTGGCTTGGCGATAGAGCCGGAATTGCAGACCTCCCAAACTGCGGCTGCGCACGGCGATGGGGTCATCGACTTGCAGGTTGGTGATCTTTTGCACCAGCGGCAAGCCGGTCACTTTTGCTGCCAAGCTCACGGGAGCCAAGAAACCGTGCGAATGCAAAAGATCGTAGTGGGCTCTATGGCTCAGAATATACCGAAACAGATTCCAGCCAAACTGCAAGTGGTGATACAGCGTCGATTTGTTGCGCAACACCCGAATCACGGGGATGCCGTCCACTTCGCTGCGCCCGACTAGATGATCGTCGTCTGTGCCGGCCAGAATCTCTACTCTTGCCCCAAGCTTGGCAAGCTGCAAGGACAGGCGATGGCACTGCAAAGCCGCGCCGGAAAATTCTGGGGCATAAAGCCAATTGGTCATCAGAATACGCATATCAAAGCTCTCGACTGGTTGCAACGTTAAGAGTGCGATGATGGGCGGCGCCCATCGGATTCGCAGGAAGGATGTGTCCGGATGCTGGCCTGAATGCGGGGTGCAAAGCCTGACGAAATGCCTTGCGCGTGTGGTAGCGGTACGCACACTGATAGATCGCATGGGACAGTCCAAACCAGAACGTTCTGCTGACTCTGCCGAGCATTAAGATTATTGGCAAGGTCAGCCGATTGACACACACGCTGCGGAACACATATTTTGCTTTCTTGACAAGGGGGAATTCCGGTACATAGACGCCATAGCGCAGCGCCAATTGACGACGCAGTTCAGGGCTTGCTTGGCACCAATGGGCGACTGCTCGTCCGTACATGGCGCCTTTGCGCAAATAGTCCGCTAAAGACATCGGGTGATAGTGCGTGGCAAGGATCGAGGCATCGTAGTAAAAGTGCACTCCCTTTTTGGCCAAACGGTAAGCTAATTCGGTATCTTCGCTGGCTTCGAGCTTGGAATTGAATCCGCCTACCCATTCGTAGGCGATCCGCTTCAAAGAAGTGTTAGCGGTACGAAAATCCCAAAAATCTACTTCTTTGCTGCCGTCATCGGGGAGCGCCAGGTCGGTCTCCCACAAGCGAGCCTGATCTACAGTCGCCAGCTCTGGAGCCATGCGTACTCGGCCCATGAGGCAATCTACGTTCTTCGATAATCCGTTCTGAAATTGCAGGTGCCGGCGAACCAGGTCGGGTTGGGGGATGGTGTCCGCGTCCAAAAAGAGAATCGAGTCCCCCTGAGCTTTGGCCAGGCCTACGTTGCGTGCTGCCCCGGCTGTCTGGCCTTTGCCCGGCAAAAAGGAAAAAGCCAAGGCCGTTCGTTCGGCAAAGTCGCGCAGAAAAGTCGGCGTCGGGTCGTCGGAGGCGTCATCCACTACGATGACCTCGAAACTGTAGCGGGAACAATCCTGCTTTTCCAACGCCTGTAAAACCCTTTTTAAGGTTTCAAGCCGGTTTCGGGTGGGAATGATTACAGAGATTCTCGGTCTCATGTTCATTGTTTGCCTTACAAAGTTGCGATGCAAAAGGTGTCACTTTACGCTGGGATGCCTCGTTTTGTCAACAGAACCTACATCGGCCCCCCGACTATCTTGCCGATGATGAGCGGTCAAATGTGAGGGCTGTCCCGCTGCGATAAAGGGAAAATCAAATGCTTTGTTCAGGACAAGGAAGACCACTTCCTTGGCAAGAGGCTCTCATGAATTCAAGAGCTGTTCTGGAATGCCATCGAGTGGAGCTCAGACTTGGAAATCACTTTGGTCTGCCACAAGAAGAGCAGATAGATCGCAGCACCGATGAGGGCGGCCAAGATCAGATTGCTGTCCCGAAGCAGAAAGAGCGCCCAAGACATAATGGCTACGCCCATAATCGGCTTGAGATACTTCCATGACATTTCTATCTGAAATAAAGCTCTTTCGACTGAATAGAATTCTATAGCAAAAAAGGTCATGCATCCTAACAGCAGGGCGATGGTCGCGCCCTGAGCGCCAAAGGGCGGAATCAGGAAAAGACTGGAAGCAGTGACGATCGCGGTGGCAATCACATTGGCGGCCAAGTCGAACCGCTGCAAATGATGGCTCACCAGTGAATAGGCCAACACGGGTACGTTGGCAAACGGCACCAGAATCCATATCAGCAGTGTGAGCACCGGAGCGGCTTCCAGCATGGCCTCGCCATAGAAAACGGGGACCAGCTTGTGCGCCAACATGCTGGTGCCGGCGGCTATGGCGAGCGTCAACAACGAGACGTACTTCATGGATTTTTTGCACAGCCGCTGAAAGAGCTGCGGATCGGTTATGCTGGTGCGCGAGGCGATGGGGAAAAGCGCTTGTCCATAAGAAAAGACAAACGATAGCCAAATATCCACCAGCTTGTAGGCTGCACCAAAGATTCCTGCTTCAGCTTCGCCGGCCAGCTTGGTCAACAAGATCACCGACACCGACCAGAAAAGCGCATTGAAAATGGCAATCAGCGAAAAGGACGGCGCCTGGCGCAAGAGATACTTGATGGTGCCAAGATGGATTCGCCAGACCGGTGCTGCGACCCGATAAACAGCGGCTACAAAGCAAATCACGAAGGAGATGACTTTGCTCAGGGCCAGAACCAGCACGATTTCCCGCAGGCCCATGCCCGCCAACAATACCGCCAACCCGGCAGCGATCTTGAAGGCATTTTCCGCTGTGCGGGCAATGGCGATGTAGCCCATTTTTTCCGCCGACCAGAGAATGGTTTTGCTCCAATAAAATCCGGACGCCGGTAATATGGAAACGGCCATGATCGAGGCAGCCAAGAAGGTGTCCTTGCTGGGGTTCAGGAGCGCCGTGACGCCAATCATGAGTAGCAAACAGATTATCGAGCTGGCAAATCCGAGCAGCATACTCTGACCGAAATAACGACCGGCTGACTTTGAGTCGCGGGCTGCTTCCCGCGCCACCACCGAGCCGAGGCCCATGGTGGCGATGGTTTCGAACAACGAGAAAAGCGAAAGTGCAAAGGCCAAGGAGCCGAGTCCACCGGCGCCCAAATATCGCGCCGCCAGGATCCAAAATACGGCCGCGCCCAGGCGATTGATCAGCTCAGCGACAAATCGCGTGGCAGTGTTGGTGATTATGGATCGTGCTATTGACATTTTATTCTTTTTATTCTTTCCAGCAATTTTGCTGACAGCGTGCGGCTGACTCGGCACGCTGGAAAATTGAAGTGTAAAAAGGACTGCTTTCAACTACAGGCCGTCCGCTATTAAGCGGCTTTCTCTTTTTGCCGCAGAATCGCAAAATCGAAAACACATGACAAAGAAGATGTCTTCGGACAGCGCTCTGAACTCTCGTCTTCAGACTTGCTAACTAAGCGGCTCGTTCATATTCATGGTTGACTTTTGTACCCAGAGGGTACCAACCTTTCGGTGGAACAACGGCCGCATTAATTTTTGGCTTATACTTTCCAGCTTGCTTAACTCGCGCTGCTTTTTGAGCGACGATCATCAATCCATTCCCCTCCTTGTTCGTCTTTTTGAAATCCGCCCACATCAGCAACAACACGAACGGATGCACCAATGCGAGGTAGAGCGGAAAAAGCCATTTGAAAAGAGGACTGTACTGAACGCTGGTCACGATGTCATAGGCAAGCCGTCCATAGGGCCCATAGGTGATCTTGGTGCTGACTATCCTGAAACCCGCAGCTTGCAGCTTGCTGACCAGCTCATCAACGCGATAGTAACGCACGTGGTTGTGCGGCAGCGGCGCTTTGGCACGTTTTACAATCGAATGAATTTTCCGCTCCAGCGAGGCCAGCACGCGCTGTTCACGGGTGGGCACGTAGACGATCAAACGCCCGCCAATTTTCAAAGACCGGTAAAAGCCGGCGAGCACTTTCACATCCTCTTCGATATGTTCGAGCACGCTACAGCAAAGGATGGCGTCGAATGCGCGGTCTTGAGAAAAGTCTGCGATGTCTCCGGCCATGAATCGGGCGTTGCGAATACGGCTCCTTTTGACAAAATCATTGCAGTCGACCACCGCTTCTCCATCGATCTCGATGCCGGCGATTCCGGCCTGCGGATACCTTTGTGCCGTTTCAATGACGTGCTGGCCCATACCGCTGCCGGCGTCGAGGAAGCTAAAGTTCGGCGGCAGGGAGGAGAAGACCTCGCGCAACGCCTTGCGAACGTACCATTCGCGCAGCGTAGTGATTTTGATGAAAAAGTATGCCGCCTTCCTCAGCAAAGCGCTCTTACCGATGTATTGCGAAATTTCTTTAGAGTTCATAGTGTACTTTTCTGCTGCCAAGCAGCGCCAAAGTCGTTTGCCTATAGTCCTCGTCCAGTCGAATGATGGCCTCGATAATCGCCGCCAATCCCCAGAAAACCAAGAGGAGGGTGAAATTCTCTTTATAGCTTTTGTCGGCCAAAGCGGCCAGGGCAAAGCCGGCAAAGCTGCCCATCACGCCGATCGCCACCGCGGTGAGATATTGCGAGCGGCCGTGCATGGCCTTGCGAATGCGCAAAAAGAGGCTGATGATGAGCCAAAGAAATGCGGCGAATCCAATCAGGCCGATCTCCGCCGCGTAAAGTAGATAGGTGTTATGCACCGCAGCGCGTTTGGTGAAACGGTCTTCCGCACTCCAATACTTTGGCAGCACGGAGCCGTAGTTATTGATGCCGATGCCGATGAGCGGGTGGTCTTGAATGATCTTCCAGGCAACTCTGGCAGTCGTCACACGGGTTTTCGCAGAGCCCAGGTCGTAGGTCGTCAGTCTTCCCCAAATGACCTGGCTGAAAAGAGCGATGACGCCGGCCAAGAGGAGGAATGCAAAACATACTTTGCTCAGGATGCGCATGCTGAACAATCGATGCACGAACATGTACGCCAACATGAGAGCGATGGAAAGACCCAATGCCAACCATGAGCTACGAGTTAGGGTGTAGATGAGCGCCACCGTCCCGGCGATGGAAGTCAAGCCGGCAAGCCACCTTTGTGAGCGGGACTTGGCCACAAAGCTCAGAACATAGGCGATTGGCAACAGCAATCCGATGTATCTTGCCAAGTGATTGCAGTGGCCGATGGTGCCTCCGGGTCTGGCAATGTCCGCCATCTCCATCTCAAAGGCCAACACGGTGCTGGGTTCTCCTAAACCTAACAATCCGATGTTGGCCCCTTTGTAGTATTGCATGGCTATGATGAGCGTTTGCACCAGCAATCCGAGGAAGAAAGCCTGGAGCACGAAAGCTATGTCTTCCCGTCGGCGCAGATTGTTGGCGAGAAAAAAGAAAAACAGCAGCGCCTTGGCAAAGTTGATGAGATCAAAGGCGCTCCAGAGCAGATCCTTCGCCGCCAGCGTGGAAATTCCGCTCATCACGATTAAGGCCAAGCTGGGCCAGGTAATCGCCGGGAAAAACCTGATGGCGCCCGGGCGTTTGAACTGGACCGTTTGCATGAGCCAGTGGCCTATCAGAGCGACAAGCAATATGTCAGTCAAACCGAGGCTGATGGCGTCGGCGCCGCCGGGACTGGGGTGCAGCAGAAAATTATAGTCCACATTCAGCGGTATGACAAAGATCAACAGACCCAGCAAGAAGCGTTGCACGTTGGGCACCATGGCCAAAACGAACGGAAAGAGCAAGCCCATAAAGCCGAACAAAGCCCATTTGAGCTCCAGCGACCATAAGGCATATAATGCTGCGGAGACGCTGACGGCAATTGCCGCCAACGGCAAGAAAAAGCCAGCGCCTTTGTTATTGAGCCTTTTGAGTGCCATGCTGTACATTGATTATTTCAAATCCTCTAATTGTCCAACAACATGAAAAGTGTGCTAATCAGATCGAAATCCTGAAGGGTGAATTCTGGAATTAAGGCTTCCGCCTTTCAGGGAATTCGTGAACAAGTGGCTTGTTTTAATCCTTCCAAAAGAATAGGCTGACCTTCTTTGGCAGATCGCCTACTTTACAGTAAAAGAACTCTTGCCCGACAGTACTTTTTACGGGAGCGGAGGGCATTTTCAAAACCTTAGTATGAACAAAAGTCGTTTGGAACGACAGCGACCCGCGAACTGCAACCTGAGATTTGCAGCTTGCGACTTGACTGTCAGCATCCTTCACGCCAAGCGCTTGTACATCCTATCATTCATGCCCATCTTGCGGCGATTGAGCGCCACGCCCAACAAATTGGCACGAGCGGAAACCAGCCGGCGTTTCGCATTCTGTGCCACTTCCCAACGGGTTTGACCCGCGCGAACCACCAGCACCACGCCATCGACGACGGCAGCCAGACTGAGCGAGTCCACAAAAGGCAGCACCGGCGGAGAATCGAAAATCACATAGTCGAATTTGTCGCGCCACTCTTGCACCAATTGCCGAAAGACCGCAGAGCCTAACAGATCGGCAGGATTGAGCGCGGACTTCCCGGCGGTCAAAACCTGTAGGGCCGCTCCGTGTACAAACCTCACGTACTGGCGCCAATCCAACTGATGTTCGATCACCTCGGCCAAGCCATCCTCGGGGTCCAAATCGAAAAAGCTGTGCAAACCCGGCTGATGCAAGTTGGCGTCGACAAGCAGGATGGTAGGATGACGCGAGCTTTTACCGATCTTGCTTTTCGCCGCCTCGGCATTTTTCTTCTTGGATGGAGCGGAAATGGCATCGAGTAACTTATCGGCAGCGACCAGAGAGCGAAAGTCCGCCTTGAAAACCGTGTCCGACACCCCCTCTGTCTCCAAAGCAGCCTCAGCACTCGGCGTGGAATCGTGCGGCTCTTGACTGCCGTTCAAGCTGCCCGACATGAGAGCCGCCAAATAAGCGGCGATGGTTGACGATCCTTCACCCTGCACCGAGCTGGCGATGGAGAGCACCCGCATCTGATTGCGGATGTTGGCGATGCGAATGTATTCCCTCAGATCATAAAAGTCGTTGACGATTTCGTTCGGCAAATCGAAGACAAATATGCCGCCCGGTCCGTTTCGCCCGCTCCCAGATAATGGGCGCGAAAAGGACTCTTTCGTTTCATCTAAGCGCAAGAGTGCATCGTGTACGACGCTCATAGGGGTTCCTCATTGATTATTTGCTCATGACCGCGTCAGGTTGTCTTGCGGTTCATGTTTGTCAGTCCTTTTGCCTGGGTTGATAGATCAATCCCACTACGGCTTTCACTCAGTGAAACTGGCTTTCATGAAGCAGGTCGATGAGTGAGTCAGTTGATCGCCAACAGCCCAAGATCCAAGCTATCAAAGACCTGTGCGTCCATGACCACCAGACCATGGTCGGTATTGCCTTTGCCGTTCAGCGGTCCTACGGTGACCATCGCATTGTCTGCCATCGAGGGCTTGAGCACGGCTTGGGATGACAGCTTGCTGTCGGCCGGCTTGGGCACAGCAACCGGCGGCGTAGCAGCCTCGATTTTTCCCTTTTCCAATAACTCGCTGACAAGGGCCGAGTCTATTTGTTTGACTTTGTTCTTGGCACCTACGATCAAAGCGTTGTCGCAAACTTGGTTGATGAGCCTGGGCACACCGTCGGAAATGTCGTAGCAGGTCGATAGGGCGGCTTCCGTAAAGATGTCGTTCCGCTGCGCGCCCGCCACGCTCAAGCGGTGGCGAATGTAGCCTTTGGTTTCCTCCGCGCCCAGACGGCTAAGCGTTGCCTTGAGGCAAATGCGCTGATTGAGTTGTTGCAGCTCCGGAAGTCTCAGATAAGAGTTCAGTTGCGGCTGGCCGGAAAGAACCACTTGTAACAACTTTTTGCGCACGGTCTCCAGATTGGACAATTGTCTCACCTCTTCGAGCACCTCCGGCTTTAGATTTTGCGCTTCATCGATGATGAGCAGACAGTTGCTGCCGTTCTCGTACTCTTTGATTAAAAAGGTGTACAACTCGATGAGCAGCTCGCCCAGGTCATCGCTACTGGGCTTGAAGCCGAAATCGCGACAAATGTAGCGCAGCAGCTCTCGTGCATTCAGGCTGGTGTTGAACACCCAGGCAAAGCGCACGTTTTTATTAAAGCCATGCAACATGGTTCGGATAAGGGTGCTCTTTCCCAAGCCCGGCTCGGCAATCAAGGTGCAAATGCCTCGTCGCATCGAAACGGCGGTGACCAATCGCTCCAAAGCTTCTTGATGCGTCGCGCTTTGGTAAAGGAACTTGGGATCGGGCGTCGTTCCGAAAGGTTCTTCCTTGAGATCATAATACTTCAAATACATATTTCCCTCGCCACGGTTAAGAGATTTCGAAATTCAATTAGCCTGCGGGAGATTTCTCATTCGATGAACGGAATAATATTGAGTGCGTGGTTCTTTCATGCGAGCAATCTCCCGCAGGATTAGCTTTGCTTACTCGCCAAAAAGCTCGTCTACCCTCGCCCCGAAGATTTCCGCTGCTTTGCGTTTGAATTCGGATGTCGCTTCGACGCGATCGTTTTCGACCATGGAAAGATAAGCGGCGCTGCATCCGAGCAAGAATGCCAATTCATATTGCTTTAGACCGGCTTCCCATCGTTTGATTTTGACCATGTTTTTCATTGTTGTGCCTCCTCAGTTGCAAATCCTAATGCTGTTCTTTCCGGTTAAACCTGCGAGGTCTTCAAACCTCACGGGTTTATGGCTGCCTAATTCTGCAAATTTTCATCCTGATTCACCAATGCCGAAGGTTCCGCAGGGATAAAATCGTCGAATGCCAAACCCTTCGCATGCCCGTTATGCGGTTGTTTGAAGCCGGCCACCTCAAAGTCCGGGATGGCTGCAAGGATGGGCAAGCCGAGACAATTCTGGGCATCTTCCACCGTGTTTACTGAATGATCAAAGTACTCCAGGAAAAAGGCGAATCCGAAGGAGACGACCAAGCCGAGCAGCACCGCCAAACCGGCGAAGAGCGGCCTATTCGGCTTGGAAGGCTTGTGCGGCACCATGGCCGGTTCCAAGAGACGAATCTGCACCAGGTACTCTTGCTTGCTGGAAGCGATACGCGCTTCTTCGCGTTGGCGAATAAGCATGGAGTAGACGCTGCGCAAGTCATCGATGCCGATGGTGAGCTGATTCAGCTCAAACTCTTGCTGCGACAGCTTGGCCACCGAGTTGACCACCTGATTCATCCGCTGCGCCAAAGCCTGTTCCGCAGCCATCAGGGCTTTGATGCTCAGCTCCTCGGCTTGAATGACTTCATCCACCTCGGCGCGGATCTTGTTCTTTGTCTCCTCAATATCGGCAAGCACCGTCGCCATCTCCGGATGCTTGGCAGTGAAGCGTTTGGCAAGGGAGCTTTTCTTGAGCTCCAAGCTCAGCAAGGTCTTTTTCAGCTCATTAAGGTATTCTTCCCGGCTGGGGCTTTCGCTGCTTTCGTTCGTGGGTATGACGATATCCCCGCCGTTCGCCATTTGCTCACGAATGATTTGCAGCTTGGCTTCTTTGGCGATGCGTTCCGAGCGCGTTCGCGTTAGCTCTTTGTCAAAATCGGCGACGGAGGAGAATAGAATCTCCGTTTGCTTGTCGGGCTGCAAAACTCTTTCGCCGCTCTTGTATTCCATGCCGCGACGTTCTGCAGCCTCGATCTCGTTCTTGATCACCTGGATTTGCTTGTCGAAGAACTCATAGGCTCGATCGTCCCGGTCCAAAGAGGGTCGCTGCTTGATGTACTCGGTCACAAGCTTATCGACCACGTTGGCAGCCAAGCGGGGATTCTTGTGCTCATAACTGAGAGTGAGTACATTGGTGTCCTTTTCCCGCTCGATTTCCAGATCTTTAGCCAAATCCTCGATAGCTTTATCATGAAGCTCCGCCGCTTCACTGGAGTTCATCGGGGCTTTGCCGTTCTTTGGTTGATCCAGCCCAAGCTGGGTGACTACCGGATCGAGCAGGCTGCGGGTTTTGAAAATCACCACCTCTGCGCCGAGCTTGTCATACAACGCGCGGCTGCCCTCGGATTGGAGGCCAAGCAAATGAGCCTTCTCACTGTCATTTTGGTAGTTGACCATGACCTTGGCCAAGGACCGGTACTGCGGCGGGAGGATGAACGACGCACCCACCACCGAAGCGACAATGAGCACGAATAACAGAAGGATGGTCTTCCGACGTTTATGCACCACACTGAGAAAGCTTTGCGGTGAAACAGGACTGTCAAAGTGGCTGTATTGAATCATTGTGCACTCCTTGTTCGGACTTGGCTGAAAACTGTGCGCCTCTCTGTACTTGCGGCCTTCTCAAATCTCGTTCCCAAACTCGTTCACCAATCTCGTTCTCAGATCTCATTCGTTCCCCGATCTCATTCCCAAACTGAGTTTGGGAATGAGATTGCCCTTTTGGCTTGGGGACGAGGTTGCCCTTTGGTTTGGGAGACGGGTTGCCTTTTCGTCCGGCTACCGTACTCCCATCGGGGGATTAAGAATAAATTATTAACTGACCCGGCAAAAAAAATTTACTTTCGGCTGTACCAATATTTGTAGCGCGTGTAGATGTCCAGCGGCGGCAAGATCACGTCGTAAAACTGCGACACAAAGGCATTGACGTCGGCGACAAAGGTTCGCGGCACATAGATCACGTCGAACGCTTGCACCGTCACGTCTCTCTCGATGTCGGCGGCCAAAGAGGACAATTCAAGATTGACGCGCCGGACTTCGGCCTTTTGGCTTTCATCGCCGCGGATGAGCAGGACGCTGCCGAGTTTGGCGCTGTTTTTCGGTCCGCCGGCGGTAGCAATGGCGCGCATCAGCGTCATCCCCTTGGTGATGGCGTAACTGCCCGGTTTCTCGACTTCGCCCATGACGTAGCATTGTTGGCCACCGAATTCGCGCACAAACACCGTCACGTCCGGCTGGATGAGAATTTCGCCGTAAATATCGGTGACGATCTTGTCCAACTCGGAGGGCGACATGCCGACCACGTAAACGTCGCCGACTCTTTGCAGGGAAATCCTACCGTCCGGGCGCACCGGCACGGTTTCATTATATTGATCGTTGTTAAAAAATTTGACCTCGACCACGTCTCCATAGCCCAAACGATACTCCGCCGGGGTTTCTGGCGGCTGCCCCGTATTTGCGGCTCGGGCAGGGAGGATCGCCTTATTGCCCGGCGGCGTACGGCCGTCCGAGCGAGGTTTGACGGCGCAAGCGGTGGTCAGGCTCATCGCCAGCAAGGCGAAGCCGATGAAGATATACAGTGATTTTGCAGGTTGCATGGAAGCCCTCACACACTTTTCTTTTGGATTTAGACCTGTGAGGTCTCGGAGACCTCACAGGTCTATCCCGACCAAGACCTCACAGGTTTGCTTCGACTTAATAGTTCAATATCTTCACAATCAGCGGTGCCATCGGCTGATCAATATCGGAAGACAAGGACGGCTTGATCAGCACGACGTACATGCTGCTGTGCGAGTCGCCATAGTTGGCGCCGAGGGTCACCGTCCCGGCGGGGAAGGTCTTCTCATAGATGCGCAACGGCATATCATCGGTGGTGAAGATCTGATCGTTGGTATCGGTCCAGCTCGACAACCAGCTTGGAATCGACGGCAGACCGGTATCATAAGCTACATAGATGGTAGCCGGCGCCGTCATCGAAAAAGAGATGAAATTGTCCGTGGCCAGCAGCTTGTCGTCATTGCGGGTTCGCAGCCACATCAAATCCTGATAATCGACCGGGATGCTTATCAAGGTAAAGTCGCGGTCAAGATAGTACTGGTCGTCGACGTGGAGATAGTCCAGTAGGTAATTTGTCGGTACCAGGTTGGAGACCGCAAACGCGCTGCCAAAACGATAGCTTTTATGATTGTTGGGACCGAGCGTGTTGGCATGCCTGGCCCGATCGCGAATTTGCCGGGCGATGAGGGTATAGTAAATACCTTCCTGATGTTGCTCGGTTCGCAGCACCACGGTTTTGCCGTCCGGTGAAAGCTTGGCGGACAAGACTTGCAGTCCTTGCAGGATTTTGTAATTGTCTTCATTCTCGGCATCCAGCGAGTCGACAACTTCGCTAAAGATCGCCCAAATGGTGTCCAAAGCCACCGGGGTGACCTCGCTGAGCACAGGGGGCGTCAAATCCGCAGAAGTCGAGAAAGTGCCTTCCGCCGCCGTCTCGCTTTGATTTGCCATGTCATCCAAGGCATACACTTGATAGGCGTATTGGGTGTCCTCCTCCATGCCGGTATCAAGAATCCACGTCTGCGCGGTGGTGCCGACCTGCGCGCCGTCGCGATAAACGAGGTATCTGGCGGCCGGATCGCCATCTGGGGCAATGGGAGAAGCGTTCCACTTGAGAGTAATCGTGCGCGCCGTATGTCCGTCCATAGCCAATCCGGATGGTGGCAAGGGTGGGATCGTGTCAGTTGGAATTTCGCGTCCGATGAGCAGCGCCCAGTCGCCGGTAAAAGGCGGAGTGAGCAGAGCCGGACCACCCAACTGCACGTCGAATTCTTCCGAAGTCACGCCGTCGCGCGGATTGATCCATTTTGCCTGCAGGGTGCCCAAATAGCCGGCCAAGTTGATGGTAACCGCGCCGCCGTTGCGGTTGTAGGCCAAGTAAGTCTCACCGGGTTTGGCCAACAGTTGGCCTGAACTCGTCCATTCGGGATGTGGGTGCATCTCCCACCAGGGCAGGCGTTCCAAGAGCTTGTTCAGGTCCATTGCCCATCTTTGCTCATCGGGGAGGGCCGCCAAGTCCCAGCCGCCCTTATCCGGCGCGAAGGTGGGAATAAAGCCGGCGGAATAGAAGCCGCCGCTGGAAGCAACTTCCCACAAGCCGTAACGGCTTTCGGTATTATCTTCATCGACGTAGAAATAACGCGGCTCACCGTTCACCACCGGTATGTTGTATTGCCGGTCGCGTTGAATGTCGCGGACGAAATAGGGCGTCTGCTGCATGATAAAGTCAAACCATGACTGCCCGGCGAACTCGGCGCTGGTGCCTCGCCCGGTGGGGTGCAGGGTGATCAGGTGATCATAAGGGTCATATTGCTTGATGATGCGGCCATGATCGGCAAAAACGGAGGTGGGAATGCCAAAGTCTGTCGGCAATTCATCATACTCGCCACAGATGCACCAGATGACGTTCTTGGCAGCATAGCGTGCGACCAAATATCTTTCAAACTTTTCAAACTGCGAGGTGCTAAAGTTGGCAAATTCCTGCGCCCAGGTAAAAAAGATCACCGGCACGATGCCCTTGGAAATGGCATAGTCAATTCGCTTGTCGATCCAACGAAAATACTCAGGATTCAACCGGTCGTAGTCTTTATAGTCGCCGCTTTCGGCAAAGCATAGTCCGCCTTCGTTTTTCCAAAAGTTCATTCCGCCGATGTAGCTGACGACGATGGACTGGACGGCCGTGTAACCCTGGCTGGCCCGCAAGTCGATATACGGTTTCCACCGGCCTTCCAGCGCCACCAAAGAAGTATAGCCGCGCCAGGACGTCTCCCCGCGCCAGAGCCAGGGCGTCCCGTCTTCATACATGAAGGTATAGGGATTGTCCGGATTGACGCGGATGAAGCCTTTGGCGTCCGAGTCAACGCAGGTAAAGCTGCCGGAAGTAGAGAATGATGCTTCCGATCCGCTGATGGTATAGCTCCAGACGCCGACCTCGGTGGGCACCATACGCACCTTCCAAATATCCCCCGCGTCCCAAAAACCCTCGATTTCGATGGTTTTGCTGGGGCCGTTGAACACGCCTTTCAGCCAAACGTCCTTGTATCGGTTCCGGCTGCCCAAATTGGTTGCCGTCACCGGGATCTCTACTTCCTGGTAGCGACCCACGGTACTGGGAACACTACTGTCGGTGCTGAACCGGTATTCATAAGCTTCCGCCAACGAAAGCCCAGCTTTGTCTTTCGCAGCCGTGCTGATGCTGAGGGTGTACAGGGTATTCGCACTCAAAAGCGCGCTGCGGCGATAATAGAGGGCGTTGCCAACCCAGCGGAGTTGTCCCGGTACGGCGGGCTGCAGAGAGAATGCAGCGGCGACCGAGGCCGAATCCATGGGCTCGCTGAAATGCACCAGAATGTCCGAATCAATAGAGACGCCGCCGGCGATCATTTCCGGTTCCACACTCTCAACTTGTGGAGGAGTCCGATCCACGTTGCGATAGAATTTGAAATTGCTGTAGGTCACCTGCAGGGGAGCTTTGAATCCGGAAGCGCCCTTGGTGGTCAGGCCCGAGCCAATGCGCATGGAATGATTGGGCGGCGCATATTCGGCGCCAAAACTGGAATAGTCCCAATCCTTGATGAGCACACCATCCAAATACCAGCGCATGTGTCCGTTGCCCCAAACCAAACGATGATGGTAGAGATGATCTTTTTCCCAAGGGAATGGTCCGACAGCCGGATCTTCAAAGGCATGCGGATCGTCGTCATAGCCGGAAGTATAGGCCGAGACGTTGAGGCGCAGTTTCATGTGTTCCCACTTGTAGATGTCGCCCGGCACATAGCCATAAATGTGCATGTAGCATTTGTAGGGATTGTGCCACTGGGTCTGTCCGTACCAAAGGTTGTTGTCATCGCGATCCCACATGCTGAAAAGGCTGTGATGGATGTTTTCCTCTCCGGGAATCACTTGCCATTCCTTGTCGTAGGAGACGTTGTCAAAGACTTCATTGCTGGCGTAAATACCCTGAATGTCGAACTCAATCTCGCCGGAAGCACAGGTGGGGATGTTGTATTGGATGTAGTCAAAATGACTGCCGGTCTTCCAGCCTTGCGCGGTGAGGGTCCCGCCATTTCGGTCGCCGACCGTATTGCCGGAGGTCAGTGGGTCATCGATCTCCAGAATCTTGTTCTCCTCGTCTTGCGCCGCGGCATATTGAGGAATGCCAATCATTGAAAAAGAAATTATTAAGCAAAGTGGCAAAAACAAAATCAGCCATCTGGTTTTCATAAACGTACCTCGGTTAAGAAGGAACCGGCTATGACGAGGCTGCAAGCAGGAATTTCCACTTGCGCCGGTCCTGATCCCATCCCTTCATTTCCTTTATTAGAGAATTCGAGGGAACTATGTCGCATGATCTCAATGGTCATTGCTTTGAGCCCTACTTTGTGAGCGCCATTTTGCGGGTGTGTTTGAAATCGTTGACTTCGATCGCATAGAGATAAGCGCCTGAAGGCACAATCACGCCGTTTTGATCGCGACCATCCCATTCGACGGCATACTCACCCAATGGCTGCCGGCTGTTGACCAGCTCTCGAATCAATTGGCCGCGAACGTTGTAAATACTGAGCTGCACAACGCCGTCTTCCTTCAACATGTACTGAATGGTCGTGGACGGATTGAAGGGATTTGGATAATTTTGTTCCAGGAGATAGGCCGTTGGCCGAGCCATGGTCACCACTTCTTTGGGGCCGTGAAAGGTTACCCTGCCGTCCGTGGCGATGTCAGCCAACCAATAATAATAGGTCACTCTTTCCTGCGCAGTTCGGTCTTCCCATTGATAGTCGTGCCGCGCTTCGGAGTTGATGGCACCGTTGATGATTTTCTCGGTGATCTGTTTCCGTTCCCCGTTCGGGGTTTCGCTGCGGTAGATGTGGAATCCCAGATTCTCGGTTTCCGACTGGGTCGTCCAATTCAGCGTTACATAGCCGCGATGAGTGGTCACCGTGAACTGGGTCAATTCCACTGGCACAAAATATCTTTGTTCGACGTTCCAAGAGCCAAAGTCGTGAGTGTCCATATCGCTTTCTAATTGATAGACCGATGAATTACCATAGGCGTCTTCCATGCCGGTGACCGTTGGAGCGTTCCACGCCCGAATAAAGACCGAGGCGCCGGCAGTAAGCAGATCATGCGTAAAAGTCTTGGCGAACTTTCCTTCGTCGGGATTGAAAGGAAAGCCGTAGCCAACGTAAGTTGTGCCAAGTAGAGAGTCATCGCCGGTGGTGGTGCCCAGAGTGTCCGCCTCATCCGGAACGCCGTTGGCTCCCACCCAAATGAGCTGGATCAGATCTCCGCTGCTGGAATTCCCCAACAAGTATGTGATGCTATCTGCGTCTTTCACGCCGGAGCTGGAATAGGCTTCTAAGGTGCCGGCTTGCGTTGCTCCTGAGATGCACAACGTTGCTAACCCGACCGTCACGATCGTTGCTATCATGCGTTTCATGGTTCTAACTCCTCGCTTTATTGCAAATGAGATTATCATTATTTACAGATTTGGATCGGGATTGGGAATGGTCCATTCCTTATTCGGATTATCGTGTTTGATGAACAAGAGATAGCCTTTTCCCGGCTCGAACTGCATGGTCGAGATTTCCGTGCCCGCTCCATTCATCCACTTGCCGTCCCAGGCGGTGCCGGTGCCGGCGACCAACCAGGCGATTTCCCAGCCGCTGCCGGTCCATTTGCGCAGTTGGTCCGAGCCGGCGCTAAACGAGCTGCCGATCACCACGCCGTCCTGAGCCAGCTCGCTTTGCTCCAAGGACATGGCCACGGGGTACGGGCAGCCAAGAAAGTTTTGTCCTCTTGCCAGTGTCTTCGACCTGGACGGCCCCGAAGAAATAGAGCCGGTGACCATTAGGATCGAATCCGCGTGATTGTTGCGGATGACGATCCAAAAGGACATGTCCGGAGTGAGCACCAAAGGTGATTCGCGATCCCCGGACTGAGTGACCCATTTGCCTTCGTAAGGGCTGTTAGTGCCTTCCACCAGCCAGGCCGTTTCATACTCGCTGCCGGTCCATACCAGAACCAAGTCCGAAGAAATGGCGTTGGTACTCCCAGTCAATTGGCTGCCAAGGACACTGGTAATGGAAGAGTCCTTTGGCACCAGAGGCAAAGAGACCAGATTTCTGCCCTTGTCAAGGGGGACGTTGAACACCCCCAAGCGGTCAAAAGTATACAACTCAGTACCGCCGGAGAACGCTTTCACCGTGTAGTAGCTGCCGGCTCCCTTCGTTCGCGGATGTTCGGTATCCAGATAAGTATTTTCAGACACGGTTGCAACCAAAGTATCCGCATGGGCGTAGGGACTCGCGTTCTTGTAGACCTGATAGGAATCCGCCCCGGAGATGGGCGACCATTGGATGGTCACGCCTTCCGGCGAGGCGGTAGCCAGAGTTTGGGGGCCGACGACGGTGGCGCTCACTTCGTCCGAGGGTGCGCTCTCGTTGCCGGTGCGGTCATAGGCCGTAAGCACGAAATAGTATGTCTGCCCTTCGGTCAGGTTCTCTACGATGTAGGAGGTGGTGATGCCTACGTCGACCGACTCGGTATAATTGGCTTGTTCGACGCCGTAGTAAAGCTTGTAGCCAGCCAAGTCCGATTCGCTATTGGCATCCCAACTGACCAACAAGGCTGCGGCAAAGGAAGTCGAAAAGAGGGTTAGGGTAAAGAAGACAGGGAGCATCCGGATGATGCTTTTCCCAGTGGTGGACAAATTTGAGATGTTAGATCGGCCGCACCGCTTCAGCAGGATCCTGTGAATGCTAATCATGCAGATACTCCTTTTGCTTTGCCAAGGTGTGATGCTTTGGTTGCTATGCTTGTTGCGCTTGATAGATTTTTGCATCATGTCTTTAATTCGACTCCACAGCATCTGGGCAGGCAATTCTTAGCTATTGAATTGGCCTGTCCGCGTGCAAAGCCTGTGGGAGTCTACCATTTCGTAACAAGAAGCTTCCCACAGGTTTTAGAGTGTGAGGCCACCCAGTCTGTCGGGGTTCCGCCGCGGCAGAGACCCCGACAGACGTGTAGGGAAATCCTCACCAGAACATGCAAGAACCTTTGCCGGCATCGATCCGCCGACTCATGCCGGACTCCAAATGAAGATCCCTGGTTCCTTGCGGGAATTTCCCTCGGAGAAAAATCGCTATCATGTCAAACAACTCAAGATGGAGCAGCTTGTTGGTTGCTTGCACAAGCCTTCACCTCGGGAATCGAATCAATTACATGATGTTTGCAAAAATGGAAGGAGGTACAACGGGAATGGGAATGTCTGCGGGGCCGTTCCATGAGCCTTCCGGAGCTGCCATTCGTCTTTGTTCTCCTTGCCGTGACCCTTGCGCCGCCAAGCTTGATGACTTGGGCGAGTCTGCTTGGCGACCGTTTCTGTCGAGCTATTTCTTTCACGGAAAGCCTTAGCAGAGAGTGTGCCATAAAAAAATATCACCGTCTATCACTTTTGTGTTACCCGAATGCGACAGGCCGAGTGCTTGCCTGTTTGTTAACAGCTTGATTTTAAGGCCGGTTGGCGGACGCTGCAAAAGCCGCTGAAAATGCGGCCTGGCTTCATTCTGGACAATTCTTCCGCCAAGGCTTGGACAATTACGTCCCAAGTGTTGCTTCTGTGTCCCAGAGCCTTCAGCCTAAATGGCTATAGGCCATCAGGCTGTAGGAATTAACCTAACACCCGCAGTGGTATTGAAAAGCCATTAAGAATGAAAAATTCAAAAGGAAAATCGGGGCTTATGACACGGCAGAATGTGGTACTGTCAAAGGTTTTATGAAAGGCGGGGGGGATATGAAAGACGTCGTCCGAAACTAATCTATGACGAGCATCAATTGATGCAGGGGCGTTTTTAAGGCATGGGCAAGAGTTGGGCAACAAGCGCTTTAGGAACAATCGAATCGGGTCTTTTGCAGGAGTGCGGTCACAGCAAACTTTGAATATTTGCAATCAGGATGCTGATTTTGCAGTCGGATTTGAGACTCTGTTGATTTGGCCACGTGTGGGGGGGAGATAAATTGAACTGTGGGTAAGCACCAAATGGTAGTGAAGTTGTCTTTGGACTCTCGTGATAATTTTTGACAGAACGAACCCTTAAGATAGGAGGTTCGTGTGAACACCAGAACAGTCGGAGCAAACTCCCTTTTCCACATGCGCCTTGGTTTTGGTGCTGGCAAGGAGGCGCGGGAATTCTTTTGGCGGCGCCGGGCGCGGCCCTGTGTCAATTCACCAACTTGGTGAGCATGGGTCTGACCGGGGTCGACCACAGTTCACTGACCTGGGGTGACTATGACAACGACGGCGACCTCGATATCCTGCTGACTGGGCACACTGGAAGTCAGTAGAGCGCAAAAATCTATCGCAACGATGGTGGTTTCTTCAACACTGTGCCTGTGGCGCCTGGCAATCTGAATTCGGTGGTGAACGGCAATTCCGTTGCGCTCAGTTGGAATCCATCCTCTGGTGAAAGTGCGGAGGCGGATTTTCCCAACGAGCTCAGGCTGGAGCAGAACTATCCCAATCCCCCCAATCCGAGCACGGAGATACAGTACTCTTTGCCTGTATCAAAATACGTCCTCCTGTAGGTGATCTCGATTCTGGGTTAATAAGAGGTGAAGACACTGGTGCAGGGATCGCAGGCGGCGGGTTGCTATCGCGCGCTCTAGGATGGGAGAGACGATCAGGGTCAACCGCTGCCGAGCGGCGTTTACATTTACCGTTTGCAAGCAGGGGAGTTGTCGCTTACGAAAAAGATGACGCTGGTGCATTAAGAGACTTGCTTCCGTGGTTACCCTCGGCAGACTCGGAAGTATCTTAAGAGGCTTTCTCGATGCCGAGATAACAAGCAGAGGCCCCGAGTTTTCCTTGCGGGCTTCTGTGATTAGATGGACCATTGAAAATTGAACGTTGACAATTGACCATTCAAAGAGATCAATAGTCAACGTTCAACGGTCAACGTTCAATTGTCAATTGGATGGGTCAATCCAACGCGGAGGAAATAGCTTGTCGCAGCCGACCCAAACGCTGTTCTCTTTCGTTAACAAACTTTTCGATTCCTTTGAAAAGCCATTCTGGCGATAAGTGCGCCTCTTCGACCACTTCATCCACCGTGCCGCCGGTGCGCCAGCGGTTGTCCCAATCCGAGGACATGGCGTAATCCTCGGAGAACTGGTGGGCAATCCAATTGTGCATGTTGCGCCGCGTTCCATTGGTGATGACCGTCGAGTCCACCCAATCCGCCTCGGAAACCAAACTGTGGCGGTATTCTTTCGACTGCAAATAGAATAGCTCATGACTTACCGCGGCGATCAGCTTGACGTTCAGCTTGGCTTCTCGCAGGCGAGGCAATAAGCGAATTACGTTGAGTGTGGTGCTGGTGCCTTGCACAAAGATGGTACCCATCTTGGGCAGCGCCGGATCATAATCACGAATAAGATAAGCACCCTTGGCTGCTGCAAAGTGCGAGTCGATGCCCAGCTTGGCGCGATCGGGCAGTTCGATGGCCGGCCGCGTCAAATGTAGGGCGATGATGGGCACGTCCGTTTGCAGCGCTGCGGCCAACATCACCGGCACCTCATTGTGCTCCCAGGGATAGAGATTGATGATTTGGCCTTTGGGGAACAGCTCGGTGACCCCCGGGGCGAAAATGCCAAAATGCGTTCGCGAGTCGTCGGCGGTTTCGGGGCCGGAATGGCCGGCAATCCACAGCACCTTGCCGGTCTTGATCTGGCTGTCCTGTGACAACTGGCTAAACAGCCGCATGGGGCCGTATTTCAGATAAGAGAATGAACCATAGGTTGAGCAAGCGGCGAAGAAGCCGCAAAAATTTTCAAAGGGATTGGCTGCAAAGTTAGTGGAGGCGATACCGGCGCAGATGCCGGAATTGGTGAACTCCGTGATCTCCTGCGGCAGCAATGCGCCCGTAAGATTGGAATTCCGATCATAAACGCCAAAGCCTTTGATCTCGCCCCAATCTTTGGCAAAGCCGGCGATGTTGGTGGATTCCGCCAAGTCCGCCGACATGACGACGAACAGTGGCCGGCCATACTTCTTCTTGGCGACGGCATTGACGAAGGCGCCAAATTTGGCCAAGCCGTTGCGATTGGCTACCTTTTCCCCGGGCTTGGCAAACATCTCTGGCGGGTATTTGCTATAGTCAAAAAGGTCCGGATCTTTGCTGATGTCGATGCCGCAATCGATGGTAATGTTGGAGCGCAAACTGGGAATCATACCAGCCACTTCGAGAAGCCGGTCGGCGGTATAATCCAACAGAGCAGGGTGCCGGTCATAAAGAGACATGACCAACTCTAAATTCGCCCTGGTCTGCGCTTTCTTTTCTTCGGCTGTATCAGGAGCGGGTAGGCCGAAGCCCTGAAAAGTCACTCCGTACTTTTCCGCAAAAGCCTTCTTGGTTTCCCAAAACAGGTCGCTATTCATCGGCGCATGGGGTGCGCCGTGAGACTTGTTGTCATAGACGCCATAGCCGCGTCCCTTGCGCGTCTTGAAAAAGGCGACATTGGGGATGTTTTTCGGCTTGTCCCCGAAAACCGATTCCAAAACGGTCTTGGTGACGTCCGGCCATTCCATGCCGTTTTCGGTGCCGACGACCCGCCAGCCGTGGGCGCCGAACCAGTCCTTGGGGGTTCCGTAGACCACCGAGGCGATGGGGGTGTTGTCGATGCCGAAATTGTTCCAATCGAGCAAATAGTGTAGATTGTCCAACCCCAAGCCGTAAGCAGAGTTCATGGTTTCATGAATGGCTCCGGCTGTTAGCCCGCCTTCGCCCTCGACAGCGAAAACGCGCACATCCCCGGCCCCGGCCATCTTGAGCGCCAGTGCTTGACCCGCTGCTGCCGGGGAGCCGTGTCCGGACGGCCCGGTGTTAAATTTGAAGAACAGGGTCTTGCCTTCCATTTCGGCATGGCCGGGCAGCCCGCCGTGGCGGCGCAAAGTGAGCAAGTCTTCAAAGGTCAATTGCCGGTGCTCGGCGTCCGGGACCAGATATTTCTCATCGCCCGTTTTTTGGTATTTGCGCCGTAAGGCTTCATTCAAGACCGCCAAGATTGCATAGACCACCGGATTGGTATGTCCGGCTACCAAGACAAAACGATCTCCGAACGGCGTCTGCGGATTGCGAATGTCCCAGCGCATAGCGCCGCTCAAAAGCAGGGTCAGCAGTATATGCACCTTGGAGCGCGAGCCGCCGGGATGCCCGCTTTGGCGGAGGTTCAACATGAAATCAATGCACTGGTCGACCATGTCTTTCAATTCTTCCCAATAGGAGAAATGCGATTCTAATTCTTGATATCTTTGTTCGATGGTATTGCTACTTGGCATAGTTCCTCCAAAATCCGGTCGAATAGAGTAGACAGGGTGCGACGCGTCAAGCCGACCTACACCCTACAGTCAATGATCGCTCCGCCCCCGAAGGTTGGCGGTATCCGCTATCTATTAAGGCTTCCCCGGTCGCAGCTTGCCTTCTTTTTGCGCCCTCAAAATAGAACTTTGGTTCTAAAAATCAAGGGATTTTAGGTTCTTCGAATGATAGCTCACTTACAAGGCGCAAGTGAGGCATTCTTTTTCCCAAACTAAATTTGGGAAGGAGATTACCCACCCATGAGTGAGGTATTACTTCTTCGATTGTACTAGACGAAAACCCTGCCCGAGTAAACCTGCGGAGGTTGCTCTGAGTAGAAACGGAGTATTTGCGGTTCCGTTTGGTCTTAGGTAACCGCAGGTTTTTATCGACAGAGTGGGACATGCAAGGGAAGGGTTGGTCCCCATTCAAGGCGAGGTTGACGTTAAATAGCGCCGCAGCGAAATCAAGCTCAAAGCGAGCAGTGCGTGAAGTGTGCCCAAAATCGCTGCGACCACCTCATTTTTGTTGCTATACTTTACAGGCAGAGCGGAGAAAGTGCGAAAAATATTTCTGCGCTTTTGAAAAAAATCTTGCTTTTGAGGGTTCACCAAGCTATGTTTGAACGTTAGCAACAAACTGAATTATAGTATATCTCTGAAAAACTCTCATGCTTTTGAAGATTTTTTCAATCGCCAATTCGCGTGAATGTGCGCTAATTTCACATTGGCGTTTTTTGCCGTCAATTGCCAATTGTTGTTGGCTTTGGTTGCGGCAAGCTCCACAACTATGATAGACCAAATTTCAGGCGGACTGATGGAAAATATGGACCGAACAGAATTGATCAAGCTGATCCCATTTGTTTTTCCCCGGCTTCCGAATGACCGGGCACTGGCTGTTTTAGTCGATCTTCCGCAAAACGCGGCAGAGGACAATCCTGATTGGGCGGAACGTAGAAGCCTCGCTACGACCTGGGCTTCGACCCTGAAAAGCGCTGTGGCCGAACTGCAGCTCGAACGGGTTGATCTATTCGCTTATGCCAATGTCGGTTCCAATAATGCCGATTTGCCTGAGCAGGCCTTCAGGATTACGGGCGACCTGCCGCCGGTTGCTACGGACTTGCCGACGTGGGGAGAATCCGTTTCATTCAGGCAAGTCTTTACTGCCTTCCAGCTTTTTTGGGCGCCAACCGAGTACTCGACCACGGCGCCGTTAAAGATTGCGGCGCAAAAGTACGGCTTTCGCGCTGCCACCATGCCGGGATTTTCCGCCAAAATGATCCCCGCCTTACGGATTGACTATGATCAGGTCAATCATCGGGTTTGGGTGCTCAAGGACAAGCTGGATCGGGCAGAGGCCGCTGCAGTTGTTTTCGTTGTGGACGATGCAGAAGAGCTCGAGATGAAATTCGACCTGCGTTTTCGCTCGGCTCATGCCAGTAGCGGGCGCTTTGCGGAGGCCGGCACGGCCGGTAACTTGCCCAGTGGCGAGGCTTATATCGTGCCTTACGAAGGTGAGCTGGACGAACGTAGCGAGACCAACGGAATCCTCCCAGTGCAATTTGGCGAGGAGATTGTTTTGTACGCGATAGAGCAGAATCGCGCCGCAGAAGTGATCAGTACAGGAGACGCAAGCCGCAGGGAAGCAGCTCTCATTCACTCCGAGCCGGCATACAGCAACATCGCCGAGTTGGGCTTTGGGGTTTTGGCCGGATTTGGCCTTCAGCCCATCGGCGAGATGTTGCTGGATGAAAAGTTGGGACTACACGTCGCTTTTGGCCGTAGCGACCACTTTGGCGGCATTGTCGGTCCGCCACAGTTTTCCTCTCCCAAGGCCGTCGTCCATCTGGATCGGATTTACATTCCTGCCGCACAACCGCGAGTGGCCGTCAAATCGGTCACTTTGGGCTACAAGAATGGCGCGCAAGAATTGCTAATGCAGGAGGGTGAATATGTCGTTTTTGAAAAAGCAAGTCAAGAATAGAGGTCGCTGAATATGCAAAGGTCTCAGCGATCCACGCATCATCGTATGAATATCGTTGCTAAATTCCAAACCACACATTGTAACGGTACGGATAAGAAAGGCAAGACATGAAAATCACCAAATTATCGGACGTGCCAGGAGAAAAATTTCCCGCCGGGCGCTGGACGCGCGTGATCACCGGCGTGGGCAAATTGGAGCCGAAGAATTTCATGATGGGATATGTGGTCATTTTCCCAAACGGCAAGGTGCCCATGCATGAGCATGAAAACGAAGAGGTTTATACTGTTCTCAAAGGCTCCGGGGAAATGCACGTTGGCGACGAAGTTCAACGCCTGGAAGCCGTCTCCTCCGTCTATATTCCGCCCAATCAGCCGCACTCCTTGGTCAACACCGGTAACGAAGATTTGGAAATGATGTTTGTGTATTCGCCGGCCACCATCGTCGACCATTGGGCACATGAACGAAAGGGAGAATTGAAGTGATAGCGCGTTGATTTGCACAGGAATGCCGCCACCTGCTTGGGCGTCAGTCCTGCTCCGTTCCGCTTCCTTCGGTGCCATTCCCGCCGTCAAACCAAGCCGCTGGTCGATCAAGCGTTCAGCAGGGCATGGAAGTTCCTGATGGGCTTTGCGAATTAGAAGCGTCTTGAGAGGAACTTTTCCCTTGATTTTTAGCCCAGATTGCATTATTTTTCGACGGTTTTTAGGAACGGATCGGTAAACAAGAATAGTTCTTTTAAGGTATCGATGTTTGCGAGTGCATTAAAGATTGAAAGCGAGTGTTCCATTTCAGCAATTGGGCCTGCCATAGGGAGTTACGCCGTTCTCGATAATCGAAAGTGCATCTATTCAGGTGCACTTTTTTTATGCCCATTCCATCATTTCGCCAAGTATCGCAAAGAACGGCGCAACGCTCAGATGTTGGCTCAGCATGCTGGGAATCGAAAACGTCTGCCGTCAAAGTTCAACTATTCTCAAGATGCCTTCTATCGCGAACCATGGCAAAACGTACCCATTATTTGAGGAGCTGCTAAATTGAGAGACGCCTTGCAAGCGCTCATTGCACTGCAAAAGATCGATTGTGAATTGCAAAAACTTGAGCAATCCAAAGGGGATTTGCCGCAGAAACTTGATGCGCAGGCGCTTGAGCTTCAAGCCTTGGAGGCAAAACTGGCGACAAAACGCGAGGAATACCAACAGCAAAAATCTCTAAAGTACGACTCTGATGAACAGGTACTGATCCTGCGCGAAAAGCTAAAGAAATATCGGGCGCAGCTTTATCAGGTCAAGAGCAATAGAGAGTACGATGCGATCACCGCAGAGATCGAGAGCGCCGAGCATGCACTTGAAGAAACAGAATTCGCGGCTTTGGAGAGCGAGGAAGCCTCCACGGGTTTGGAAAAGGAGATAAGTGAGCTGTCCCAAGAGATTGATCACCTAAGGGGTCAATTGGCAGAACTGCAGTTTCAACTGAACGAGTTGCTGGCAAAGACCAGGGATCAGGAAGCAGGCTTGTTGGCGCAGCGGAATCAAGTTCTTCCCAAAATCAGCAAGCCTTTGCTCAGCACCTATGAGCGCATCAGAGGCGGGCGCGGCGGCATGGCCTTGGCCATGCTAAAAGACGGCGCCTGCAGCGAATGCTCGTCGCGCATTCCCCCGCAAAGGGGATTGGAAATACGAATGATGGACAAGCTCTACTGGTGCGAAACTTGCGGGCGGATTCTGGTCTGGATTCCGGAATTGGAGCAAATCTGTCCCGGCGACAAGTCCGCTGCGCTGGACTCGCCGAAGAGTTTGACTTCGGTGGCCGCTGAGTGAAGATGGTTGAGATGGTCCGGGATTGTATGATAGCAAAGTCGTCTGCTGCGCAGTGCGCCCATCGAGTTGGACCGCCAAAGGCTTTGCCGAATGCATCAGCACCGTGCAATTTAATAGCACCCTTGTGGAACAGTCCGCTCATCGCGAGTATGGATCCAAAGTAGGTCAGACGATCGCGTCCGCCTCTGGCGGATGAGGAAAGTCCGAACTCCACCGGGCAGAGTGGTCCGTAACGCGGACCCGTCGTGAGGCGGGGAAAGTGCCACAGAAATCAGACATTCCACCCAAGGCGAACTTGGTTCGCTTGCGGCGGATTAAGGTGAAAAGGCGAGGTAAGAGCTCACCGCCTTGATGGCGACATCAAGGGCATGGTAAACCCCACTCGGAGCAAGACCAAATAAGAGGGAAGAGGCGGCCCGTCTCGTTCGACCCTCGGGTAGGTCGCTTGAGGTGCCGGGCAATCGGCATCCTAGATAAATGATCGTCATCCGCCTTCCGCGGACCGAAAGGCCGCCGGCGGAAACAGAATTCGGCTTATCGACCTACTTTGGATTTTTTTTTGGATGTTTCAGACTGACCATCATGTCATGTAAGGCATCCTGCCCGGGCTGATCCGCCTTTGGCGGACGGCGTTGCAAATAGAGCCCCTGAGTGGCAAAGCACAGTCGGTTCGCTGTTTTGCAGGGATTCCTGAATGACATGTTGCGCTTGATCTACCGTTGTGATGACGGCATCTCGCGCAGCCTTCACATGCCAGAAATAAGTGACCCGCGCATCTTGCCGGCAGCATCAAGGACAAATTCACGTCCATCCTTAATGAAATGATTTATCGGAGCATTTGTATATGGATTTAAAGTGGGTGATCGCCAATGAATATTCGCCTGAAGAAGTGGAAGCATTTTCGGCAACCTTGCGTGTCTCTCCCGTGATAGCCAAGATTTTACTACGCCGTGGTGTAAATAGCTTGGAGGGAGCGCAAAAATTCTTTCGCGCCACCCTGAGCAATTTGTATGATCCTTTTCTGATGAAGGACATGAGCCTGGCAATCGAGCGTTTGCGCCGTGCAGTGCTGAGCGATGAGAGAATTCTGATCTATGGCGACTATGATGTGGATGGCATCACCTCAGTTTCCTTTCTTTATCTCATTCTCAAAGAATTGGGAGTAAATGTTAGCTACTACATCCCGGACCGGCAATTGGAAGGCTATGGTTTATCCGCCACCGGCATACAGGAAGCTCAGCGCCGGCAGACCGACCTCATTATTACCGTGGATTGTGGTATCACCGGTCACGCCGAAATCGACCTCGCCCGATCCATGGGCATTGACATCATCGTCTGCGATCATCATGAGCCGGGGCCGGTTTTGCCGAATGCCATCGCGGTTCTGGATCCCAAGCGCACAGATTGTTCCTATCCATTCAAGGAGCTTGCCGGCGTCGGGGTGACCTACAAGCTCGCACAAGGATTGCTGACCCGCATGGGTATCGACCTTTCGATTCTGGAAAACTATCTGGAGCTGGTGGCGATCGGCACCGCAGCCGACATAGTGCCGCTCGTCGATGAGAATCGTATTTTTGTCAAAGCCGGGCTGGAGCGGTTGAACGAAAGCGAAAGCATCGGCATGAAGGCGCTGATGAAGGCCGCAGCGCTAAACGGAAAAGAAATCGGCACCGGGCAGATCGTCTTTATCATCGCTCCCAGGATCAATGCCGTCGGACGTATGGGCGACGCAGAACGGGCGGTAAAGCTTCTGACCACCAAAGATGAGCAGGAGGCCAAAGAAATCGCCGGCATCCTTGAGCGGGAGAACCGGCATCGCAAGAATGTGGACGAGGAGACGTTCCGCGAAGCCCTGGCACTCGCGGAGCAGCATTTCAACCGCAGCCAAACACGATCCATGGTCTTGCATCAGAAGGGATGGCATTTGGGAGTGATCGGTATCGTCGCCTCGCGCGTCGTGGAGAGATTCTATCGGCCCACGATCCTCATTTCTACGGAAGATGGCATCGGCAAAGGGTCGGCGCGCAGCATCGAAGGCTTTGACCTTTACGAGGCGCTCAAAGGATGCGAGGATTTATTGCTCGGCTTTGGCGGACACAAGTATGCCGCCGGTCTGACGATCGCCGAGGAGAATATCGAGCCTTTCAGACAGCGGTTCGAGGAAATCGCCAGCCGGAGGCTTCAGGACGATCTGTTGCTGCCCAAGTTGTCGATCGAGGCAGAATTGCGTCTGAGCGAGATCGACAGCAAGTTCTTAAAGCTGCTAAAAATGTTCGCGCCCTTTGGGCCACAAAACATGCGCCCGGTTTTTGTCTCCAATAATGTGCAAGTGGTGGGAACTCCGTCCATCGTCGGCGGTAATCATCTGCGCTTCAAAATCCGTCAGGACCGTTGCGTGTTGGACGTAATCGGTTTTGGCATGGGCGATTTGCTCTATCGCCTGACGCCGGGAGATACGAATTTGGACATTGCCTACGTGATCGAAGAAAACGAATATATGGGGCGCAAAAGCATTCAATTGCGCGTCAAAGACCTAAGATGATTCCTGCGAAAGGGTGATTTCATTCTACCCGCTTAGCAATGCGAAGCACCATTGCGAGGCAAGTAATGAAGCAAATCCCAAGACTTTAAGATCTAGATCGTATGGACATTTGACAAATTTTCAATGTAATTCCCCTTAGGTAATGAAAACTCAATGGAGATGAGCCCGATGGATCCCCGCGATGAAAAAAGCAAAATATGGATGAATGGTAAATTTGTCGATTGGCAGGACGCCACCGTGCACGTTATGTCGCATGTGCTGCACTATGGCTCCAGCGTTTTTGAAGGAATTCGCTGTTACAAGACCAAGAAAGGCTCGTCCGTTTTCCGCTTGGGAGACCACATTCAGCGGCTGCTCGATTCGGCTAAAATCTATCGGATGCCCATTCCTTACTCCAAGCAAGAGATCGTCGATGCCTGCAAGGAAGCCATCAAGGTGAACGGCTTTGAGTCCGGCTATATTCGGCCCATTGCCTATCGTGGCTATCACAGCCTGGGAGTGGATCCTTCTCGCTGCCCAGTGGATCTTGCCATCGGCGTCCTCAATTGGGGTAGGTATTTGGGCGATGACGCCATTGCCAAAGGTGTGGACGTCTGCGTTTCCTCTTGGAACCGGTTGGCGCCGAACACCATGCCGGCTTTTGCCAAGGCTTCTGCCAATTATATGGGTTCGCAGTTGATCAAACAGGAAGCCATTGCGAACGGTTACACCGAAGGCATCGGTCTGGATACCTTTGGACTCGTGAGTGAAGGCAGCGGCGAAAACATTTTTGTGGTGCGCAATGGTGTCGTCAGCACCCCGCCTTATTCCGCGAGCATTCTACCGGGCATCACCCGTGATTGCGTGCTAAAGATCGCTAAAGAATTGGGCGTGCCGATCATCGAACAAAACATACCGCGCGAAATGTTATATATCGCTGATGAGGTGTTTTTCACCGGCACGGCTGCGGAAATCTCACCCATTCGCTCCATCGACCACATCCCCATTGGTGATGGCACTCGCGGCCCCATCACACAAAAATTCCAGCAGCGCTATTTTGAGTACGTGAATGACGAGCGCGAGGACATTTACGGTTGGCACGATTACGTGAAGTAGAACAGAAAAGCCCTCTTGAGGGAGACCTGCCGCACAGAAGTCCGCTCATCACCAGGCGGGAGGCCAGAGAGATCGCTTTGCAGGCGTTGTATGCTATCGAGCTGTCCGGCAATTCGATCCAAACCACCTTGCAGGATACTTTTGAGCTGCATCAGGTGGACTTGTCGCTGCAAAAGTTTGTCAGCGAAATCGTAGAAAAGACCTATGAAGCGCGAGAGGAATTAGACGTGTACATTCGCCGCCGCGCGATCAATTGGGAATTCGAGCGCATCGCCATCATCGACAAGCTTCTGCTCCGCATGGCCATCTGTGAATTCTTGTACTTTTGGGATATTCCGCCCAAAGTCACCATCGATGAAGCCATCGAGCTGTCGAAAGAATACAGTACCGAGCAAAGCGGCAGCTTTATCAACGGCATTCTGGATGCAGTGCTTTCCGACTTGAAAGCAGGGGGCCAGCTTGTCAAGGTCGGCCGGGGTTTGCAAGATGGGAAGGGTGAGAAGGCAAGCAAAGCCATATAGTGCGATGGTTTTGAAACAACCTATTCATTCGGACTCCGGCTGGCACTCAAAAGAAGGATGATGGTTTAGCTGGCCAGCAATCGATCCAATAAACGAAAGGATGAATGTGATCCTTTCGAGGGCGAATACCGATAATCCAGCGTGGTAGCGCTGTTTAGATGACGCCGTTCCCTTGAACGGCGAGGATTTTTTGGGAATGCTTTAGATGATCAATAAAGTAGAAAAATTTTTCGCCAAGATTATGGGCGGAACCAGCACCGAGCGCGAAATCAAGCGCCTTGGCCCTATCGTGGACAAGATCAATGAGATCGCCGAAAGCTACAAACATCTCACGGACGATGAATTGAAGGCGAAAACGCACGAGTTCAGATTCCGCTTGCGCATGGGCGAAACTTTAGATGATATTTTGCCGGAGGCGTTCGCCGCGGTCAAAGACACCTGCCGCCGCTTGTTGGGACAGAAATGGCTGGTGCGCGGCCAGGAAATCGAATGGAATATGGTGCCCTATAACGTCCAGCTCATGGGCGCCATCGTCCTCCATGAAGGCAAAATTGCCGAGATGGCTACCGGTGAAGGCAAGACGCTGGTAGCAACCATGCCGTTGTACCTGAATGCGCTGACCGGTCAAGGGGCGCATTTGGTTACCGTGAATGACTATCTGGCGCAGCGTGACTGTGAATGGATGGGAAAAATCTACCAGTTCCTTGGCCTGCGTGCCGCTGCCCTGCACAATGACATGTCGCCCGAACAGCGACGCCAGGCGTATAACGCAGATATAACCTACGGCACCAATAACGAATTCGGCTTCGACTATCTGCGTGACAATATGGCAACCGACGTCTGGTCGGTGGTGCAGCGCAACCTCTCCTACGCCATTGTCGATGAAGTGGACAGCGTGCTGATAGACGAGGCGAGAACGCCGCTCATTATTTCCGGCGCCGTGGGCGCACCGACCAACGTTTACTATGAATTGAAGCCCATCGTTGCCAATCTGTACCGGCGGCAGCAGGAACTGGTGCGTGAATTGATTGCCCAAGGCAAAGATCTCCTGGAAAAGGACGAGAATCAAGCCGGGTTAGCGCTTTTGCGCGCTCTGCGGGGAGACCCCAAGAACGCGGCTTTGTTGGAGATTCTCACTTCGGAGTTTTGGGTGAAGAAGCTGATCGAGCGCTTGCAGGGCCAATACGAGATCAACAAAGCCATGGGCGAGGTGGATGCCGAGTTGTATTACACCATCGACGAGAAAAGCCACGTCGTCGATATTACGGAAAAAGGTCGCATTTTTCTTTCCGGCGGGCGGGATCAGGATATCGTCTATAAAACCCAAAAGCTGGACGAGCTGGATAAGCGTCTGGGAGAGTTGAGCGAGCAAAAGCATGCCGCCAAATTTTTTCAGCAAAACTCCTTCACCGGTTTATGCAATGGATTGACAATTGAGGGCAAGCTTGCTCTATGCAACGCTGCCGGCGAAGCGGACGAAGAAAAGCAACAAGCTGTGGAAAGGCTGGCCCAGCGGCTGCAGCAAACAGCAGACTATGTGAATTTGGCGGTGCAAAACAAGCGGTCCGACAAGGCCTCGGAATGGCGACGGCTGTACGCTTTGGCCAAAAAGATGGAACGCACCGTGAACGGCATCACCGACGCCGGGCGCGATTATCTTTTACAGGGGGCAAACAGTGATGCCGATCGAGAGGCCGTTTTCTCCTATGCAAAACTGCTGGACATGATCTGCGCCGACGCCGACGTGGACGAAAGTCCGGAGACGTTTCGCACCGTGAACGAGCGACGGCGAAATTTACAGGAAACTTTTTTCGAATTGGATAAGCAATTCGGCTGTCCCATTGGATTGAGGGAAGAAGGGAAAGTCGCTTTGCTGGTGCTCATGCAAAGTGGCAATCCGCTGCTCTTGCCGTTCATCACCAAAATGGAAAAGATGCTGCGCGATGAAGAATCGGCCTCTGCAAAGCCTGATTCCGCCGGCGAAGAAGGACTGCTGACGGTGAGCAGCGAAGATCGCAAGCACGAATACTTTGAGTTTTCTGACAACGGGGCCATTCTGCGCCACATCGCCGAGAAGGGTCGCATTGCCTTACTAGGCGGTAATCCCGATTTATATGTGCTTCCCGACCGCAGCATTGTGGAAGAACGGGATCGGCAGGTGCAAGACCTACTGGACCGCACCCTCAATCAAACCCGTTATGATTATTCCGCGAAAGTGAGGGCGGTCGAAAAGCTGGAAAAGGACGTCGCCCTCATCGGTCAAGTAATCACGGACGCTCCAGCAGAAAGGCGAAGCGATCTACAGGCGGTCTTTTTCAGCTTCGAAAGTCGCCCGGCGGGACCTTTGCTGAAAATAACCGAGCACGGCAAAGCCTTCTTGGCCGATTTCGCAGAGCAAACTCGCGACATCGTCTACAAGCTCGATGAAGATCTGCGTGCATTCAAGAGTGACCAGACAAAAGTTTTCGCTTATAATGATGAAGGCCGCATTCTTGGTCTCTCTGACACGGAATTGGATCGTCTCCTAGGCCAGTCCTTCGAGCAGGTCAAGCGCAAGATTGCGGAATGGCAGCATTCCCAAGCTGGGCACTCAGTGGAGAATGCAGTGGAGTTGAGAATGAACCTGGACAGCTACCTCAACTCCTCTTTTCCCGATCGGTCGCCTTCTCCCGGTCAAAGTCTGTCTCGGCGCTTTGAGGAGATCGAGCGGATTGCCAGAATTATCCGGATGCTTTTCTCCAATTATTCGCAAAGCGAATGGACTCCGGCGGAAAAGCAGCGAATGCTTCGACGCTATTTTTCCCTGGATAGCCGGGATACGAAAGAGAGCGACCAAGGAGCTCGGCTCGTCCTGAATGGGCTTTCCGAATCGGGAAGTCGGATTCTCATCGACGAAGCGGAGGATCGCGGCTACGTGGCGGAGAGGCTGTTTGCTTTGGTCGAGGATGCCGGCGTTGACCTCCATTCGGTTTTTGATTTGAGCGCAGAAGGATTCCCTTTGCGCCTGAAGAAATCCGCGCGGTCCCAACTCATCGATGGTCTGCCCTATTTCAGCTTTGGCGAGGAGTTGCACAAGTTTCGCGATGAGATCTTGCGTTTGAGCAGCAAAAAGGCAAACAGCCGCGCCGAATTGGATGGCCTGCTTCCTAAAGACAAGGCGCAATTGCGAGCCAGGCATATCCTGCTTGATGAGCGCGAGATGAACGAGCTGATTTCCAAGGCACACGCTCCCAACGTGGTTATGACGTCGGAGGAAATCGAGCATTGGTTTCGTTTGCATTTCGAGCGTAAGCCGCGCCGGATTCTCGAAAGCCGGCGAGATCGCTTGTGGCAAGAGTTTAACCAAGTAGAAGAGCGGGTGCAAAACATCTCCCAATTGCTGCGGGCTTACACGCTTTATCACAAAGACGTGGAGTACGTAGTCAAGTCCCTTGAAGAAGGGGACATGCGTGGACGCGTGGCGTCTAAAAGCGGTAAAGCGGTCATCATCGTCGACCAGTTTACCGGTCGTCTGATGCCGGGCAGACGATTCAGCGATGGGCTACATGAAGCTCTGGAGGCTAAGGAGGGTGTCGAAGTGCAGGCCGAAAGCCAGACGCTGGCCACCATCACCATCCAAAACTTTTTCCGCCTGTACAAAAAGCTGGCCGGCATGACCGGCACCGCCGAAACCGAAGCACAGGAGTTTTTCAGCACCTACAAACTGGAAGTGGTGGTCATTCCCACCAACCGCCCGGTCATCCGTGAAGATTTCGATGATGTCATTTTCCGCACAAAACGGGAGAAGTATCAGGCCCTTATCGATGAAGCCATTAGCTTGCACGAACAGGGTCGTCCCGTGCTGGTTGGCACCATTTCGGTGGACGTGTCACAGCACATCAGCGATATGTTAACGGCGCGCGGTGTTCCCATTGCCAACTGGCTGAAAAAGGGCGACGTGAGCCGCGAATTGGAGTCCGGGCGATTTCACACCGTATTGAATGCCAAGTTCCACAAACAAGAGGCGGAAATCATTGCCAAGGCGGGATTGCCGGGAAGCATTACCATCGCCACCAACATGGCCGGGCGCGGCACCGACATCAAGCTGCATCCGGAGGTGGTGAAGAAGGGCGGTTTGCATATTATCGGTTCCGAGAAACATGAGGCGCGCCGCATCGATCGCCAGCTTCGTGGTCGCGCGGGTCGTCAAGGCGATCCGGGTTCCTCGCGCTTCTACCTTTCCCTGGAAGATGATTTGATGCGGCTATTCGGCTCGGATCGGATTACCAATATCATGAGCCGTTTAGGCGCTGCCGAAGAAGGCGAACGCATCGAGCACCCCCTGATTACCAAGTCCATCGAGAGAGCGCAGAAAAAGGTCGAAGAGCGCAATTTTGATATCCGTAAGAACCTGCTCGAATACGACGATGTGCTCAACGAGCAAAGGAAGATCATTTACAAGCGTCGGCAAAATCTGTTGGGTTTTGCGCAGGCGGCGGACTATGTCGAATCCAAAAGCAAACGCTATTTCAGCGAGGAGGAAGAACGCGCAGACTGGAAGCTGGATGAGCTGCTGGCCGATTTGCAGCGTTTCTTTGGTCGTAAGCCGGATTTTGCCATCGAAGATTTGGAACCGCTCAAGCATTCCGAGATCAAGGAAAGGCTGGAGGAATGGGTCGATGACTACCTGAGTCAAGACCGGCATCTCAAACAAATGCAGCAACGGCATCGCATCATGGGCTATTGTTCAGTCGATGACTTGCTCGCTGAGCTGGTGCGCATCAAAATCCGTCTACACAGCGCCGGCACGCGCGATGTCTCTCGCTGGAATTTCGAAGGCATCCGCCACGAGCTGCAAAGGATATTCAGCGCCGCGCCGGAATGGCTGCAGCCGGACAAGGGCCTTGGGGATGCAGAGCAAATCGAATCCCGTGCGATCGAATGGGCAAGAAAACTTTATCAGGAAAAGGCCTATGAGCATACAGAGGATTTTGCGTTCGTGACTTTCTCCGGACTCGACCTTACGGTCATGGCGGAGATATTTCTTTTCGGCCTGATGAATACCCATCTCGGTGCCGCGCTTCCGCCTATCTCCTGGACTACGGATGAATTTCTGGACGATTTGCAGCGCGTTTTTCTGACGCGTCCCAATTTGGGCAGCAATGAGATGCGGAGTATCCGCCGGGAAAAATTGGTTGACATTCTGCGCCAATGGCTCGCTTCGTTATCCTTGCAGCAGCAAGATGATCTGAAGATCCGCCATCGCATCCTGGGCTTTACCTCCACGTTGACTTTTGCCGAAGTGGCCGTCGCCTACGGTCTCGGTCTCTTTGTTGAAGAAGATGGGCGCAACGTCACGGCTTTGACCGATGAACAACAGAATTTCTTTGCCCGAATCTTTGGCCAGGAATTGCCGGTCGACGGCACTGAGGAAGGCGGACAGAGCTTTTTCGCCAAAGTGATGCAACAAGCGAGGTTGCTGTTCCTCGACCGCCTGCAGGAAGCCATGCCCGCCTATGATGCGATGATGCTGGCGAACGCCGACATCGAGGAGCTCATCGAAGCGTCGATGAACGTCATCACTCAGCAGGTCGTCGCCCAACAGAAAGATGCCGGCGCCGCTCAGCGACTGCTGTCCCAATATCTCGAGAACATGTTTCTGCAAAAGCCAGACAAGCCCTTGCCGGTGGATAGAGACCCGCAGATTTTGGCTTCCTACAAGGAAGATTTGATCGCTTGGGGATTGAATCTGTATCAACTTTACGCCGACCGGGAGGATCGGCTGCGACAGGAGAGCTTGAGCAGCGAGATCGTGCGCGACTCAGTGCTGATGATGATCGATGATACCATCTACGCGATGATCAGTAATGCGCTGGAAGGTGGCTCCGAGCTCGACCCCAGCAAAACGAAAAGGATAGAAACCGACTGCCGTTTGGTCTTCCGCCAGTCGCCACGCTTGAGCGACGAAAGCGATGCCCCCATGGATCCCAATGCAATTATGGATCAGCTTAGCGACTGGGCGCAACACCTGTATCGCCGACGCGTAGAGGAAATCGGCGGCGCCGTCGTCACTCGCTACGAGCGTTATTACATTCTGGAAAAAATCGATGAGAATTGGCGCCAGCACCTCAGCGGTATCGACGAGCTGCGCGAAGGCATTGGTCTGCGCGGCTACGGACAAAAGGATCCGCTGCTGGAATACAAGGGCGAAGCCTATAACATGTTCGTCAAGATGATTGACAAGACCAACCGCGACATCGTGAGCACGCTGTATCGAGTGTTCGACGTAGGCGGAGAGATGGAAGAGCAGCAAATTCGCCGCGTCGAGCCCAAGAGCTACATGACTACGCATTCACAGGTGGAGGTTTTTAAGCAGGTCATGGCGCCCAAAAAGCAGCCGGAAGCTAAAAGTCAACAGCAAGCGTCCGGTCCCAGGCGGGTGCCGGTGGTCAAGACTGCGCACGTCGGCCGCAACGATCCCTGTCCGTGTGGCAGCGGGAAAAAGTACAAACATTGCTGCGGCAGGAATGTGTGAGATTGATTGGGCTGGACTTTGTTTTGATCCAGACAAGATGGAGACAAGAATGCGAGCGAAGATGGGGTAAGCATCGTAATTCAGTGCAGATTTCCTTGAAAAATCACTCGAAGAAACGAATAATCAAGCTAACAGGAGGAAATTGAATATGCTTCTCCAAGGTCAACTTTACGCTGAATCACCCATCTATCGGGGCAACGCTCGCAAGACTCTCTTTACCCGCGATGGGGATGGCACGCAACGCTTGGTCTCCTTGGCGGGTGAGATTGCCGGCACTGCCCAGTCGCTGATGGACGCATTCGTCGGCGTATCGAGCAGCGGCAAGAATGTCGGTTTGCTTAACCAATTGTGGCAGCGATTGTACGATACTCCCATGCCGAATGGGCTGGTTACGAAGGTCGATTGCCGCCTGCAAGAAAGCTGCTATCCGCGCGACCGCTTCTTTGACATACGCATGGGCATCAAGCTGGACGAGGACCGTTGGGCTGCGGAAGCGAACGCCAACTACAAAGTGGAAACGTTATTCCGTAATTCCGTCTTTGACTTGAGTATGCAAGTCAACGACTCCATTTTGCAGCAGGGTAACAACACCGCATTGTTTTACTACCTAATGCAAGAGCTAAAAGAAGGGCGATTCTGGTTCGGGGCGGGGAAGAGCAAGGGCTTGGGAAGGCTGCGCCTCAAGATGAACCTGCCATTTGCCGCGCCGCAGACCCCTCCCCGCATAAGCTCCAAGGCCAATCACCTGTCTCTTGTTTTGACTTTTGATGCTCAAAATCCGGTGCTGGTCGGTTGGAATTGGGGTCGCGTCGAGCCGGAGGTGCCGACCTTCGCCGCCATCGAAGGCAGGCTTCTGGTAGAGGCCATGCGTGACCTTCCGGACGGGGTTCGCAAGCGTCTGGCTATCGCCATCGGCGGGCCTATCCTTAGCCCGGAGGACTGGAAAAGGAGAATGGCCGAATATCTTCCGCGCACCATGGCGATTTGGCTGAAAGAGCTCGCATTCTCGGAAGTGGTGGGCTGGGTGCTTCCTGCCGCCGCGGTGGAAAAGTTGGGCAAGGGCAAGTTTGCCCTCTCAGGCAAAGTCATGGAAACTTTGCGACCTTTGACCGGCAAGCCATTTGCAAGCGAAAAAGCTGCCGAAGACGCAGTCAATGCTGCCTTGGGAGCGAAAGCCAACATGGCCAAACGTGTTTTAGCCGTTCTGGAAAAAAGAACCCAGACCCGTCAGCAATTCGACCGCGAAGCCTGGGTAGAGACGGCGAACAAGCTGGGAATGGACGTGGGTATTGCCGATTCCTTAGCTGCCCGGATTGAAAACGAGGCCGATTTGGTGACCCTATTGAAGCCGGAGTGCGCCAAAATCCTGCCTCAGCTTTACCAGCAAGTGGATCGACAAGTCAGATTGATTCAAAGCGACGCTTGGGTTGACGCGGAGATCGCCAACCGCGAGGAACACTTGCTCATCAAAACCATGCTTTCGCAGGGCAAAATCGAAGAACGGCAGTGGCGCAATCCGGAAAACGTTCCCGCCGGCATCAGGGCGGCTGCCTGGCAAGAATTTGTCGATGCTCATAGTCGTGTGCAGTTTCACCACATGCTCCATGCGAAAAATCTGCAAAAAAGTATGGCCAACGATCAGAACTTTATCGGCTATCTCAAAACCTATCGGGATCGGGCCCGGCAAGAGCTAGCGCAACCGTACAATACCGATTTTCGCGCTGGCGGCGTAGCCAATCGAGAAGTCTCCCGCAAATACGGCAAACCCTTCGACACGCTGTTCATGCGCATGCTTTCCTGGGTGCCTTCTTCGAAAGGCGATACCCGCTGGGAGATTTACATTCCCGGCAGCACCATCAAGGGCGCTTTTCGCAAACGGGCTTCACAGGTTCTCAAAACCTTGTGGAGCGATTCGGCCAAGATAGCGGCGCTATTGGACCGGCTGTTCGGTACGCAAGGGCAACGCGGGCTGGTCTTTTTTTCTGACGCATACCTTGCCACGGCGCCCGATCCACACCGCTCTTGGTGTGCGATGGATGGCGTCAGGATGAATCCAAAAACCGGTCAACCGATCGAAGAGGCTAAGGCAGACTACTTGTACGCTTACGGTGACAAGCTTTCTTTTCAAATGCGCATCGAATTGCAAGACCTGGAGCAAAAGGACCTGCAAGCCGTTTCCCTCTTGGCGCATCTGCTGCTGGATTTTCAAAAGGGCGATATTCCGTTAGGCGGCGACAAGACCAACGGATTTGGCTGGGTAGAAGCCAGGATCAACGAGCTGGTTTGGCTGGCCGACAGCAAGGATGTCATCGGTGCCAAATTGCTCGGCAAACAGGAAAAGGCCGCCGATGGCATTTGGCAGAAAACGACATTGTCCGGCAAAGCTGCCGTGGCCGTTTTGCAGGATTTAGAGCCCCTTCCGGTGACGGCCACCAAGGCGGGTCAAGCCCTGCCAAAGGCAGAGCTTGGTTTTGTGTCCCATCGAGCCTTCGGCGGCCATTGCGGAACCCTGGTGCTTGAGGGGCAGGTTCTTTCACCCCTTAGTGTGGCTGAAAGCGGCGAGCCTTCTTTTCGCGCGAATCTGTCGGCTGGAGTGGTAAACGGCTGGGACTTTTTCTCCATGTCGTCACCCGAGGCCGCGCAACGGGATGCCGCGAGAGCTTATGCCTTGCCAAGCAAAAGCATCAAAGGAACAATCCGTCACATTTATTCCATTGCCAGCGGCTCTGCGGAAATGAGCGAAGACATTCACCGGCTTTCCCCGACGGACAGCTTGTTTGGCTGGGTCGGTCGCGGTCCCAACCAGGCGCTGGCCGGGCGATTATCCATCAGCTTTGCTCCTTTCACGGCTCCGGAGCTGGCTTGGTTCAAAGTGCCTTACCCCTATGGCGAGTGGCAATTCGAAAACGGCGTCTGGAAGCAAATGCCCGGCAGCTCGGTTCATCGGGAGATCATTGACGATGCCTGGCGACTTTTTCCGCATACTCCACTTGCGCCCATCGTAAGCCGAATGGCCGACTTTGCTCCGGACACGGTTCAAGCAAGCTACTTTCGCGCCATCTTACCGGAGGCCCGCTGCCGCTTTACGGTTCGCTTTTGGAATCTCGATAAAGAGGAATTTCAAAGATTGATATGGTGTCTGATGTTGGAAGAAGACTTGGCGCACAAAATGGGCAGAGGACGGTATCTGGGTTTTGGCAGCATTCGTTTTCGCATTTTGCCCGAGAGTTACCTCATCGACTGGACGAAGCGGTACGCGCGCACTCGCCATCAGGAGTGGAAGCTGCCGGTGAGGCCGGAGGAATGGATAGAGCCCAAGGCCGTCAAACACTACTCGGAGTTACGAAAGGCTTTGGATGCTAAGCAGCTTTGAGTGGCTGCGTCTTTGCCGCTCCGGCGCCGAGCTGATGGCCACTTTGCGCTGTCTCAGGGAGATGCCCGCTGTGGCCACTCAGCAAGAAATCGGCTCACCGCATTCCGGTTTGAGCGGACCCTGCTGGCGCTGTTGGCTGTATCAGCGCACCGTTTCTCCTAAAGGTGAAAGCCGTTACTGTGCATTCTGTCATGCGGTCAATGCCAAGCTCTGGGGAGTGGCGAACCTCGCCAGCGGTTCAGTGGTAATTTGGGGAAACCTCAACCGGATACCGCTTCAGCTTCTCGACACCGGGGCGAGGCAGCGTAACGGCAGGGGGGACTACTATGTCCATGACGAGAATCGCTTCTTACTAATGATGCCGCGAGGAGAGCTAAAGTTATGGTTACAGGAGCTCACTCTCTATCATGGCTTAGATCTCTATGGTCTTTTGCAGATATTCCCCAGCAAGGCGACGCTGCCCAATCTGACCATGGGTGACTTGCTCTGTCTCGCTGTTCACCACGAGGCCGACTTGGCCATGAACCGGTTGCGTGTGCGTTTCTACTCCTCACCTTTTCACATGATACGGCCACGCATCCGCGACCGCGAAGGTCTGCTCACCTTTGAAATATCCGAATTCCTCAGCTTGCTCGAAATGGCGGAAGTGTTCCGCACCATACTGAAGCCATGGGAGCGAAAAGAGCTTTTAGACTTGCTCCGCATCGGCGATCCGCTTCAGGAGCCGTTCTATTGGGGACGGTTCTTGGGTAACCTGAATCAACAAGCGAAGGACATGCTGGCCTCATGGAGAATCAGGCAGTGGCCGACAAATCGCATCCGACTACTCTATGAGCTGGTTGATTATGCTGACGTTCGTCAAATCACTTAGAATGATTCGATACTTGATTGTTTGGAAAATCAACAGCCCTTTTTGTATACTCCCAAACAACTTCCCGGTCGAGCTTTCTTATGTCCTTGCTTCGTTCATTGCCAAGCGACTATCCACCATGGAAGCCGCCTCCTGGCAAAAAATGCTCAAGGCATGGAAGGAAGCAAGTGATAAGATACCTACCAAACGCAATGTCTACATCCATCCCATTGAGCAAGTCTCTTGGCCCATCGAAATGAGCTTGTTCGTCTATCCCAGCAAGCACAATTATGGCAAGGGAGAATTGATATTGATGGAACTGAAGCTATTGGGCAATAGTGCAGAACACGGTTTGTTTCTTGAGCTCATCGTGCCGGCGATGGAGGAGGCCGGCTTTACTTCCGATAGTGCATGGCACTCTCACAATCGCATTTGGGGGCGATTCGATATCCATGCGGCTTACGTGGCTCACGGCCCTCGATGGGTGCCGCTGGTGACCGAAGGCCGTATTGATTTGCGCTATCAGCCCAGCGCTGTTCAATGGTGCGACGGCTGGGACTTTGCTCCGCCGAGGAACCGCAAGCCCAACGGAATCGTCTGGCTGACTCCTTTCGATCTGCAAAGTGAGCCTTCCCGCAGTCGGGACGCGGCCACGAATGAAGACGCCAAGGAACCGGAATCCCAGATAGCTCCGACTCTTTATGATATTCTGCAGGGATTATTGCAGCGGGTGGGACAACTCCTTTCTCCCAAAGGCAAGGCAATGCAGGATGTTTGGGATTTTATCAATGATGAAGATCGACTGTTGCTCGAATCCGCAATGCAAAAGACATCCGGCGTGCCGGTGCTATGGCACACTCTCAAGCCTGTTCCGGCAAGTTGGCCGGGGCGCTGGGTAGGCAAGCAGGGCTTTCCGACGATTCCGCCGCCGGTCATCCCCTATCTCGATTTGGCAAGTATGCTGCACATCGGCCGGCAAACCCACTTTGGCTGTGGAACGTTTCTACTTGCGCGGATTCGGAAAACGTAATTTTTCCGCAAAAGCTTAATCATCAAAGAAGCCGCCAATATGATCACTGGGAGAAATCTCTCGAAGCAGAGTTCCCTGAATTGGGGAGCGTTTTCCAAAAAAATAAAAAAACAAGAAAATCACTTGGCCTTGTTTTAGAACTTTATAGATTGTCGGCGAGGGAAAAACGACATGGGCAGTTCGACAAGAAGCACTCTTACCTCAAAAGATTCCAAGATTGCCATTTCGTCTTAAGGTGTGGGTAAGCTGGCATGTTCGCAATTTTTCCATTTTGAATACGAAAGAACGGCTTGTTCTTTTTAGGTTCATCCGGCAAATGCGTACCTATTGGCGAAGAAAGGCCAAAAGCATTCCTG
>DYKH01000157.1:7998-11537 GCA_020722685.1 Caldithrix sp. | reverse complement strand
CGTCATAGGCGGGATACAGATCCCTCTTGAGGCCAAGGACGACTACCCTCTCATGGCGCGGAAACTGGCCTTCCTCATAATGACGATGCTGGCAATCGCCACTTTTCGGCCCGCCGTTTTGTCTATACATAAAATCTCCCTTGCACAAAGGGATATAGCCCGCGACGAAATGCTCAGGGAAGACTACATGAAAAAATTGATAGAGGCCGAATTGAAGAAGACCGAGAAGGACAAGCAAAAATCTTCCTGGTTTATGACTCCCTGGATTATGCTGAAGGTATGGTTTTCCGAAATGTTTGAACATTTCGGAAAGGGGCTTCTCAGAATCCTCCTGATGATACCAAACACTATCAGGAGCTTCTCCTGCTCGATAATAGAGATGGTATTGACTGCGTCCTTTATCATCTCTCCAATGATGATAGCAATGCTTACAGTCCGCCAGACAGAAGGGGCGGGATGGCGCTTCGTCATGGCCTCCCTCGCCCTGGCTGTTTCTCCTATCATATTTCCGGTCGCCGACTATATATTTGTAAATTTCTGTGGACGAATAGCCGGCCTCTGTATATCGGTATGTCTCCCATCGTCGATAGCGGGGGCTGTTGCCCTCACCGAAGCTATTACTGCGGTATCGGCCTTTCTCTCAAGCAATCCCTTTGGCTGGGGTATCACGATATTTCTGATATGCGTCCTTATCCTCATGATACTATTCTTTCTGCTTTTCCTGACATTCGGATATTTCATCGTCCCGTTCGTCTTCGTGAAGGTTGTCTCCTCTGGCGATGTCGCGTCGAACCTGTCAGGAGCGTTCAGCTTTATGACTGGGTACGCACAGAGAACCGCGTCAATGGGAATCGAGGGTGCCGAGGCCGGAGCACGCACAATGAAAAAATCGTCCGACGTGAAGGCGGCCGCGGCAAAGCAGGAGCAGGCGGTCGGGGACGTTGTGCGGCACGCCGGGGTAGACCGGGCGGGAGCCGTGGACTCGCTAAGAATGTCAGGAGGACAGACACTCCCGGCCATCGAGTGGGCCGAAAAGGGACTGAAAAATGGATACTACAAACCGGCAACCCCGGAGGACATGGGGCCGGCGGGAATGAAAAAACCAACATAAAAAACAGAAGGAATCTGGATAACAGAAACAGATGACAAAACTAGACCTTCTCCAGGACTAGCAAAAAAAAGATGGCACAAAAGATTTTTGAAAGAAAAAAAAGACTCGAACACATAAAAAAAATAAAGGAGAAGGCTTGATGCACCCGCTGAAAACATTCGTCGACAACCGCGCCAGCGCATGGTTCTGGTTTTTGCTTTTCGTCATAACAGTCCTCGCCGGATTCGCGCAGAGCATCTTCATAGTCAAGGCGCTCAGGGAGCCGGAGAAAATCGTCGTCATCGCGGACGACAAAACCCACCACGTCGCCGTGGCCAGAAGCTACGCGCAGGCCGAGGACGAAAAACGATTCTGCGCGTACCTCGCCGTCAAAGCCTACTTCGACCGCAACCCGGCAGGATTCGACAACATGGACCTGCTGAACCAGATATTCCTGCCGAAAGCCAAGGAGCAGATCGAGGCGAACCTCAAAACAGAGCTGGCACTTTTTTCTTCCAAAAAAATTCACCAGAAATCAGAGATCGTATCATACAAATTCATGAACGCAGACGGGGAGAAGCGCATCTTGGCAAATATCCAAGTAGTCCTCCACTTGATCGGTAGCCTCGGCTCCAAGGAGATAAGGCACACCAAGGAGGTCGAGGTCATCTTCGACATGTGGAAAAACCCTGACATAGGAAACAATGGAAGAATCCTCTACGCTATCAACGGCATAGAGGTCAAGGAGAAAAAACCATGAGGAAAATCCTGTTCGCCATTTTCGCCACCGCCGCCGTATCCCTCCTCGCCGGATATGGCATACGCCAGGAGGAGATAGACGAAACGCGGATATACACAATTAAATTGCACCCTGGCTCGGTCGGGACACTCCTCTTCCCAGTCTCCGACGGAATAGAAGGCATACACGGGGTGAACGTGAGCAAAAACCCGCAGGTCAGGGCCGACTTCTTCGTCGAGTTCATCGCCGGCACCAACTTCATCTCCCTCCGCGCAACCCCGGAAAAGGAGCTGGACCCCAAAACCCCGCCGGAAAAATATCCCGCCGGCTCCCTGAACGTCGTCTACAAAAAGAAAATCATAGTGATAAAACTCGCCATGACAATCAATCCGGACGAAGCCGACAGGAGCGTGTCGTTCGTCGAAAAAAGATCGACCGGATATGGAAGAAGGACGGTCCGGACCACCCCCGGAACTCTCGTATCCCTCGTGGACAAGGCAAAGGGATACGAGTTGTATAAAAGACATCATCCGGAGGCAATCGAAGACGTCGTCGCGGCACTGGAGCTCAAGCAGCTCTCCGTATTCGAGGACTTCGAGATCAAGGTGCAGGACGCATTTAGATTCGACAAATTCGACACAGTCATACTCCGGCTCTTCATAACCAACAAGGCCGGAACCCCCCTCAGCCTCGACACGGAATCATTCGCCGCAAGAGTCGGGGACAGTCTACTCCACGCATCCATCGCCGACTGTGCCGCATCCATACCACCCCACGCCACAATCCCCGCATACATCGGCTTCACAGGAACAGAATACGGCGGAAGAAACAATATAGCCCCGGACAACCAGTGGAAGGTGCTCGTCTCCAGAAACACCAAGACACAGGAAAAAATCGAGACGGAAAAACTCCGCGTCCTCTACAACTCCATCGGCGACAATATGACCAACGAACAGCTCGACCAGATAGAAAAGGCCATCAACGCTCCGGACGAAACACACGGAGGCAAAAAGGACGTGGTAAAATGAAAAATCGAGGGATAGTTAAATTACTGTTGCTGGCAGCCATACTCCCGCTCACCCTCCCCGCACCCGGAGAAGAGGAATCAAGGAGCATGTATATCGAACTCATCCGACTCAAAATCGAGTCGGTCAGGAAGCTGAACGCAGTCAGAGCCGAGCTTGCATCCAAGGAAAAGGAGCTGGCGGTGGCAAAAAAGGCCCTCGACGAGGCCAATGCCAGGAACACAGAAATGGCCGAGGAAATGGAAGTGCTCAAAAAAGAGATGATAAAGGTCATAAAAGACGAGGAAGAGTCCATGGCGCGGGAAAAAGCAAAAACAATGACCATGGAAACTTCACTGTATGAACTGGCAAAAATCGTCGCGCAAATCAAAACCAACGTGGAAAAACTCGAAAAATGAAAATTACACCAAAAGACATCATGGACTGGGCCTCAAGCCCAAGAGGCAAAATGGTCATCACCATAGTCGTCGCCCTGCTGGGGGTGGGTGTCTTCGCCTACTACTTCGGGATCAAGGAACAACCCATATCCGAACAGCCACAGAATAAAAAAACTCCAACCCTGTTTTCCGAAGAGACCCACGGAACAGGCGTAAACTACGATATAGTCAACGAAACCAGAGAGGAGCAAAAACCCGCACAGCCCAAGGCACAGCAAACCACGACGACCACCCGGGAGCCGACAAAA
>DYKH01000157.1:3010-7898 GCA_020722685.1 Caldithrix sp. | reverse complement strand
TCCCCCAGACAAACCATCCGCCCCCCGCCCATAATCAACATATTCACCAAACCCGGAACCAAGTCCGTGGATCTGGCCGACAGATTCGCCCCGTACGGCAGGCTGGTCTCATGCCAGCTCGTCCTCACAATAGACTCGGCCTTCGCCCAAACCCCTGTTGTCGCCCTGACCACCGACAATCTGTGGCACCAAGGAAAGCTGGTCATACCAGCAGGGGCGGAAGTACATGGAAGGGCTATCTCCAAACCAGTCCGCGACCGCATCATGACCGAGACAGACTGGGTCGTGGTATGGCGGACCCGCGACGACGACAATGGAAAAGAACTCCGCATAAAAGGTCTCGCGCTCACCAAAGAACAAATGCTGTCCGGCAACTCATGGCATCTGCACGACGGAAGCGCAGGAATACGCGGGGAGATAATCAAATCCAGCGAAATGCAGGAGCTTATGGCCTACGCCGCAGAGTTCATCGCAACATTCACCGACAACCTCACGCAGGAATCCGTCTCCATTACCGACTGGGGACAGACCACAACCAAGAGCGGAAATGTCAGAGACGCAGTCAACGAGGGCGTGGCATCGGCAGTCAGAAAATACGCCGACAGGCTCATGGAGCAGATCCAAAACGAAGGGTATTTCGTCCGGTGCGCAGGAGGGACAAACTTCTACCTCTACATCACCGACATCGTCAATATGAACGAAGCCCAAATCGCCGGGACAGAAATGCCGGCACAAAAAAGATAATTAAACTGGAGGAAAAAACATGAGAACCTACACCGCAACATTGGCCGCCGCAACACTGGCCCTGCTGGCCGGATGCTCCTCGGACAAACCCGAACCCCCGAAACCCGACACAGTGATCAACATACCGCTCGAAGTGCCGGGAACCATGCTCCCAGAAGAAGGCACGTCCCGCCTTAGATACGACGAGGACGTGAAAAAATACTACACCGGACGATACATAGACCCCAACAACCCCGATGTCATGTACGAGGCAAACACCATATACCGCGTCGAGCAGCCCTCCGGATGGATCAAAACCCCGAGACCCGTCGCCGGAGTCCCGGAAGGCGTCGCCATGAAAGTCGGAGCCGACAGACGCACCATGGCTCTCATCGCCGAATTCGAGCAGGATATGCAGGTCCTCTCCCTCGCCATCAAAAAAATCGAGGAGCAAAAACGCGAAAACCAAAAGGCCACCGCGGAACTAAAGGCAGCCGCCGCAAAACTCGACGAAATCAAACGAGAAATCGAAAAAGAACGACAGTCAAATCTGAATTTTTCCAAAAGATGCGATGAACTCGACGCAAAACTCTCGCAGCTTGAATATAGACTCGTCTTCCAGCAGAAGCAGGAAGAGCAGAAGGGACAACCCAAGGAAGACGAAAAGAAGGGGACAGACGCAAAAAGCCTCTTCAAATAAAGCGACCTGCAAATACAGCAATCAAGCAATATAGCCAAAATGCACAACAACACCGAAAAACTCAAAACCCTCTCCGCATACCTCAAGGAGCGGATAAAAGGCCAGGACAGGGGCATAGCACCCATCGTCGAGGCCGTCCAGAGGGCCGAGCTAGGATACGTCTCGAAGGGGGAGCCAAAGGCCAGCGTCATACTGTTCGGACCGACAGGCGTGGGTAAAACCGAAACCTGCCTGTGCCTCACCGAATTCCTATATGGAGACAGAAACGCCATGATCCGATTCGACATGTCCGAGTTCATGAACCAGGAGAGCGCGGCGACGTTCATAGACCGCATGCAGGCGTTCACCGAAAACCGCCAAAACGAGGGAGGCGTGATACTATACGACGAAATGGAGAAGGCCCACCCGAGAATACTGGACTTTTTTCTCCAGATACTCTCCGCAGCAAGGCTTACATACGCCAACCACAAGACCGCAAACCTCGAAAATTTCTACATATTCTTCACATCGAACCTGGGAAGCGAACTCATCGCAGACATAAAAAGCGACAAATTCCCATTCTCCGCCATGGAAAAGGCCGTCCTGCGACGAGCGGAAAACGAACTGAGACCAGAGTTCTTCGGCAGGGTGAGACACAAAATCGTCTACAACAAGCTCCCCGCCCAAATCCAGAGGGAAATCGCAAAACTCTACCTCGACAAGGAAATGAAAACCTGGGGACTGGCAGGATACTCGGACGAAACCCTCGAACACATGATCCGAAAGGGAATCCACGTCAGATATGGCGCAAGACCCCTCAAGGGAACCATCGAAACACATGTCCGGAACGCACTCAAGGAAAAAACCCTCGCAGGCGAAAAAACCCAAGGAGGAAGAATAGTCAAAAAAGACGAGGAGCTCGCCGTCGAGGCGTAAAAAATACCCGCAACGGACACTGTAGGGGAAAAGAGGCAAACCCATGAAAAAAATCTCCGAGAGCGCATTCAGAAAAATTCTTGACAGGATAGCCGGCAGGAAGAGCGGCGCACCCAAGCCCAAAAAAGACAGCTCTCCCTTCATCACATCCGTCCTACACAAGGCTTTCAAAAAGAAGTCCGCGACAATCATTCTGGCGCTCGCGCCCCTTCTCCTCGGATCACAAACCATAGACCACCGCTTCTACAGGCTCCAGTACAACGAGGAGGCCGAACAGGCGGATGTCGTCGAATACACCTTGACGAGGGAAATGGTCCACGCGGACCACGGACGGACCAACGACTTCCGGGCCGACCCGGCCATACCCACAGGCTCGGCCACACTTGAGGATTACAAGGGCAGCGGATACGACAGAGGCCACCTATGCCCCTCGGAGGATATGGATTTCTCCAGAGAATCCGTCTCCGCCACCTTCCTCATGTCCAACATATCCCCCCAGAAACCCCGTTTCAACAGGGAAATCTGGCTCCAGGTCGAAAACTATGCAAGAGACCAGGCCGTCAAAAGAGGCTCGGTCAGGATAGCCACAGGCCCCGTCCTGGCCCTCGGACACGAGAGAACCATAGGAGACAACATGGTATGGGTGCCAAAGGCCTTCTACAAGGCCATCCTCGACGAAAGGACAGGGGAGGCGGTCGCAATATTCCTCCCGCACAAAAACTCAATCCAGAACCCACTGGACCCGAAATACGCCATGTCCATAGACTCCCTCGAAAGCCAGACCGGGATCGATTTCTTCCAAGACCTCCCGGACGAACAAGAATCGCTCATCGAGGCCAGATGCGATCCGGCGGCATGGGGGCTGTCCGGCAAGCCCGGCTTCGACGACAAGAACCTTTTGTATGTCGTCATTGCTGCCGCTATAGTATTGCTCTTTGTCTTGAAGACGGCAAAGAGGGATTGAGAATATAAAACAGGAGCCGCATACATGATTAAAATGGTCAAAGTCCCGGTCGCCATAGAGGACGAGGACAAGAAAAACAGGAACGAAAAATACAGGATAGTCCGCGCTATGCTGAAAGAGGCGCAGACGCTCGGCAACAAGGCCATAAGAATTCTCGCTGGACTCGACTCGGGAGTCTTCTCGACCGACCTGGCCGAGGACGGAAAACCAACCCCGGTCGACACCTTCGTCTACCGCAAGGTCAAGGAGGGAAGAAAACTCCTCTCAAGCCAAAGCATGGCCTCCCTCCTGCGAAACTATGTGAGACCTATGCACAAGGCCGCACGAAAGAAAAACTCAATCCCGTCAATACGCAACCCGGTCATGCCCGTGATCTCAAGAGGAACAAAAATACTCCAGAAAGAAAACCAGTTCGAGATAATCCCCCCCGGATTAAACAAACTCACAGAGGCCGGCTTCATTAGCTTCGTCTCGCGCTTCTCCCACAAGGACAAAGGCTCGATTTCAATAGTTAAAAACCTCATGGAGAGCAAATATAAACTCAAAGACAGCCTCCTCGTCGAAAAAGACCGCCTCCTGTTCTTCCTCCTCGCATACGAGCCGCCAAAAATAGTGACCGCACCGGAAAAAGAGAAAAAATGTGTCGCCGTCCTGACAAGAGAAATACCCATCACCTGCACCACCGGACAGAACAAACCCAGAAAATTCATCGGCAATTCATCCGACATTTTAGCCGCAAAAGCAGGCTTCAGACAACGGCGATTCAGAGAAATGAAACGGCAGGGGCTAAAAACACGCTCGGTCAACTGGGTGGTGACAGCCAAGGAAAAAAAATGGACGGACGCAATATGCCACCAGCTCGCAAGACAGCTCATAAATTTCTGCCTCGGTGAAAAATGCGGAACCCTTGTCCTCAACCAAGAGGGAAAATGCTCCGTACCAGCATCGTCCTTAGTCCCTAAAATCATGGACAAGGCAAAACAAAACGGAATCACCGTCATAGAAAACACCGCAAAATGGCCGAAGAAAAACACCTGCCCGAACTGCGGAAACGAAGAGGGCCTCGAAAAACACAAACGCTCCAACTATAAATGCACCAAATGTGGACACTGGTTCAATTCGGACGAGGTGTTTGCCAAAAAAATTTATGAGTCCAAGCAGGAAAATGAAAAAAATGAAAAAAATGACGCCGATGAACTTGAACAGACCCCGAACGGGGATATAGTATAGCGTTTTTTGCCGAACCGCCGGAGGCTATGAAGAGTGCGACGCCGGTGAACGCGGTTCTGACGGCGGGTCTCACCGCCGGGGGCGCAAAAGCGGAGCCATCTGATATGGCATACGAATCGTTGCGCCGACTCTCTCGCTTACGCGAGTTGCAAACGGAATGTGGACACTCCCACAGGGGAAGGTTCGCAATATCCTCAGCTCCTTGATAACAAACACGCTGCGACAAAGACAAATCAGCCGATGGATACGCCGCCTCCCAAAAAAAGGGTGGTTCGCAGAAAACACCCCGGCTCGCCTTGTCTTTCAAGAAGTTGCAGCAATGCCGTTGCAATTCGCGTTGGCGTGGGAGATGAGAG
>DYKH01000157.1:1234-2910 GCA_020722685.1 Caldithrix sp. | reverse complement strand
ACGGCTGCTCGCGGAAAACGAAACCATCGCGGCAGGATTCAACATATTCAGGGACACCTTCATCTTCACGGATCGAAGACTGATCCTCGTCAACGTCCAGGGCTTCACCGGAAAGAAAATCGAATATTTCTCGATACCATACGGGAAAATAACCAGATTCAGCGTCGAGACAGCCGGACACTTCGACCTGGACGCAGAACTCAAAATATGGATATGTAACAGCCCCAACCCGATAAGCAAAAAATTCAACAGGTCCGTCGACGTATACTCTCTGCAGGCCATCCTCGCAAAATACACGTCCTGAACAGAACAGCCTTTTGCCTGAAAAAGAAATCCTGACACGGCTTGACACAAGCTGCCGCCGCTACCCCTAGAACCGACCACACCGACCCCGCACCCGACTCGGCGCAGCTCCCCACCCTCTCCTGCCCTTGTTTTTCCTCCAGAAAAAATCCTTCAACTTGACACCATATAGAGCAAGTCAAAACAAAAAAGGGAGACCGCCATGAAAGCCGAAATCGGAGTTTTTAGCCTCAACACCGGAAGGACGCACATCGAAACAATAGAAACCAGTCCGCTTCTGGTGCGCTTCGCAAGAGCAAAACACTCCCTCGTCGAGGCATACCGCAGGATATACGTCAGAATCAGAAACCTCAACGCCAGAAGAATCCGCTCTCTGCCGGCCATGAAGACAAGGATGGCAAAATGAACTCAACACCCAAAAACCCCCACCAGCCCGTCCATAGACACTGATGCCTCGAAAAAAAGCGGGGGTTTGGCCACTTGAGGCGTTTTCCCCCTACCAAAAAGGGTGCTTTTTTTTTGGCACAGTGCCAAAATACCAAATAGACCTTTTTGAAAGAAAAACGCGGACACCACCAAAAACCACCGATTTGGGCAGGGGGCAAAAACCGCCCGAAATCCCGCAAGGCTCCCCTGCCACCAAAAAAAGCCGGAACGGACACCATAAGGAAAAGAGCGGAGATGGACATGGACGGCACAATATCCCCATGGTCCCGGCCAACAGGGAATACGCCGAATTGAAATCCGAGCAGGAAGGAACACTATAAGGAAAAAGAGAGATGAACCATGAACTTTAATTTTTGCGCCATTGATGTCGAAACAACAGGGCTTGATCCGGATGTTCACGAGCCGGTTGAACTCGCCATAGTCCCCCTCGATATTCCGACAAGGACGATATTCACCGAAAAAGCCTTCCACACAAGGATAGCCGCAACCCGCCCCGGCCTCTCCGATCCACAGGCAATCGCAGTAAATGGACTTGATATTTCTATCGGGAGAACTGTCCACGAAGTCAGCAGCCTTCTCGATTCATGGAGAGCCAGAACTGGAATAGATATCATAACCCCGGTCGGACACAACCTCCCGTTCGATATTCCATTTGCGAAGAAAATAACCCCGCACTTCACAAACGCCTGCCTCGACACCATGTCGCTCGCGCTGTTCGCCAACTCCGTCGCAGGACTTCATTGCAGGCGTGCCGTGTTCGGAGGACTCTCCCTCGCCAGCGTGGCCGCAACGCTCGGCGTAACGATGAAAAGGCACCACAGCGCCATGAGCGACGCCGTCACCGCAGCAGAAATTCTCTTCAAGATGATAGAGGGCATGGATGACATAAGAAAACTCCTCCCGAAGGAGGAGCCCTAGCATGGGCA
>DYKH01000157.1:0-1134 GCA_020722685.1 Caldithrix sp. | reverse complement strand
ATTTGAGACAATCCTCGAATGGGCCTTTGACCTGGCACGGATACCGGCGGACAACATGGAGAAAATCTCGATAGTCGTCAAATTCGTCGGACTCAAGTTCAAAGAACCCAAAGACAGAGGAAACATCGAAATCGCTTGACTGGAGAAAAAATCCAAGGACACGGCAAAGAAGGAGGGGGGCGAGGCCAAAACAGACGACAATAAAAAATAATCCCTTTGAAAATCAGGGATTTGCATATAAAATTCTAATTCAGAGGCATTTTTGCCCGGGGCCTGACACTATAAGAGCAGAAGCAAAAGAAAAAACATGAAGCCATTCCACGAAATGACCGAAAAAGAGTTTCAACAGGCCGCGAACGAACGCGCCCGGAGGCTCTTCGAGTCACGCAAAACCGGATGCCCAGCCTTCGGGATGCTCGATGCGGGAATAGGTAGATACATCGAGAAAGCAAGACACACCATGTACAAGAGGGACGGCAGGCGCAAGGCCAAATTTTTGGCCGACCGGCGAAGCGAAACACAGCTTGCATACGAAATCGCCCTCCAAGAGGCCATCGACAAGGGACTGGAGATACCAGAGGCAACAAGGAAAAAGTACCCTCTCATAAAAAATCAAAATCAGAACTGCGAAGAGCAAGAACTGGGTATATAGTGAGACAAATGAAAATATCGAAAATTACTCTACGAGATTGAAGAATGAATTTAATCTATATTTCAAACCAAGACCAAGACCACTCCCTCATAGAGGATACAAACTACTGGGACTGCCCCCTTGCGGCAGATGGAAAAGTCTTCTGTTCAGTAAGCTGCGGGACGTTCAGACTCCTCGTACCCCCGAGCCTGGAGACACTGATCGAAGAAATAGGTGTCGTCGAGTGCGTCATAGTCTCAAGGGGAATGTGGACAGAGTTCGGAAAGATGGGCTTCGAGTTCCTGTTCGAGGACAACTCAGATACACCATACTCGATACAGACACTCGAAAACCAAGTAATACCAATGCCAGCAAAGGGCGACCACGGAAGGACAGACCTCAAATTCGACATCTATATCAAATCAAAGAAAAACCCCATCCTCTCCCTGCCTTGCAGGTTCAGAAACACAAAATCTATCCCATGTATGAAAAAATGGGAAGAA
>DYKH01000602.1 GCA_020722685.1 Caldithrix sp. | reverse complement strand
CGGCGGTAAAACCTTGCCTCGTTTGTCAAAGATTCAGTTTATGAAGATGTCTAGAATTTCGGGGGCTTTACTAGCAAAGAAAATTCTTGGTGTAAAAAGAGGACTTGAGAGATGAAACTTATCACGGGATTGATGATCGCGCTTCTTTTGATTGGTTTTGGAGTGGCGGCTTATTTCTTGAGCCGATCCCCTACTGCTATGCTTCCATTCCTTGCGCTTAGCGTAATTTTCATTCTGATCTTGTTGCGTCCTTTCCGTCAACATTTCTTGCCTCAGGTGACTGTTACCCCGTCGGCCTTGCTGGTGAGGGTGCTGGTGGGAAGTGCTGCCCTGCTGTTTATCCTGGTCGTCGGCGTGCTTCTTTTGATGGTTGTTGCTGGTAGCAGGTCGCCTTACTGATTTTGTTGATGTAGTCTGACTGAGCTATTACAGTCAGCCGACTTAGCCTACCAGGGTATTGAGGGCCGCGGATGTCATCCGCCGGGCGGCGTGCGGGCAGGTATTATTCGCCCAAGAGCAGCGCCGGCGCGCGCGGGACTGGTGTGCCAATGGCAATCACACTGGTAAACACCAGCAGGTCGCTTTCCAGAAGATGTGGAATGCGACCTACTACCATCCCTAGCAGAATTTCGGGCGATGAACATCATGATACGACAATTCCAGATGAGGACAGTATTTACCGTCCTCATCTTCTCCCTTGTTCTCGGAGCTTGTACGGCGTTGCCAGCGTCAAACATTCCTGAGGATACACCCTCCTGAGGATACACCCTCCTTATTAAGGGCTACACCTCCCTCCACCACCCACCCAACAACCAAACTGACGCCAACCACCGGGAGCGTGGCCAAAACTACTGAGGATCCCAACCACCAGTTTATCCCTACCCCGCAACCAACGAACACCCCAACCGCTACGCCTCCGCCTCCCAGTCCGACGCCCATGCCGCTTCCGCAAGCCGACATCGTGGACGATCTTTGGGAATGGAGCAGCCTTGCTGGCCCATCTGATGATATCGCCCCCTCCTCCGACTTCGACGGCGAAGTGCTCACCTGGGGAAAAGCATTGATCCGACCAGAAGTCCAATTGGTGCGAGTAGGTGAGAGTACCTGGGAATTACACCAAGCCCCCCCAGGATGGTTGATCAACGATGTCTAGATTACCGATGGACGGATAGTGCTCGTGGAGTTTAATGAGGAAAATGGCGATTACAATCTTTGGGTTTATGAGGTAGCCAGCGGAGAACGAACGCTGCTCGAGGCATGGGCTGGAGAGCCGCATCGGCATCAGGTGCCGCTGATTGCCCCGGATGGACATCGTCTTGCCTGGAGCACCACGCTGAAAGATGGACGCTCCTGCCTTCGAGTTCGCGACCTAAATAACGGCGCCCAATTCGACGCGATCTGTAGTCACGACGATTCCGAAATCCTGGATTGGCCATATCTACGTTGGCCAATCCTTACTTACCAAAAGGATGTTTCAGATACCAGGTGCCGGACTCTCTACACCTTGAACTTGCCCGACGGTAAACCGCAACTCCATGCCGTAACGGAATGCGAGGGCTTCCGAGGAGCGGCCGATGAGGACGTCATCGTCTGGACAGAGATGCCAGAGGATACCTCACGCCCGTGGCGGGTGCCCATCTACGGGCAAGCGCCAGAGGGAGAGGTCGTACATCTGGGCCTGGCCAGCGCTGGATCGGTGGCCGTCTGTGAAGGGCGGGCATACTGGCAAAT
>DYKH01000601.1 GCA_020722685.1 Caldithrix sp. | reverse complement strand
ATGTACGACCCGCTGTCGTCACCGAGGCAGACCTGGCCTCGCCGCAGCATAATATGGGTAATCCGCTGACGGACAAGGATACACAACCCCAAGCTGCTGCTGCCTCAATCCGTGACTTCCTGTATCACGAGCAGGCACATATGGCAGAAGACATCGCCATCTGGCTGTTGAATGACGATACCGGTACTGTTGAGCATATGTGGCACCAGGCTTATCTTCCCGGCGTCGGCTTCCGGCCCTGGTTCACCTACTGGTGGTATAACAGTGAGAACCCATAGGAGGTGATGAATGAAACGCACATTGACAGCCGTTCTGGGCCTGCTGGCCCTGGTGATCGCTGGTCTGTTACTGCTCGCGACAAACCGGTCTTTCGGAAGCGAGCAGGTGTCTCTAACTATGACCTCTTCGCTGGGTGGTTCACCACCACCCGTTGCCGCAACGTTGAGCTACAGTGAGTTCTTGACTCTTGCCGCTACCGACATCTGGTCGCTCCCTACTCCGATCCATACACCGATCATTCCCACGGAGCGTCCCTCACTACCCCGGCCAACGCCAGGGCCGGTGACACCCCATCCCACTCCCACCTTCCTGCCCAACCAGGGAGTACGGTTAGAAGAGGTTAGGGAGGTGGAAGTAACACCGAACTCCTCGCTCTTGTTGACTATGCTCCCTCGTCTGATATTTCCAAACACTGATGGAGAAATCCTTACAGGTGTTGTTGAGAAGGAAGATGTCAATGTAGTAGTCGCCATAGACTTGGGGACCGGGGAAATGCGAGTGTTGTGGGAGGGAGAGGAATGGCCGCGAGAACCGGAGATTTCGCAGAGGTATGTAGTGTGGAGCACTTTGCATCAGTTGCATTTCTACGATCTGGAAAGTGCCCAGCTAGAGCATCTGGATTTCGGCGTAGCAAGACAAGCTCGCGTCTCTGGCGAGATTATGGTGTGGACACGGAACTCGGTTGATATATGGGGGTACAACTTGCGTACTGGGGAGGATTTCCCAGTAGCTGCGCAACCTGATGTGATGGAATACGCCCCGGCGATTTCTGGTCAATGGGTAGTCTATCTGGCTTGGGCGGAAAGGGTGGAGCTACGGGGGAGGAACATCCTCACGCAGCAAGAAACACGCATCGGAGAGATTCCTCTAAGACGTTCGGAAGAGGCGTATCTTGAATCGCTGTATGCTGTAAGTACACCGTGGGTAGCGTGGGGCACGGAAGCCGCTCTGCATTTCTACAACTTAGAGACTAATACCACATACTCTGTGCCTGTTGAGGCTTGTTCCTCACCGATGAACAGGCCGGAGGATCTGGCGCTTTCAGGGAATGTGCTCATTTTCACCTGTGACCAATGGTTGGGCTACGACATTGAGCGCGATGTGTTCTTCTCCGTACCCGTGTACAGAGCGGACATTCCAAACGCTGGGTTTGACGGTTGGGACATCTCCGGGGATTGGGTGGTATGGGTACTGACGGAGGACGCATATGGGGCGGAGGAGCGCGGTCATATCTACACTGCACAAATAGAGCGCAGTCCGTAAGGACTTGGCGCTGATGAGAGGCGGGCTACCAAGAAACAGTCATAGAAATAGCCTTTATCGCCAGGAAACGGCTGGCGCACTGGTCTTACTGCAGAAGAAGAGTACACGGGATGTTTCTTTCGGGAAAGAAGCGCCCCGCAGGGGTGCTGGCCCGCCTACCAAGAAACAGTCATAGAAATAGCCTTTATCGCCAGGAA
>DYKH01000156.1 GCA_020722685.1 Caldithrix sp. | reverse complement strand
TTTTCCTCTTCCTTCACTCCAGCCGAAATCTCGCTCCACCAATGCACCGCATGAGCGATAAAGACGGCCTTGGGAAAAGTCTGCAAAACTCTTTCAAAACGCGGCAAGCCGAGGTCGTCAGTGTTGCGGTATTTGTCGATGTGCAGCAAAATGGGCAGGCCCAGCTTCTCGCACACGGCGTAGAGCAGCATCAATCTCGGATCGTCAATGGGCAGTCCGGCCAGCACCTCGCCAAAGCCTTTGCAGCCGCGCTCAATGTATCTTTCCATGATTGGCGTCGGATCGTAGGTCGGCGGATCGCCGTGGCGCGGATCCACGTTGCAAAACGGAACAAGCCTATCCTTATGCCTCCGGCAAGCGCGCAATACTTGATCGGTAGTAAAATAATAATCCAACTCCTCAGGATTGTCATTGGCCATGATGCACGCTTTTTCCACCTCCAGACGATCCATCATCTCCAACACATCCTTTACCCGCGCACCGGGAAAACGGTAGAAAAGCTTGCCCAAATGCACGTGAACGTCGATTTTTTTCATACGAAGCCTTTTAGCGGTTTAGGCTGTAGGCTGTTAGGAAGCAGACTGTTAGACTGTTAGGCTGATAGGCTGTAGCCTACAGCCTATCAGCCTACAGCCTAACAGCCTAACATCCTACCACCTAACAGCCTAACAGTCTAACAGTCTAACCACCTAACAGTCTAAAAGTCTACAGCCTAACAAGGTCTTGCCAGAATCGCCATTTGACAAAGCCGGTTCGATCCGGCGCGCCATCCAATTGGAGCGCGTGCGCATTGGGCAAAGCGGCCATCAGGACTTTATCTTTGTACAAAACTTTTAGGACGTTCGAGACCGAATAGTCTATGCTGCCTGCTTTGATCATGGCGAAAAAGAAATGCCCATCGGTCTCGAAATCACCATACCGAACTTTGCCTAGATCATACAAATAGCGCGGCCGGATGTTTTCCCTGGCAATTTCCATTTCCATATCCAATTTCACTCCCAGTACCGCGCTTTCCTGATCGTTGCCAAAGCGAATGCCTATGGCCTTGCCGGGGGTCGAGACATTCAGCATTTGGATTTCCGACATGAATGCCTTTGGATCGGCCGCTCGCTCAATGGGCGCCAAAATAGTGATGAACGCCTCATGATCCCCGGCCTTATAGTGACTGGCAATGGTTTGGTAAATGGCAAGCTCGTCCTGATACTGCCTGCGGATCGGCTCACTGCCGATAGTTTTGGCATAGTTCTCCGGGAAATAAATGAGCAGCCCCTGATTCTGCAAAAACTTGAATTGCCGGATGGAATCATTGGCGACCTTGAAATAGCGCTCTCCTTGTTCCAGTATTTTTTGCGTGTGCCAGAGATTGGTGAAAGTAAAATAATCCGTCCTTAAAGCTTTGATGTCATCCACGACGACGAAAAAGCCGCGCTCTTTCATGTAGGCGATGATGCGATCCCATTGGTAGCCCAGATTCTCATCTACGAGACGGGTGCGACTCATGTCTACGTGGTTCAGGGTCAGGAAATCGATTTTTTTCGTTTGCACCGGACGGTAGGCCCCCGAATTGCGAATGTATTCCATTAACTTTTGGTGGCTGTCCCGCTTGTCCTTCCGCACCACTACGCGGTTGTGAAAATAGTCGGCGCGGAAAGCGCCATATTCGCCGCTGGGCAAGGCGTCGCGATAGCCCGCATCGTGCAGCAGTACCGCGCCCTTGTCCATCAACACGGCGATGCTGTTTTCGTCGGAATGGCCGTGATGCATCTTCTCCTCTTCCACGGAAAGGCTTTGACGCAAAAACTCCCGATCCAGCCAGCCGCCGTCACCCTCGTCGCGATAAGTCAGCAGCATATACGTATCGGTATCTTTCCGACCGTTACGAAAGACGATTTTTTTACCCACGACGTCATCGAGCACCTCTTGGCTCAAATCGGTGGGTGCTTTGGCGGGAATGGACTCATCCGCCCAGCGATAGGCATCGCTCAGCGAATAGGCGTCGCTGCTGCCCAGTCCACGTTTGAGGGCGCCCTCAAAGATGGTTTTGGCCGCCCATTTCATTTCCGGGTCGCGGAAGACCGAGGCGCCTTTTTCAAAAATGGCCACGAAGCGCAGGCTCTCCCAACAGGATCCCCAATTGGCGTCGCCAAAGTCCGGGATTCTTCCGTCGGGACCAATGAGCTTGACGAAATACTTCAGATAGTACTTTGTCAGCGGAGAGTCCCAAAGCTCATTATGCCCGGAAGCCTCGGCGTAGCTGAAAAGGGAAAGCAGCCAGACCGGATGATAGACGGTGGCGTCCTCTATTTCCCAGCCATGAAGATTATCATAAGCCAATGCTTCGGTCATTTTTTTCCATTTTTCCACTTCCGGATGATCCTTCAAAGCCAGGATGGTGTACTGCAAGGCTTCAGCACGGAGCATTGCGCGGTTGTGGGCGCCCCATTCGGGAAAGTGAAAAATGAAATTGGCATTATGTGCCACTTCCTTTTCAATTTTTGCCTTAGCTGCCGCATCAAGATATCGGCTATCGCGAATGCGCAGGTATGCCCGCATGTACGGCGGAATGAAGAAGAAATTAGAAATGGCAGGAATTCCATTCACGTATTCCGCTCGAGTCTTCCAGTAATCTTTGGGATAGGTGTCGCGCAAGTCACCATAGGTGGATAATATCTGAATGGCTCGCTCGGCATAGGAGCGATCCTTCGTCAGCTCGTACAGAAAGGCCAGCGAGCTGGCTAAATAAATGGGCTGACCGGGGGAATCATAGCCCCAAAGATTACTGGGGTTGTAGTTTTGCTTCCATCTTTCAATGACGCCGGGGTACTCTTGCCAGCCCTTTTCGGTCATGGCTTTGATTTGGGCAAGATACGCGGCTTTCTGGCTGAACCCGGAGGTGACCAGCAGACACAATACGATTAAACAGCCAAAGCATCGCATAGGTCCTCCTGCATTCACTGCATTTTTCTCAGTTATTTTGTTTTTTTCCGGGCATCCTGCGGAATGCAGGTAAAACTCGGTAGTGTAGAGCGTCGGTCTAAGTTTCGAATCCTCGGCCTCGAAGTAGATTACATCAGCGAAAGCAAATATCTTCCCATTCCCAGCCGCAATCCACTTGGACCTTTGGCAAGATTAGGTCTAATGACCAGCAAACCAGATCGGCTATGGTGCCGACCATCGTTGCCAATAGCTTGCGGTCATCGTAGCACAAGAAGGCGAGATTTTTCACTCCCATCCAATTGCGAATCCAACCAATCATAGAACCCGTAGCAGTGGAAATGGGCGCGTCAGTCCTTTTGGCCTTGGCGATTTGCGCATCGAAATCGGCTGAGATGCGACCCGGATCGGGTTGCAATCGCCGTTCGTATTCCTCCCAGCCATCCGCGCCGCGCAAAGTGAAATCCCAAAAGTGCGGAATGCAGCTCTGGTTCTTCCAGTGCTGGGCGAAAACGCCGTCACTTTGCCGGAAAATTCGATAGCTTGCCCTTGCTTCAATCGTTTCTTCGGCGAATTCGGGATAGAGCTCGAGGTTGATGTTGAGATGGGAATGAATGGGGATAGTTTGGAAGAATTGATGCTCGTCGGCGTCCTTTGGCAAGCCTTCTTGATGCCAGCGTTCGTTGGTTTCCGGCCAGCCTTTCCAGTGTAAGACCGGCATGCGATCAAAGCTGCGGTACTGCAGGATGTTCTTCCACAGATCACGATGGGTCATGGTGATCACTCGTTGCATTTCCGTGCATGTTTGCGGTGCGCTGCGTGCTGATAAGGAGCGTAACTCCCTGAGCTAAAGGAGAGAGAACATCAAATCGGAAGGAATATAACAAAACGCCATTCTATAACCAAAAAATATTTTCACGAAATTTTTAAGCTTGCTTCTATTGCTCGGTTTTGTAAATTCCGTTGTTCGTCTCCATTGCTCCTTTGCATTCCCATTACCCATTTGAATGAGTAGCTGAAATTGGATATACTCAAATGGAACACGGATGACACAAATAACGCGGATTTTCACGGATCAAGTCTGTGCAAATCCGAGTCATCCGGGTCGTTCGTGTTCTATATTCTGCCTTATCGACATTCATAATGCTCATTAATGTCCAACTTGTCATCCTTATCACCAACTTTCAAATGCCTGCAAATCTCTCAGGAGGCTCATAATGACAAAACACGTAAGCCATCTACTCCTGTTTGCGTTTTTGCTATTCTTCCAAACCGGACTAGCCAAACCCAAACTCTATGTGGCGGTGTTGCAAACTCGCAGCTACACCGTCGGCGCACCCAATCCGCCCAGCGGACTGTTTCGTTGGGAAGGAGACACGACCTGGACCCACCTCGGCTGGCGTGGGCCGCGCAACAACGGCGTCTGCCCCGATCCGAAAGACCCTCAAATCATATTCCTCGCCTGTGGTAACGGCGTTTTTCGCAGTATGGACGGCGGCCAAAACTGGCGCATCACCACCGACCATCGCGTGACCGAAGTACAGGATGTTGCGGTTCACCCCCTGTCGCCAAATCTTGTTTGCGGCGCAACAGCTTACGGAATTTGCCGCACGACCGATCAAGGCGAAACCTGGCTACCCGCCGATCTTCAGCCCAAGCCGACTTTTGTGCAGACGATTGAAGCGGACTATAGCGTCAAGAACCGCTTTCTCACCGGCGGCGAAGGAGGAATCTACGAATCCACCGATACCGGAGCCACCTGGAAGCATATCGCCATAGCAGATACGGCAGTTTTGGATCTGCATCAGTGCCGATCAAATCCTCAGCTTTGGCTGGCCGGAACAGAAGGAAAAGGAGTTTTCTTGTCTGGCGATGGCGGCAGAAGCTGGCGCCGCGCCCCCGGCCCGCCCAGCAAAGAGGACATTTACGCCACGGCCATCAACCCTGCCAATCCGCAATGGATGGCTGCGGCCGGATATGGCACCGGGGTGTTCCTCAGCACCGACGGCGGGCGCTCCTGGCGACAAATCAAAAAGGGACTGCCCTCCCTGACCATCCACGCCCTGAGCTTTGATCCCGAGGTGGCCGGCAGATTATGGGTCGGCACGGTCGGCAGCGGCGTCCTTCGCACCGATGATTTAGGCAAAAATTGGCAGCGCCTGGGCTTGCCCGGCGCCGAAGTCTGGGACCTGACCTTTTCCGAGGAATGACCATGACCAAAAATCTTAATCTTAATCATAATCGTACTCGTACTCTTGCTCTTGCTCTCGCTCTTTTTCTCCTCTTCCCTTTTCAATTATTCTCAACTCCTCCACAAATCCGCCCCTCGAATAGCGCCGAATTGCACCAGGCCTTTCAATCCCGCCGCGATTCTCTCATCAACTTTTACGCCAATCGCCCAACCGGCGGCTACATCGAAATCGCCTGCAAGCTCTATCGCGGCAAAGATATTCCTTGGGCATTGGCCAAGCTGGACACCCTCATGCAAAATCCCCGCGGCGATATGTTTTGGATGTACCCTTTTATCACCGTCACTTTTGCCGGCAGGGACAACCTCCCTGCGGAGGTGCAAAAACGGATGCGCGAGCTCTGGCGAACCTACACTCCTTATCGCGGTGATACGGAAAACCATTGGTGCATGTATTACACCGCCATGTACCTCATCTCGCAAATGTACCCGGATGAGCCCGGAGAGCGCTGGTTCAATGGTCGTAGCTCGCAGGAAAATCATGTCGAGGCGCGCGACTATCTCATCTCGTGGATGGATCTGACCACCAGCAAGGGCCAGGGCGAGTTCGATTCCCCGGATTATTACGGCGTCTACATCGTGCCCATGGCGCAGCTTTATGGCTATGCAACCGATCCGTCCATGAAGCAGAGAGCGGCCATGATGCTGGACTATCTCATCGCCGATTTTGCCGCCGAGAATCTGGACGGGATCTACGTCGGCGGGCACAGTCGCACTTATCCCGTGCAGGTTCTAAATCAATTTTTGACTTCCGCCGCAGGTATTTCCTGGCTGCTGTTCGGCAACACGCCGTTCCAAGGGCGAGGAGAATCAACCATCCTGGCTTTGAGCGGATACGAGCCGCCGGAGATTCTCTACCACATCGCCACCGATCGGTCGGTCCCCTACGTGCATAGGGAGTTAAAGCGCACCCGCCACCGTATTCGTCACGCCGAGGTGCGCAACGCCCCGGTGTACAAATATACCTATATGTGTCAGGACTATGCCATCGGCAGCTTGCAGGGCGGCATCTTACAGCCCATTCAACAGCATTCTTGGGATGTCACTTGGGCAATTGACGATCCGCGCAATGGCTTCAACACCCTTTTCACCCTGCATCCGTATTCTTCCGCTTATGAGCTCACCATGTATTTCCCGGAAGAAACCAAGCTATTGACCGAATACGTAGTGCGCTCCAAGGGCACCTATGATTCGGCGGACAAATGGACTGGCTCTTCGCCGTATGAGCAAATCTTCCAGCACGAAAATGCGCTGATCGTGCTTTATGACATTCCGCCGAAAACGCGCTTTCCCCATGTGGATGGCTTTTTCCCCAAGACACTGACCAAATGCGAATTCGATCCTTCAAAGTGGATCTTTGCCCAAGGAGGGAAAGCATACATCGCCTACTATCCGTTAGCGCCGTATCAATGGAAGGATGAGGAGAAGAATTGGCGCCTGCATAGCACGCATCTGAAGAACGGCGCGGTTGTGCAAGTGAGTCCTGCCAACGCCTTCGCTTCTTTTGCGGACTTTAAGAAAGCAGTTTTGTCGCTGACGCTGCGAACCCAAGTGAAACCCAAGCCGAGCGTTCTCTTCAAAACATTAAGCGGTGCAACTTTGGAAGTTACCTATGACGAGACGCCAAAGGTGAATGGCGCGCCGGTCGATTATCAAAATTGGCCGCTATTTGATGGGCCGTTTCTGCAAGCAAAGCCAGAGAGCCGCATGTTGGAGATGCGGTACGGTAGTTTGCGAAGGCTGCTGGATTTCAATACATTGACCATCAAAGATTGGATCGAATGACAGATGGCGACGAGAATCCTTCGGGAGAGGGAAACCAATCTGTCGTATACTTTTCGACGTACTGATGAGTAAGCAATGATGCAAAATCATCCTCGCTTCAACTCACGAGAAATGCACTTGCCTGGTAGAAACTAAGTCAATATACTGGTGCACACGATAATAGTGCAAATTAGGAGAAAGACAATGCTGAAGAATATCGCCTTGACCGCCGAGGAGGGGCTTATCAAACGAGTTACAAAATCACCCACACAAAAGAAAGGTGTGGTTCACCGGAAGGATACAAAGCGGGAACTAAATGCAAGGAAAAAATCAGCGGTCAGGGGTCAGCAGCCGGCCGGCAGCGAAAAGAGCAGCGGTCAGGGATCAGCGGTCGGTAGTCAGCGGTCAGTGCGTAGAATGGGATCCTATCCTGCCAATTGTTCAGCCAATTCAAATCACTGACAGACTACGCCTTTGAACTATTTCATTGCCGGCCTTCTTTTGTCCGGCTCTATTGGCCACTCTTGGGGTAAGGCTGTACGGTTTCCATTCCGGGGATAAAGCTGTAGTGTTTCTGGTTAAAAGTGTAGAGCGGCAGGCCCATAGCTACAGCCGTTTGCCCGATCAACACATCCAGCAATCCTGCATTGTAACTCAAGCGATATTCTGCGAACACCTCCAAAGCGAGGTCGCAGTCCTTTGGCGAGGGCCAAATTACACCAAAAGGCACCAACTCGCGCTGCACTCGATCCTGTTCGATTCTGTTCCGACACCCTTGAATCAACTCCATAACGACATACCCTGGCACCAGCAATTCTTCATCTTCGTGCAAGGCATCAAACCAATCCACGGCCGGCGTGTACCTGCGTAGCAAATCAATCAGTACGTCGCTATCAAGCAGGATCATAATTGGAATTCTCCGCGTTGTTGCGCCTGCTCCCGCAACCGGCGTGCATAAGCGGAACTGTCCCTGATATCGTCACGATCTTGCCAAAGGCCGATCAGCCCTGAGCGACGGAAGCGTCCCACTGTCAAACGCGGGCGCGGCGGAGAGGCCGGGGACGACTGGAAGACAATGATCTCGACAGATTGTCCTTTTTTGTAGGGCAAGCCGGTGAGCAAAACTTCACCGTCCTTGGCCATTACTTGTTTTATCTGTACTGCTTCCATTTTTCGAGGTCTCCCAAACAGTTTTCTTGACCAGCAAAATGTATTACGTATTGGTGCCAGATTTCGCACATTTTTGCTTCTTCTCTTAGACGGACAATTATAGCAAAGACCGAAAGTAATTGCAAGGAAAAATTCAGCGGTCAGGGATCAGCAATCAGTGGATAGACAAAAGGGCGGTGGTTAGTCGTCTGCGGCCAGCTTGGGAAGGTGGAGCTTCACCAAGAGCACCTCATCACCGCACTCTTCTCCACCTATCGCACGCGAGCGCACTTAACTGAAGAGCTAATGAGTCTGCATGTAGCAAAGCCGAACTCTCTTTGACACAGGTTTTTCAAAACTGACAGCCCCAATTATCAAAACGCCGATATCCACTTGCCGACCTATCAAAGGAAGAGCATTTTTTAGCGACAAACCGATAGATTGCTATTTTTCCGCTTCAGCTCGTGCCAAGGCGGCAAATCGCAACAAGAATTCTATAGCATTGCTCATGCCCACTGCATCTGTCCCGGCGATATAAACAACTTGACCCTCCATGCTCAGCAGCCCCTTGTTTGAGATGAAGTTTTCGTCGGCAAGACCAAGTTGCTTGAATTCTTCTCTCTGTGCAGAGCGTCTTTCATCAATTACAAGACTAATTCTGTTACTCGGCATTTTGGAGGGCAGCCTGTCGGCTTGCCTCACGGGATGGGGAAGCAGGGCCGCCAGGTTCTGAATCAGATTGCGCGCATCATAATTCTGAGATACTACATCAACAGAGGAAAAAGTCAAGGCCTCAATCAGTTCCGCCGGTTCTTCGATCAGGCAAAAGGCATCCAACTCGGGAGTGGGGAAATTTGCTTGGGCGGCCAGCATGACCGATTGCCATTGCCAATTCTGATCGGCTTGTTCACCACTTACCGGGAAAGCAAATCCACACGTTCCATCGGCCCCGCCGCGACGAGCGGCCGTAATGGCGCGCACAAATTGGCTCGGCTTAATCATAGATCCCCGCATGGGTAGAAATACCACCCGCCGCAGTCCTGCCTCCTTCCATCTGCGAATCATGTATTCTACTTGCAGGTAATCAATTCCATAATAGAATGGAAAAACCGTAAGCTGATCCCCCAGTTGCGCTACCTCACGGAAGAATGGATCATAATAGTCCAAAGGGTCAACATGAGCGAGGCCCGGAGTAGGTGTATAAAACCAGATTTGTCCACTTGGATGATAGCGTCGTATTCCCGACAATACTTGCCGCCACTTATCGACAAAGCAGCGACTCCAATAGATCACCTCGTCATCTACGGTCGGCTGCGGCAAGGAGTTGCCGAGCACAGACTGCAAATCTAATGAAGGCTCTACCCCATACCAATAATAGTGATCCTCGTCCTGTCCATACGCCTCGGGCAATTCATTTGTTTTTGGGCCGGCAGAGAAAAACCGATCAAAAGCGGGCGCACCATGACGAAAAGAGCCGTCCCCGGTCAAAAACATTTGCATGTTGAGGCTGTGACCGCGCGCAATGATCTGCTTAGCTTCCTCCGCATTCATGCTGCTGAGGATGGCCAAATTGCCGCCCCAGGCCTTAAGTGTATCCAAATCCTGTTGGAGTTGAGTAAAACTTCCCAGCAAATTCAGACCTCTCACTTTCGGCTCTTTCAATCTCACTAAAACGTCGGCAAGGGTGGGTCTCCGAGCAGGCACCGGCGGCGCCGTCTTTGTCATCTTGGGTGCGACGCGGCGGAACTGCAAGCTATCCAATTGCTCTCTTGTGAACGGTGCGGACGCAGTGGGTTGTGGGGAAGGCGTGTTTGTCACTGCCAATAGATATTGATAGGTGATCGATTCACCCGGGCTGAGATCTTTCGGCTCATTTTCTATGCTGACCTGCCATGCATTCAAGCTGTCCCGCAGGAAATAGGAAAGCCGGCAATTCTGCAAACAATGGAACCGGAATCCGCGCTGCATTCCTGATGAGAAAACGGCAAAGGCGAAATCGTTAGCCTCGCCCAAATTCGTTAAAGATCTGGGCAAGGGATCTGCACCCGCTAAATATTGATCCCAGATAAAGTCCTGCCGGTAGCGAGTCTGTATCACGACGTTTTGCAGCTTGGCGGCGATGACGTTGGTGGCTCGTGCTATGATAGTTAGGGCAGAGTCCTCTTTCGGGATAACAAGGATGTACTCCATTCGCACAGGCGAGTCGCTGCCGCGATTGCTGACCATGAGAACGTCTGCCTGGTGAAACTCGGTCAAATCGAAACCTTCGCTAATGCGCTTCGCACCTAATCGGCTGTGGCTGTATTTCTCATCACCGCAGCGAAAGGCCACGGTATCTGCCTGGTTGTCCACCGAAAAACGAGCCGAGCTCAAATGGGCCAGTTCCAAACCGCCGGCAACAATGGATAGAAAGCTTCGAATGGGCCAATAAGGCAAGGTGTAATCGCCCAAGGGGCGTCCTTCGAGGATGGCGTGCCGAATCAGCAAGTAGCCATTGTCGATGTCGAGGACGCCAAAAGTCGGACGGCTAATCTCCGACCCTTCCGAGCCCCACCAATCGACGAGATATGCTTGCACTCGATTGACAGTTTTGACCCCAGAGTGTACACCTGCCTTCGCATCGCCAACTCCTGTAACGCTCATTGCGTCAGCTTCCTGGGACAATGGATAATGCAAAATCGCTTTATTGGTTGCAAAGCTAACAAGAAGGAGGCAAACAGAGATTGCGATTATCCAAATGGGCTTTTTCATGATTCCTCGATTTTACAGACACAGAAGGGTAGAGCTATTGACCGCCTGCATGATCATTGCCGCAGATGATCACAGTCTGTAAGGCTGGATTTCCTTCTTCCCAAACTTTGGGAACACAGTCGTCTGAAGAAACTCTGTTCGGAAGGGGGGGCTTCGTCAAAACGGGTAATTCGGGCAACGGCAAAACTTTTCCTATCTTAGGAGTAGCATTTTGCGGACGGTAGTGTTTTGCGAACACATTTGACATAGGTAGATGCCGGTCGGCATGACTCTGCCGAATCGATCCCGGCCATCCCACACTACCGAATATTCGCCAGCGTCTTTCGTTTCCTCAGCCAAGGTGACAATTTCTTCTCCCAAGATGTCGAATATCTTGATCATCACATGACCCGCTTGAGGCAAGGAGAACCGGATGGTCGTATTCGCATTGAAAGGATTAGGGTAATTCAATAAGGAATACTCTTCAATTTTGGCGGTCGAGTAATCATGGCTCTGTTCGGGTAACGAGACGCCGGTTATAATGGAAACCACCGATGACCAATCCAGCGCCCCCAAGCCATTGGTCGAATAATCGATGCGCCAGGTGCCGTCCTCCTCGATGACGCTTAGGTCCATCATGCCATCGCCGTCATAATCTGCCGGGATGGGGAAGGCATGCTTGCTACCGTAGATTGGCTCGGAGGTCCAATCGATTGGCGTACTTCCCACTGCCAGATAGCTATCAATCATCCACCGCCCTGACTCGGTCCAGACGGCGAGATCAGCACGGTGAT
>DYKH01000600.1 GCA_020722685.1 Caldithrix sp. | reverse complement strand
CCTGTCAAGTCATCTTAAAATCTAACCGAAGCATCTATCATCTTGTCATCTAAAAATCTAACCATGATTGATCACCACTAGGTCAGCACCTTTGCGGGGTCTGACTATCACTTTGATGCCGAATGCTTTAGAGAGCTCTTTTAAGGCTTGCTGCTCCGTCTGCGAGAGCCCCTTCAGAGAATCGCTCTTTTTCTTGGGAACTTCCGGCCGGTAATGGGCCAGCTCCCAGATCGTGACCAGCTTTTTTTGGACGATCTGGGCCAGACGAAATGGGTCCAGCTGCGCCCGGAGAGCCTGATAAGCCTCAACCTTTTGGCGGTCGATCGTTTTTGACGTCGCTTGAAGCTTGAGCAGTCGGTCGAGAGAAGTCTGAGGGCTGTCATAGATGCGGCGAAGCCGAGAGCCTTTGCGGACGGTCTTGACAAGCTTCACCGATGGCTGAAAGAGATTCATATAGAGCCGCAGTTCATTGGCATAGAGATCGTTCATCAGATGCAGAGCGGGGATGGAATCATACCGATCCCAGCCCATAAGCTTGCGGACATGGGTCCAGTTCTTCTGTTCGATATGGGCGTTGTCATCTTTTTTATAAGGCCGACTCCGGGTGAAGTTGAGCTCATGACGGTCGCAGTAGCGGAGAAGGTGATGGTTGATGAACTCGGAGCCGTTATCCGAGTCGATCCCCAGGAGCTTGAAGGGCAACTCCTGGCGCATCTCCTCGAGTTTTCCCAGGATTCCAGGCTCCCCTTTCCCCATCACAGCCCGTGTTTCTGTCCAGGTGGAGGCGATATCCGTCAGGTTCAGCGAATAAAGGAACTCCCCGCTGGAGCACGGGCCGCTGTGAGAGACCAGATCGCACTCCACATAGCCGGCTTCTTGGACATCCCAAAAGTCGGTCCTCACAGGAATCTGACGGCGTAACAGAGTCCCAGGCTTAGTCCGGCCATAGAGGCGGCGTTTTATCCGGACTTTCTGCTCCCGCAGATGACGGTCGATGGTGCTCGGGCTCATCGCTAGAAGCCTTCCTTCTTCCTCCGCAGTGAGTCGATAGTGCCGTTTAATCCAAGGCAGCCAGAGCCGGAGGATCTCCCGAAGTCGCACCGACCACGGATAACCGGCTACCTCCCAGACCTTCCCCATGATCGATAACACCCTCGGGCCGTAGAGGCGGTCGTGTCGCCGCACCACCTGCCTGGGCTTTCTCTGAAAATGGCCCTGGCTAAGCCTCCAGATGGCATATTTCCGGCTGTAGCCACAGACCTTACAGAGTTCATCCAAAATCCGGCCTTTTCCTTTCTTGCCGGCCTTCAGATATCGCTCTATAGCTGATTCCATATAATGCATGCGAAACTCCAGCTTCATAACCCAACCTCCTTGTCAAGGAAGTCAGGTTATCATCAGAGCCAAATCCTTGCTACTTTCGGTTAGATTTTTAAATGACAAGATATATAGCCCTTCGGTTAGATTTTAGATGACTCTATACGAGAGCTTGCAAATTTTTTTTTGTTTATATAAAATGTCTCGCCTTAAAACGGCAGGGACGCTGTGGTCGAGATTTTTTTGGTCTTCCTTGTTTTTGGGTTGCTCGGCTTTGTCCTCATTTTTATGAACAAGCTGGTCGGCCCTTCTCGCTCCAACCCGAACAAGGAAAGCCCTTTTGAGTGCGGCAGCCCTTATCTCCAGAAGGATATCCCTCCTTTTTCCATCAAGTTCTATCTGGTGGCTTTCCTTTTTCTTCTTTTTGA
>DYKH01000599.1 GCA_020722685.1 Caldithrix sp. | reverse complement strand
CTTGAAGTTGCTCTCCGCAAAATAGTTGCACACACACCTAAAAAGAAAATGCGTATAATGTGCGGTCAAAATCACCCAACGCCATACACGACCGCAGATTACCTCGATTACGCGGAATGAAGGCGACTGCACCCATCGCTGTTGTCACCTGCACAGCCATGGTCTGAGCTGTTCTCGCTCACCGGGTGTGTGTAGCCGGCCAGAGGGAACCGTCTTCATGAACAGCCGGGCTCACGCCATCTACGAGCCAGTACCGCAATTAAAATTAATCGCAAAGAAAAATGGGATGTGACGCAGATAATGGTAGCCCTTAGCCCTTGGTACGTAGTCCTTGATAAGAGCACCCTTGTCTGTGTTTTGCTGACCGCCAGCCTACCGAAACGCTGGAATACCGATGCACCACAACAGACACGCTATCGCAGCGGAATTTATGGCGCGGTAATGCATGATTTGTGCATGGAAGTCGTAGTTGTCTCCACCGTTTTTACTGGACGTGCGCGTGATTAGTGCCCGTTGCGTCAGCCTGATCCGACACTATCAAGGCCCAGAAGGCTATGAAATATGCCGGAAGAACGCCACTCGAGAACAACCCACAGGCTCCACCCGCCCTTAAAACAAAGAAATAGGACTGCCAATGCCGATAATACAACGATTAGCCCTATGCCCGTTCGTAACACCACGTTTCCGGTCAGCACCACGATCACGAGCGGCGACAGCGTGAGCCCAATATGCGCCCCGCGCTCATTAAAGCTAGCAAACACCCAATCGCTAGGCCGCTCTTCGGCTCCGGAACCGTTACCGGATCAGAAAGACCGCCGCTGATAGAATTTGTTCCACTCAAATTCAAGGGAATGTCTTTGTTGATATTGTTATGGTCTGCGGACGTAGAGAACAACAGCTGTACCGTACTTGCTCCTGTGATAGTTGCAAACTCGTTCTGAGGGATTGCAATATCAATAAATGAGTTGGTACCGAATACATTCGCGTAGTCTGCTACAAAGCCTGACCACAAGGGAGTATCGCTAATTAACACATCGTCAAATGTTGGCCCGCCGGTGGTGACTGGGAGAAACTCAACCCGGTTGTCACTGCTCAGGTTCAATTGCAGCACATATTCGACGTTGGTTGGATTGTTGTCGGTGCTGAAAAAGACCTGATATACATATTGCGGATTCTTTGTCGTGCCACTCATTCGCAGCCTGAATTGGAGATAGCCGTCGTAATTGTCCCAGTATGCTGCAGATTGAGTATCATCACCTACTAAATCCACTGCTCCTGGATTCTCATCGTTAGAAGGATCAGAATAAAAAACGTCGTTGACGGTCACCGCATTCCATTCAGTTGTCCAGCTGAACACTGCCCCAGAAATCGCACTAGCGGCCACCACATATACAACAGCGCCAAGCGCCCATACATACGATCGCAGGACACTAAAACCGTTTATTTGAAGCTGCTTGACCCGCGATCCCCGCCTATGTTCACGTGCACTCATAATTAAGTCTGCGATAAACGATTTTCATCGTATCGGAAATAGACACAACAGTCAACTGTTTTGTCACATATCGCGCCGAGAATGTTAATCATTTAGTTGAAAGTTCACAGTGGCTTCTGGGGTGGTCATAGAAGTCGGTCAGGTTGATTGGAGGGTTTCAATTTCTGTAAGTACTTGTTTGATGTAATAGGCTCCTTTGACCGGTCGGAAGCTTTTCTCTGCATACAACAACACGCTAGTGTTTTGTTGCGTAAATA
>DYKH01000155.1 GCA_020722685.1 Caldithrix sp. | reverse complement strand
TTTCTTTTGAAATGTTGGTAAATCTTAAAGTCTACTTAAAAGTCGAAGAGTGGAGTGCGATGCCGTTGCGTGCAGGGCGTTGCGCTCTTACCGAGATCGCACTCCTGACTTTCAGCGGTGTTTTCTCTCAGGCGTTCAGGCAAGTTTCGGCCTTGTCTGAGGAGACGTCCCGACACCATAAACTGTCCCAACGATGGCGCCGTAGACAAGGTGACCCATAAGGCTTCCCATCACCATCATGAGCGGAGCCGGAGTGGCGGAGGCAAAAACGCCTGCACCCATCATCGGATTGACCATCATCTGAGCCGCGAGCCAGGGAATAAGGCTATAGATCACGCCTCGAAGCCACCCCTTGCCGGGGATTCTTTCTGCAAAGCCGTACACATAAATCATGGCGAGCACAGAGCCGATCATGAAATGCGCCAGCCAGCCGAGTGCCACGGGAATGCCCATAAATGAGCTCAGCATCTTCCCGATGTTCATTTCCGGCATGCCCATGAAGGGAGCCATGATCATTAACATGGTCATAGCCAATGTTCCGAGGATGCCCGCCGCGATTGCTTTTCCTAAATTCTTTTGCATGATGTTTCTCCTTTTATTGAGTTTTGTCTTTCTGATTACACCCATAATAAACGCTTTTCGCGCCTCAAAAACTGTCGGCTGGCCGACATTCGGGCTTTTTATGCTCATTCAATTTGGCCCGACCTATCTTTCATCGGGTTGACCCGCATAATCGAGGCATGCAAAAGCCTTCAGTCCTTGGTCTTTCGTCTGTGTGTTTTTACTAAAGCGAACCCAGGGTGGCTAAAGAGGGGAAAGCCGGCTTGTTTTCTTTGTTTGCTTTATCAAACGCCTTCCTGTCAATGATTCTAAAAAATTGTTTGGATTGCCGCATTGAATGTAGCAAATTTCCTTCGAGGCTTGGGAAATAGAACGTCTGCGCGCAGACAAAAAAGGGAGATCAAATGGTTCATTCTTTCACGACTGACACCGGGATTGCAGTGCCTGCCGTTACGGCGGCACAAATGCGCGAAATCGACCGCATTGCCACGGAAGAAACCGGACCGGATTTGCTGCAAATGATGGAAAATGCCGGACGCAACCTGGCCCTTGCAGTAATTGATATGTTAGGAAGCGGCTGGCAGCGTGCCCGCATTATGGTGCTGGCCGGAAGCGGCGGAAACGGAGGCGGCGGTATTTGTGGTGCCCGGCATTTGTCAAATCGAAACGTAAGAGTCTCCATTTGCATTGCTAATCCGCAAAAGCTTGCTGCTATTGTTGCGCTCCAGCGGCATGTTTATTCTGCAACGTCAGGAACAGAAATTAATTTCGAACACATCGATCGCCAACCGGCGGATCTGATCGTCGATGCAATCATTGGCTATGGACTTACGTCTGCTCCTCACGGGAGGACTGGTGAAATGATCCAATGGGCGAATGCTACGCAAAAGCCGGTCTTGGCGCTCGACGTGCCATCCGGCGTCGATGCCACTACGGGCGATGCCCCGGGTGAATACATCCGTGCTGATCAGACGCTGACGCTTGCCTTGCCGAAAACCGGACTTTTTCCGGACAAAACCGGTCGGCTCGCTCTGGCGGATATTGGCATCCCGATAACCGTTTTCAGGAAAATTGGATTGGACTATCAGCATCCTTTCGATCAGCGTTACCGGGTTCCGTTATTCTATACTCGTTAAGGGTCGGTTTTTCATGTCATGCCTGTGAATACAGGCATCTCCTAACCACCTGTTCACAAGGAGATTCCTGCATGCGCAGAAATGACAAGATGGATGAAATTTCTACCCTCAACGAGTACAAAAGAAAACCTATCCATCCCTGAAGGCGGACAATGATCGCAAATTTTTTCTTGACTCGGTACTATACTACAGATCTTATATTAGCCCTGAAATAGATGGAGGAAAAATGGCTGAGCTATTTGTCGGACAATTTGCCCAAAAGGCCGGAATCCATGTGGAAACGGTTCGCTACTATGAAAAGATCAAATTACTTCCCAAGCCCAAGAGGAGAGAATCCCATTACCGGCTGTATAACGAAAACGATCTGAAACGTCTCTTGTTCATAAAACGCGCCAAAGAGCTCGGTTTTACGCTAAAGGAGATCAGAGAGCTCTTAGAGCTAAGAATTGATTCCGAAGCAAAATGCGGTGACGTAAAACATTTTGCAGAAGGCAAACTAAGAGACGTGAAGAATCGGATAAACCACTTGATGAGAATAAAAGACGTCCTCGAAGGATTGGTCGCTCAGTGTGCGCGCGAAGAGGTATCGGCGGATGAATGCCCGATACTCGAATCGATTGACTATTAAATTCAGGAGTTGAAGATTGAAAGACAAATTGTTCTTCAGCGGTGGAATATTGACTGCATCGCTGGCATCGCTCTGCTGTATTACTCCCGCATTGGCGGTGCTGGGAGGCCTGGGCGGAATCGCCGCCACGTTTTCATTCCTGCATTCGTTCCGTCCCTATTTTATCGGCTTGACGGCTATTGTCTTGGGTTTTGCCTTTTATAGGGTTTACAAGCCCGAAAAGCGAGATGAGATCGACTGCGCTTGTGAAAATGAAAGCGGCAAAAAGCCGGGATTCATCAATTCAAAAAAGTTTCTCTGGATTGTCGCCATCGTCAGCCTATTGCTGATCACGTTTCCATATTACTCGGCAGCTTTGTTGCCTAATCAGAAGAACACGAGTCGCTCTATTTCCCTGAACAACATTATTCACGCAGAAATGGTCATCGAGGGAATGACCTGCACGGGCTGCGAAGCTTCCGTGGATCATACGCTGAATTCAGAGAACGGGGTCATCAAAGCGTGATCATCCTACAAGACCGGAATCGCGCTGGTCGAGTTTGACAAATCTGTTGTTACCCAGGAGCAGCTCAAAAAAGCGGTTGAAGAAAAAGCTGGTTACAGAGTGAAAGACATTAAATTAGACGAAAATTAGAGGGGAGCCAAAAATGAGTATACGAACGATAAAACTGGCCATCAGTGGAATGACGTGCGAGCACTGCGCCCGGACAATTGAAAAAACGCTGGACAAGCTGGCAGGAATTCAAGAGACAAAAATAGCCTATCCGCAAAATGAAGGACTGATTACCTTTGATTCTGCTGCGATCAGTAAGGAAGAAATCATTGCTGCCGTCAATTCAATCGGCCAATACCAGGCTAAGGAAGAAAAGAGCGACAATTTATCAAGCGAATATGACTTGATCATCATCGGCGGCGGTTCGGCCGCTTTCTCTGCGGCCATAAAAGCCAGCGAGCTTGATAAGAAGGTTCTGATGATAAATGACGGATTGCCGATCGGGGGCACGTGTGTAAACGTTGGATGCGTTCCGTCTAAGACTTTGATAAGAACGGCTGAAGCGTTTCATCTTGCAAATCATCCGAATTTTAACGGAATCAAAGCCGGTGAAAACAGAATTGATTTTAAACAAGTCATCGCACAGAAAAAGGAATTGGTGGAGGAGCTGCGCCAGAAAAAGTATGTGAATCTTATTGGAAATGACTTGAACGTGTCTGTCCTCAAGGGACGCGCTAAACTTTGCGACAAGAGCACCGTGGAGGTCAATGCTCAGCGCTACAAGGCCGGCACCATTCTAATTGCATCCGGATCTTCCAGCTTTATTCCGGATATCCCCGGGCTCGCTAACGTCGGTTACTTTACAAACGATACTCTTTATGAATTGGCAGAACTTCCCGAACACTTGATCGTGATCGGCGGCCGTTATATCGCGCTTGAAAATGCGCAACTGTTCGCGCGGCTTGGATCAAGGGTAACCATACTGCAAAGATCGCCACGAATTCTGCCAACAGAAATGCCGGACATAACGGAAACTCTCTCTGATTATTTGAGGGCGGAAAATATAGATATTCGAACAGGTGTCAAAATACACGCGGTCTCAAAGGTGAAGAGTGAAATAAAAATCCAAGCAACAGTAAAAGATAAAGAAGAGATTATCAAAGGCACGCATCTTTTTGTTGCAGCCGGAAGAAAGGGGAACACAAAAGATTTAGGATTGGAAGAATTGGGTGTTGAGACGTATGGAAACGGCTTTATCAAAACCGATGAATTTCAACGCACGACCATTCGAAATATCTATGCGGCTGGAGACGTGACCGGCGAGCATCTTTACGTTTATACCGCCGCTTATGCCGGGGCTTTGGCAGTGGAGAATGCTTTCGGCGAGCAGCAAAAAGGAAAAGATTACTCGATTCTGCCATGGGTTATTTTCACCGATCCGCAGGTGGCGGGAGTAGGTTTGGACGAGAAACAAGCGGCTGAGGCTGAAATTAATTTCGATGTTTCTGTGCTCCCCTTGAACGATGTGCCGCGCAGCCTTGCCGCCCGCAATACAAAGGGATTCATCAAACTGATTCGCAATAAAGAAACCGACAAGCTCATTGGGGCAAGAATATTGGCTTCCGAAGGATCCGAACTATTAATGGAAATTGCATTGGCTATCAAGTATGGAATTCCCATCAAGGAATTGAAACAGATATTTCATCCCTACCTGACCCTGGCCGAAGGGGTCAAGCTTGCGGCAATCGCCTTTGATAAAGATGTGAGCAAGCTAAGCTGCTGTGCAGTATAATCGCCATTGATCTTTCGGCCGGCATTTTATCGGGCAAGGCTTTGGAGCTTTGAAAGGCTCATAACTTGAAGCTGTCGCCGGTTGAATTGGATGATCCCCTTTTCTCTTAGGTCATTCAACACAGTTGTTACCGATTGGCGGGATGTAGCGGTGAGAAAGGCAATCTCTTGATGGGAAAGAAATGCAGGTATGGTGACAACCCCTCCTTTTATCTTGCCGAAATCCTCTGCGTATCGCAGGAGAAAGCTGATGATGCGCTTGGGGGCATCCTTGAAGACCAGGTCATTCACTTTTTCCTCGAATCTTCGCAATCGCAAGCCGATCCATTTGGTAAGGCGCAGATTCATTTCGGGATTTTTTCGCAACATCGTTTCAAAATCGTCTTTCTTCATTGTGCAGATAAGGGCGCTATCCAGAGCAGCAGCAAAATCCTGCATGTTCCCTTCATCCGTCAAAGCCAGCTCGCCGAATATTTCCCCCGGACCGAGGATTTCGTGAATAAATTCGCGGCCGTCATCACTGAGCTGAAAGAGTTTTACATGTCCCTCTTTAAGGAAATAAATATTCGTCGACGGCTGCGAGGGAAAATAAATGGGCTGATCCTTTTTCAACTGAGCTATGGAAGTGATTTCGTCGACGTGCCGCATTTGCACGTTGGACAATCCCTCAAAGATGTTAAAATCTTTCAAGTACCAAAGTTTCGTTTTTTCTGCCATGAGCTTCTTCTGAAATCTGAAAAGTTTTGAAACCCCGCGGTTACCGATACCCCGGGGGTCAACAGCGTTTGATCCAATCCGCCGATCTCACTTCCTCTGAACCTGGCATTCCAGCCCCTTGTACCACCACTTCCTCAAAAACCCTGTCGGCCACGATCACCTCAGAGAATAGACGTTCGAGAAGAATCAAATCCCCCATTTTGGCAAGGTAGATCAGCGGTGATGAATTGGATACCACTACCATAATCGAAGATTCCGCAGGGCATCGAGGTCCTCTTCTAAATCGACCTCATTGTAGGGAAGCGGAACATCTTTTTCTCTGAGCAAGTCGGTAAATTCCCATTTACTTAACCCAAGAAGCTCACACGCCTTGCCAAAGGAGATCGCCTCTTCTCGATAAAGCTCCAAGACGATTTTTTCCTATAGCTTATTTTGCAGTTGGTCGTAAGGGATCTCTACCGCCTTTAAAAGGTCCTTTGGCAACTGCAATTTAATGTCCACCGTCTCCATATCAATTTATCTCCTTTAGCTTACAATATCTGTTTAGGGTTATTTTGTAAGAATGCCATAAATGTTTAGCTAGAACCTAAGCACACGCAGCTTGCTACCTTTCGCCAGCCATCCTTTTGGCAAGATCAATGATATCATCGTGAATCCAATAACCGTTGCCTCTTATTAGCTCAAGCATATTGCCAACACTTTCAATGATTCCGCGATTCTTTGCCTCTATCAGAACGCGGGCACTGCCAATCACCCTGAGACCGAATATTATACGTGCGATTTTTCTCGCCTTCTTTTCATCGATCAAAACAAAGTCGGCATGAATTTCGCGAGCAAGTTGTATGACAGATGCTTCCCCAATGTGCAGCACTGTTTGTAATAACGGATCCAAAGGGCTTTGCACCGATTGCACCTTAATCCAGTGCGCCTGCCGATAGGAAACTAAACCGGCACGAAATGCGGCTCCTTGAAGAATCTCTTGATGAAGGGCTTCAGGGACAATGACTTGATCGAAAAGAGATTGAAGAACATCCACTCGATTGATCAGAGCCAAAGCTATAAGCGGTCCAGTGTTGCTAACCACGGTGCCATTCATGGCCGCGACTCCTCGAATTCAGCTTCAAGCTCGTCCTGATCCCATTTCACGCTTGCTGAATCGTAGCGATGGCAGCTTAGCAAAAATTCGACCCGCGAGATGCCTGCCAAATCTGCTGCCTGCCCTGAGGTTAAACGGCCCATTTCATAAAGCTTCATAGCTAAAGCGATGCGGGCCTCGGTCTCGAATGTATCTGGGCTAAGATTAAGCGTGGCCAACATTGATTCCGGGTACTCGATGGAGATTTTTTTCATACCTACCTCTGTTGTTTGCACAATTAAAGTATACAAATGGAATTCCATTGTCAATGCAATTTTTGCAAAAGAAAAAGCCCATGCCTTTCCCTTGAGACATGAGCTCATTACTTATCTCTTTCGACTTTTGCAAGCGTTTTTATTTCAACGGCAGCATTTTAATAATACTCCGATACTCTCCCGCCACCATCTGACACAAATAAATTCCGCTTGCCACCGGCTCGCCGCGGTCATTCTTGGCATCCCAAACGACCTGACGATAGCCGGCCTGCATTTCCTCATCAAGCAAATGACGAATGATCTGACCTACTTGGTTGAAGATGATGACCTCGACTCTTTCCTTGTCCGGCAATTGGAAGGTGATGGCCGTTTCGGGATTAAAGGGATTGGGATAATTCTGCAAAAGAGCAAAATTCGCTGGCGTTTGGCTGTTAGGTACTACTACAACATTTTGATCGTTCACCCGTTGGGCATAAATGTCATCATAACCCCTGCGCTGATCCTGCCAGATAACGATAGCCCCGCTGGCACCGTCGTCCATGGGCTGAGAATTTTTCTGATCGCTATTAGCTGTGCAAATCACCACGCCATTAGCGCTCCACATCGCCTTACCATTGGCATCAACCCGCTGCGCGTAGATGTCCTCAGAACCACTGCGTTTGTCCACCCAGGTAATGATGGCCCCGCCGCTGGCGTCGGCTATGAGCTGAGGAGTTAATTGGTCGCCGTAAGCCGTACAGGTCGCAACCCCATTAGCGCTCTACAGCGCCTTACCATTAGCATCCACTCGCTGCGCGTAGATGTCATAAAAGCCACTTCGCTTATCATCCCAGGTGATGATGGCACCGCCGGCATCATCGCCTATGAGGTTAGGACCGTACTGATAGTTGTTAGCCGTGCAGATCGCCACACCATTAGCGCTCCATTGTACCTGAGCATTAAAAAATTGGCGAAGAGTAGATAGCTCATAACCAAGGCTGCCGAGGGAAAATAGTATGCTGTTTTGCACGTCATGGTTTCCTCCACAATAAATATTTGCTCATGATTCTAAAGCTATGTACGACCAAACCGTCCCGGAGGTTTTAAGTCCGCAAACCTCCGGGACGGTCGCAAGCTCATTTCAACAGTGTCATCCTCTGCACCATCACCTTTCCACCACTCTCCAGTCTGTAGAAATAACTTCCGCTGGCCAAGTGGGCGGCGTTCCAGCTTACTTGGTGCTCGCCAGCTTCTTGGAAGCCATCGACCAAAACTGCCACTTCTTTTCTCAACATGTCGAAAATCGTCAGCCTCACATGGCCGTCAGCGGCCAACAAGTAACGAATGGTGGTTTCGGGATTGAAGGAATTAGGATAATTTTGACCGAGTTCGAGATTGGCCGGTGCAGTGGCCACATCGATGCCAGATTGGACTGCATTGGCACCCGGTTCGGGAGGAGCAACTCTGACAGGATTGGCAACCCTGTCAGAGTTCGGGTTTGGTTACAAAAACATGTTTTCCACCTTAACAATGCGGATCTTGTCCGGCTTTATGTCCAACGGATAAACTTCGATTTCTTTGTCCTCTTCCAACACTGCCGGCGATTTGGGAGTGCTGTATTTCATCGGACTGGGTTTGTTTTCGACCAAATCCTTTTTCAGCGATTCCGCATCATGGGTCACCATGACGATTTTCAGATTCTTGTATTGCAGATTCTTCTTGACGGCCGCATTGACCTCGTCCAAAGTGAGCGCAACGATCTTTTGCGGAAACATGGCCAAGAAGCTGCCGGGCAGGCCGTAGAAATCGTCATCCAAGCTAAAGCCCAAACGATCCATCATAGTCGGCGCAAAGTGGAGATAGTACTTACCGAGGAATTTTTGCGTCAAAGCGAATTCTTCTTCGGTCATGCCCTTATCCACCAAACGCTGCAGCTCGCGTATGGCAGCGCGTAAGGCAAAGTGACGCGCTTGATTCTGCACCGGACGAATCCAGATTTGGAAAATCTGCTGTCGCCGGCCAATATTGTTGGCAGGGAATTGGCGCATGCCGCCATTGGGGAATGCCTCGATATAGGAGTAGTCGCCATAGTTCATCCCGCGCGTTTCCCTGATGACCTGATAGAGGTGGCTGCTGGAGTTGCGGTGCTCGCCAAACCAGGAGTTCGCCAGCCACATAGCATAAAAATCTGCGTCGCCGCGTTGCAGATTGATGGGAAAGCCGATGCTGATAGCAGTGGACTCGGTTTCTTTTTCGACGAGCAGAACTTCGATTCCCTGAATCGGCTGGGGGGTTGGCGGCGGCGGCAGAGCCGGAGCCGATTCCGGCAGAGCTTGCATATCCTCGGCAATGCGGCGCTCAATTTCATCAGTCACCGCGCCGGCCAGCCCGATTTTTAGATTGCCCCGAGTGTAATGGGAAATATAGAACTGCTTGATGTCCTCCAATGTCAAATCGCGCATGGAGGATATCAGTCCTTCCTCGGGATGACCGTAAGGAGTACCGGCAAAGATGAACTGGTTTAGGGCTTCTTTGCCCAGCTCTTCGTCGTCGCTATAGCGTAGCGTACGCTCGAGATGATTCAAAAACTGAGTTTTGATTCGGGTAAAGTCCTCTTGCTTGAATGCCGGCTGTAAGACGGCCTCTTTCAAAAGCTGGTAGTAAGCTTCCCAATTGTCCCTATGGACTCTACCCGCGATGACGGTCACTTCTTTGTCCACTTGCGCAGAGTAAGATGCCGCCATAGGATAGAGCTTGGCCAAAATCTGATTATAATCGTTTGCCTTGGTGGAAGCGTCCGCCAGCATTTGTGAAGTGATAGCTGCCAAGCCTTCTTTGCCGACGGGATCGTCCTGCGAACCGACTCGAAACATGAGGCGAACGGAAATGCTCGGATCGCTTTGTGAAGACAGGGTGATGACTTTATCAGATAGCTTTTTGCCACATGAATTCATAATGAAACCCACTGTTAGAGTCAACAACAGCAATCGGATCGCCTTCATGATGGACGCCCTCCTTTCAACACCACAACGGTGCGATTTGATTTGGCAAAGTATTTCTGCGCCGCCGCCAAAAGGTCCTGAGTAGTCACCTTGTCATAGGTGGCGTACAGTTGGTCGATGGCTTCGATGCCGCCGGTGAGGGCGATGAATCCGGCCAACCGTCCGGCCACGTGATCCGGCGCGTCCAATCTCAACAGAAAACCGTACTTGTTGTGGCTGCGCTGATCGGCCAACTTTGGTTCCGGGAAGGGATTTGTTTGCATCTCAGCGATTGTTTTGTCGATTTCGGCAATGATGTTGTCGATGTCTTTTTCATCGTTCACCATGGTGGTTATGGACATCAAGCCCGGATCGCGATTGGCGGAAAAATCCGCGCCGATGAACTGCACCCTTTGCTCGTCAATGACCAGCTTTTTGTAAATGGCGCTGGTTTCGCCAAAGGCCAAATCGCCGAGCAAGTCGCAGGCCGCCACTTCGATGCTGTTTGGATCGAATGCCAGCCCTTTATAGGCAATGCTGACGATCGGCAAAGTCTGTCCGGGGAAGGACGCCTCAGCCCGGCGTTCTTCCGTTTGCGCCGGTTCAACGGGAATTTGTGGCGGCACATAGCCTTTTCCCCAGCCGCCATAGTACTGCTGCACCTTTTCAAAAGTGGCGGCAGGTTCCAAGTCCCCAACGATCAACAGCACCGTGTTTTCCGGACGGTAATAACGTCGGTAGAAATCGAGACTGAACTGATACATGGTAGGCATGGCCTCGATGTCCTCTTTGAAGCCGATGACCCGGTGCCGGTAAGTGTGGCGGGTGAATGCTGTGGCCAAAAGCTTTTCACTCAGATGTGCCCACGGACTCGACAAGCCTTTTAGATACTCGCCGTGTACCGCGCCAGCTTCAGTTTTAAACGCTTGCTCTTCATACCAAAGATTCTGAAATCGGTCGCTTTCCAACTTCATCACGACTTCCAAATCTGTCTTGGCGAGATTGATGTGATAGCAGGTATAATCGTCGGAGGTGTAGGCGTTGGCATCCGCGCCCATTTCCGTCATCATGCGGTCGTACACCTCGCCGGGATAGGTCTTGGTGCCGCGAAACATCATGTGCTCGAAAAAATGCGCAAAACCGGTGTGGCCGGGCTCGTATTCATCTCGTCCGCCGGTGCGAACGATGCTGTAATAGGAAACCAATCCCGGGCTGTCCATCGGGATCAAAATGACCTTGAGCTGGTTATTCAACAGCTTTTCCTGGTAAGCATAAGGGAAGATGCCTTTTGCTTGACTGCTCGTCGCGCTTGGGCCGGATAAAGCTGCATAGGTAACCAGAATTGTTGCCATGAGCCAATGTCCTTTCATAGTTGATTGCTCCTATTTTGCTCTGGTTTGCACCCGAAGATAGTATTTTTTTGCTGCCAATTTAACATTTTGCTTTTTGAAAGCAAGTTATATATATTTCGGCGCGGTTTAATTCTGGAGGGTAGTTAGGCGGGCAGGAGGCGAGTAACAAGTGGCAAGTCGCAAGTTGCGGGCTGCAGGTTTTGAGGCAAGGCTGTGCTCAAGGAAGTAAACACAATGGATATCAAAGGGCGTCCGAATCATCGGCTATATATTCAAGTACTGCGGAAAATGTCACCGGAAGCGAAATTGCGCAAGGCGTTCGAGCTGTCTGATTTTACCAAGCAGCTTTTTGTGCACGGGTTGCGCAAACGCTTTCCGGATTTATCTGAAGAAGATTTCCAGAGACTGCTTTTGGAACGGTTGGAGAAATGTCATAACAGGAATTATCAAGAGGGAAGGCCCGAACATTTGCGGCGGCTACTTGATTCAATGATTGTCCGAGCTATAATGTATCGGTGATCTGAAAATCTTGGTGTGGAAATGCTCAACCTACACTACCTGAGAAATTGGGCCCGAAAGCTGGAAATAGAAACTCCATTGCAACGGTTGGAAGTGGAAGCAGAAATAGTTTGACTTGATATTTTAGTCCAGGAGCACCATCATGAAGAACTTGTCTCGTCGTGAGTTTTTAAATAGATCCATAGCCGCCACGGCAGCTTTGGCCGGCGGCGCTTCCGTGTTGGCGGGCGCGCAGGATACGTATGGGGGTTCGAAAAAATTAGGTTTGGTGAAACTGGGCAAG
>DYKH01000154.1:6531-11791 GCA_020722685.1 Caldithrix sp. | reverse complement strand
AGGCTCTTTATGTAGTATATTCAAGATGATAGCCAATTTGAGCGCCGGAACATCTGTTTCAGTCTATCCCAGGCGCGCCTTGGCTGAGAATGGAGTTGTCCAAGACCCATTTTTCAGTAACCACATGAGGGCACGCCATTTGGTGATCAGCGGCGTGCGGCTCGATGGCAGGAAGGAACTGGTCACGATCGGCGATGGTCTGCGCGAATCGAAGGCGTCCTGGCTTGAGTTGCTGCGCGACCTGAAGGCGCGGGGTCTCGAAGTCGGTCCGAGACTTGCGGTCGGTGATGGCGTACTGGGCTTTTGGAGCGCCCTTGACGAAATTTATCCCGAGACCCGGCGCCAGCGTTGCGTCACTGCACAACGCGCACGAAGAACTGTGTGGCACGTTCGACCTTCCTTGGGCTGGCCTTCAAGCTCGTACAGGAAGTCGTGAAATCCTGGCGAAGGATTCGTGGTCATGCACGCATCGTCGAACTGCTGGACGGTGTCGTCTTCCAGGACGGCGAACCCTTGAAGCAAGAGGAGCTGAAACACCAGCAGCTCGCCGCCTGATCAGCAACCTGGAACGATTCCATACACCAGACTTGACGATAGCCTAACAAAATGTTCAAAAACGACACTTATTGTATCATTATAGCACTTAAGCCCTATTGTTTGATGGTCACGTAAAAAGTCGAAAAACATGCTTATAACATACTGAAATTACAGGGCTTCATTCGAAAAAAGGCCTTTTGGGATTTTTTACGAGACCATCATTGTTTGATGGTCTCGTAAAAAGTGCCGGACTCGTCATGCCGGACTTGATCTGGCATCCAGAACATATTGAAAACACAGGATTTCTGCCTATGCCGGAATGACGCCAAATTGGGATTTTCGGCTTTTTGCGAGACCATCATTGTTTTATCGTCGTAGAAATTTATATTAAAAATGAACTTGCCGAAAAAACAAAGAAATGAGCATAAAGCGGAGATGCGCTGATTTTGGCATATAAATTGCTTATTATGATTCTGCAAGATTTCTATTCCACGCAATATAATAAAGGGAGGATGTTATGAAAATTAATAACTTAGCCAGGGTGATATGTTTATTAAGTATTTGTTGCTTCGTGTTAATATCTGGTTGTTCAAGCGAACCCGCACCATCGCAAAAAACAGAACCGACACAGACAACACAGCCAAATGATACAACGAACTCTGAAAAGAACCAGAAAGTTACAATTGCTCAGTATGGGCATATTTTTGTTTATCTGCCACTTTATGTCGCGCAACAGAAAGGTTTTTTTAAAGAAGAAGGATTTGACATAACATTTGTTAGTACTGGTGGGGATGAAAAAACATTTGCCGCACTTGTTTCTGGAAGTGCGCAATTCGGAGTCTCAGATCCAATATTTACAGCAATTGCCAAGGAGCGAGGACAAGGTGGTAAGGTTGTCGCAAGTATCGTAAATGGAGTGCCGCTATGGGGAGTAACAAAGAAGGATATTCCTTTCATAGCAGATCCCACAATGTTTTCTGGAATCAGAGTTGCAACCTATCCGGCACCATCAACTACCTATACTCTGGTCAAAGATGCTGTTGCGATGGGGGCAAAGACAAAAACACCCGCAGGAACCATTGTTCAAGGTGCTTTCGGAACGCTTTTGGCGATGCTTGAGAATGATGCCGCGGATATGGCAGTCGTGATTGAACCCGATGTTTCCATCGCCATTTCGCAGGGGATGAAAGTTGTATACTCTCTTCCGGAGGTTCATGGAGATTTTGCCTTCACAGGTTTGATGGTAACTGATGAATATCTGAAAAATAATAAAGAAACGATTCAGCGCATGGTGAACGCTCTTGTAAAAGCTACTAATTATATTCGGAACAACTTGGATGGGGCCGCAGCAGTCGCACACGCAGAGTTTCCTGAATTATCGCTCGAAGTTTGCAAGAATGGCGTGAACCGAATGGTGGAAGCAAATACGGTTCCGGCTTCCATGCAGATGTCTGATAAAGCTTGGCAGCAGGCGATTATCCTTCGTGTCCAGGCGGGAGATCTCAAGGCGGCAACTCCTATGGCCGACAATGTGGATAATTCCTTTGTAGTTACCGCTGAAAAGGCCATCAGGGCTAAATAATGTGTGGAATTGCTGGATGTTGCGGTTTTGGGGCAAGTGCCTCAATATTATCCCGCATGCTTAAAGGTATGCTGCATCGTGGATACTCATGTTATGAAACTGGAACGCCTGCAGCAAATATATATCTGGGAGCGAACCGGTTAGAGATTGTAGACAGAGATGGCGCGGTTCAACCAATGGTGAGCCATGATGGACGTTATCATGTCGTATTTAATGGCGAGATTGTAAATTTTTTGGATATTCGTGAGGAGTTACAGGAAAAAGGGATATCTTTTCGAACCTCCAGCGACACCGAAGTTATCGCAAATGGCCTCATGGTATGGAGCCTTCATGAGTTGGTTAAAAAACTTAACGGCATGTTTGCTTTCGTGACATGGGATAGGAAGCAAAACTGTCTTCAGATGGTACGCGACCGTCTCGGGATTAAACCCCTTTATTTTGCCAAGTATTGCGACAATTTTTACTTTGCCTCTGAGTTAAAGGGGCTTATTGGCACTGTCCCCGGATATGCCATTCGGTGCTTGGAGCCCGGGACAATTTCTACTTGGCATAGTGGAGATATTACGGAAAACACTTATTACAAATTGCCTGAAGAACTTCCGTGCATTGCACTTGACTCTACAATTGCAATGAGCCCCGACGATCTGCGGAGGCTAATTTCCAGCACCATTGAAGATTGGACAGCCACCGATTTGCCATTAGCTGTCCTGCTATCCGGTGGCATAGACAGCTCAATTATCCTTTACGAAACTCTTAAGTATCACAAGAATGTTTCTCCCTTCGTAATTGGATCAAATGAAGCGGAAGATGTTGTCGTTTCCAAGCGCCTCTGTGCCGACCTTGGGATAGCTCTTACACATCTGCCCATTTCAGTATCCCAAATACCGGATTTTATCGAAGATACTGTCTTGGCGATCGAATCATTTGAATCGAACCTTATTCGAGCTGGGCTGCTCTCCTACCTTATTGCCAAAGAGATTCATGATCAGGGTTTCAGGGTGGCGCTTTGCGGTGAGGGAGCTGATGAACTGTTCTGTGGTTATGACGAATTTATGCTTGCTCAAGAGAATGGAATGAGTGAACAGAAAATACATCAAATGCAGCTTCGGTTTCTGCGAGATCTCCATAGAAGTCAGATGCAAAGGGTTGATCGGACCGGTATGGCTCATACCGTTGAAATCCGACCGCCATTTCTTGATATGCGAGTGGTAGAGGCCGCGCTTGCACTCCCCTTGGGAGCAAAATTACGGCAATTACCCAATGGTGCCTGGAGCAACAAGTGGATACTGAGAGAAGCTTACCGCGGCATCCTGCCGGATTATGTGGTTAACCGCACAAAATGTGTTTTGAGTAAAGGGGCAGGTTTGGGAGCCAATAGACCCGAAGGTCCTTTTTATGCCTTCGCAAATGATCACATAAGTGATGCTGAATTGGCACAGATGCAGCAAAACTATCCGGATTTTTTACTTAAAACCCGGGAAGACGGTTATTACTTCAAGATTTTCAACAACGCTTTTCCTGGTGTAACAGTGGGCCTTCCTCGTCTGGTGGTTACAAAAACATAAACATGGCAAACCCTCAAGCCGTTCTCTCAGTTCATAACGTTCGCAAATCATTCTTCTCAGATTCCGGTGAGAATGAAGTGCTTGCCGACGTATCCTTCTCCTTGTTTTCCGGCGAGGTGCTTGCATTGGTCGGCCCTTCCGGATGCGGCAAAAGTACCCTTCTCAACATTATTGCCGGACTCGATACCGATTTTCATGGCAAGATCTCCTATGGAGGATCCGCTGGCACCCCCCACAAAATGGGCTACATTTTTCAGCAGGACGCTCTTCTTCCCTGGCGCAGGGCTTGGGATAACGCCCTGCTTGGAGCCGAGGTCAACGGCGGCATCCGTCCAAACCATATCGAAACTGCCGCGCAGCTCATGTCTCTGTTCGGGCTGGCCGGATTTGAAAAGCATTATCCTTCCCAGTTATCCGGAGGCATGAGGCAGCGACTTGCCATCATTCAGTCACTTGTTATGGATCCTCATCTTCTTCTGTTGGACGAACCATTCTCGGCGGTTGATTACTACAACAAGTTGACCTTGGAGGACATCCTGCACCGTTTTCTCAAAGAAAAGAACAAAGCCGCCATCCTGGTGACGCACGATCTTGATGAGGCGGTGGCCCTCGCCGATCGCATCCTGCTTTACAGTCCGGCCCCAAGCAGGGTGATCAAGGAGATATTCGTAGATTTTGGATTGGAAAGGAGTCAACTACCTCCCTCCCTGGCTAGGGGACAAAGCCGTTTTAGTGATTACCATGCCATGCTTTGGCAGAAAATTAAGGGTAATGTAGCATGAGCATCATCAGGAGATACATTGCTTTGCAAACAATCGGGCAGATCTTGCTCCGTCTCTTGCCGCTACTTCTGTTTATTGCCTTTTGGTGGTGGCAGACACATGCTGACAACCGTGCCCAGTTTCTGTTTTCATCCCCGGATAAATATGCTAACGCTTTACTTTTGGCAATAACCCAGGAGGGTATCCTGTATCATGCCGCTACAACCGCCTTCGAGGCGCTGGCAGGTTTTACCTTGGGCATGTCCACCGGCGTAGCGACAGGCCTTTTACTCTGGTATTTTGCGCCGGTTGCCCGCATCGCGTCACCATATATTGTCGCCATTGGCTCTTTGCCGGTCTTTGCCTTGGCCCCAATCATGATCGTCTGGTTCGGCATAGGCATCTTTTCTAAGGTTATGATGGCTGCTTTTTCCACCGTACTGGTTGCCTTAGTACAATCTTACCAGGGAGCTAAAAGCGCCGCACCAGAACATCTCCGCCTGATGCAGGTGTTGGGCGCGAGCCGCAGACAAACATTCTGCAAAGTCATCATCCCTTCATCCATGGCCTGGGTGATGAACTCCATGCGGCTCAACATCGGCTTTGCCCTGCTTGGCGCATTCATCGGCGAGTTCATCGCCGCGGAAAAGGGGTTGGGATACTTTATAATCAAGGCCAGCGGTCTCTATGACATGGCCAGGGTCTTCGTGGGCATTACGGGCATCATGCTCCTGGGACTGATCTTCACTGGGGTGGTGGCCCTTCTCGAGCGCAGACTTTTGTCGTGGAAGGAAACAACATAATGGCAGAGGAAA
>DYKH01000154.1:0-6431 GCA_020722685.1 Caldithrix sp. | reverse complement strand
CCTTCTCGAGCGCAGACTTTTGTCGTGGAAGGAAACAACATAATGGCAGAGGAAATTGTAAAGGAAGATGGCCTGATTGGTTATCTTCAGAAAAAGATTGCAAAAGATAAAAAGGAAGATGACCTGATTGGTTATCTTCAGAAAAAGATTGCAAAAGATAAAAGGGAGGGCAAACCTGTCCCCGGCAATTTGGAGTCCTTTTTCTTCGCCACCTATGCCAAGGTCAGCATAGAGGAGCGCGGCAAGGAGGTTAGCTTCTTCCTTGGCCCTGTCAGGCCGCTGGAAGGGGGAAACCTGCGGCAACGCCTTGACTATGGGGAAGAAATCATAAAAACACTGAATCCTGACCATGTTTTTTTGCTCTATTCTCACCGTACCAATCCTGCCACTAAATCAGCCCGCGTTGCCTCCGCTCCGCCGGAATCGTATTTTGATCTTCTTCTTGCCGGCGAAGCGGCCCGACGGCACAAGCGAGAGGTTCAGATTCTCAAGAAACGCCTGGCACCGAAAGACAGCACGCCGACTGTACAACTCGTACCCTATGCCCTGATCGGAAGAAGATGTCGTCAACTTGTTGACAAAATGACAGCAAAAACCCTTTTCCTGGCCCATGACGGCTGTTGCGGCGAAGCCCTGTGTTCCGTCTTGGCCATGTGCGGCGCAACGGTAACCTGGAACACATTTCCGCTGTTCGCCCCTGGCCGCCATGCCAAGGCCGTCGCATTTTTCGACGAACTCTTTGTCTCGTTACAGGTGAAGTCGGACCATGCGTTGTTGCGCTACACGGCGGAAAAAGTACTTGCTGACCTTCTTGACAACAAACAGATCCCCGCTGCCATTGCCGCTGCCCTGACAAAATACCCATTCAATGATGTCATCCGCCAGATAATCAAAGAAAATCCTGGACAATATAGAATAAAAATCGAAGAAAAACTTGAAAATGAGGATGAATCGCGAGCTATATTCTGGCTGATGACCACCCAACCGTTCCTGGTCGCAGGTAATGATAGATCAAGCGAGATCATTAACTTTATAACTGAGAAGTGGCGCTGCTACGACATAACACCCAGGATGAAATTCTATTGCTGCTATCGCCTGCTCGACATCTCCCCAACTGATCATGCTGACAAAGTTTATCAATTTATCACGGGCAGCTGGGATCTTTGCCGGCAAGAGATCAGGAATGTCCACTCATCTTGTGATGAACACATCCTGACGATGACCAGAAAACGGCTGACAGATCCCCAAATCCCGACAGAGAAAAAATTCATTTATCTTTTCCAGTTGCTGGCCCACCAAGACCCGGCCGTGGTGCGACGCGAACTCGGCGGAATCGCTCTTTTTGATAAGTCCTTTGCCTCGCACCGAAAGGAACTGAATAACAAAGATTCATATTTCGCCAAGGCATTCGCTTGGGTCAGCGAACGCATAGAGACAGAAAGTAATCCGGAGGATGGATGTTGCAGCAAAGACACCTGCGGAGCTGTGTCGCAAGCAGGAGAAGATGAAACAACATGACCGCCCCCAGCAAACAGCTCTGCCTCATCACCGTCAATCAGGTTGACCTCGGCATTCGCCTGCTCTCCGGGGTGTTGCGTGACACCGGCCACCGGGTGCGGTTGGTCAACCTGGCTACCAAGGAAGGGAAATGGCTGCAACAATATCCGGCAACGGTCAAGGAGGCCCTCAAACCCCTGCTGGCCGATTGCGACCTGGTTGGAGTTTCCACCGTGGATATGTTTTTGCACCGGGCCGAGGATCTGGTGTACTGGATCAGCAAGGAGTTGGGCAAGCCCGTGCTTCTCGGCGGGAACCATGTGGAACTCAACCCGGAAGAAAGCGCCCGCACACCCGGAGTCGCCGCAGTCTGTGTCGGTCAGGCGGTGCACAGCATTGCGGCGCTGGTGGAAAACTGGGGCACCGCTGCCGCGCTCGAAACCCCTGATTTCTGGTTCCCCATGCCGGACGGCGGGATCAAGAAAAACGCCGTCCTGCCGCCGCTCAGCACCTCCAGCTACGCAACCCTCCCGTTGCCCGATTATTCCTACGACGATTACTGGTACCTGCGGGAAGAAGAGCTTATCCGCATGGTGCCACACACAGGCCCTATAAGCATCGACCAGCACCAAATCGGCCATCCGAACACCGTCGTGGTCTCTTTTTCGCAAGGCTGCTGCAATCATTGTGATTTCTGCAATGTGGCGGCCCTTACCATGCACTACCGGCGGCACGGCCATCCGGACACACCGTGGCTGCGCTGCAAGCCCCTGGCGAGAATAAAGGCTGAATTCATGGAGATCAAGCGCCACAACCCGAACATGGAATTCATCGTCTTCATGGACAACAACCTGGCCGCCCATCCGCTTGCCACTTTGGAGGGGCTGGCCGGATTCATGGCAGAGGAGATCAGGTTGCCGTTTTACTGCATGGCCTCTCCCAACAGCATCAATGAGCAGAAACTCGCGTGCCTGCTCAAGGCCGGTTTGCGGGAGCTGAACATGGGGGTGGAAACCAATGCAGCCATGAACCGCAAATTTTACGGCCGGGATATCAAGGATGAAGTGGTGCTCCAGGCCGCTTCCTTGATCGCAAAACATGCCGCCCGCATCCACCCCTTTTACGATTTTTTGATCTTCAACCCCGGCGAGAGCGAACAGGAAGTCATGGACACCATCGCCCTGACCCGGCAATTCCCCTTGCCTTACGATCTCGTCACCCATCACCTGACCGTGGCCCCGATCCTCCCCCTGCACGCGACCCTGCTCAAGGAAGTGGGCCGGGTGCCCCGGCAGAAGGAGAAACTGTACGAATCGAATTGGCACGACGCCGACCCCAGGGAGTATCTTGACGAGCCCGCGTTTTTCGTCAATCTACTCATGGAATGGATGGCCGGTCCCCATACCAGAGAGATGATCGGTCGTCTGCCCCGCCGTTTGCGGGATCTGCGTGCTCATTCGGCCGGGCTGATTATTGCGGAAAGAAACCGAGGTCTTGCCCAGTCACTTGACGAAACAACCGAGGCCGATTCTCTGGACTGGCTGCTGCGCAATGATGTCCGGTCCGCCATGCAAGAGGATAAGGCTCTGCTTCTCGCCATACATGACGTCTTGCCGCCGGTGCTCTATACCAATCAGATAGCGGGATACCGGCTCGATCCCGGCAAAGAGTGCACCGAGCCGTCAGGAGGATCACTATGACGACCATCGGCACCTTTGACTGGAAATGGGAGGTTGATGATAAAGGACAGAAAAACAAAGAGATCAAAGCCGCCCTTGGGGAGTTGCACGATCTCTTTGCTGTGGTGGACGAAATCCATGTCTATCAGTTCGGGTTCATCCTCTTTTATCTGCCGGTCTATGCGGCCCTGCGGGCCATTTGCGCGGAGGGTATCGAGTGTGCAGATAACAAAGAAAAGATTGACATACAGGGCAAGCGCCCGAAACTCAATTTTCACAGTTGGGGTTCTGATAAAAGGTGTCGAGATGAGGCAAAAAATCTTCCCCTCCTTACAGAAAGCGAAAAGTTATCCCTTAACCTTTTTCTGGCCGAACCTCCCTCGAGTATAAAGTGGCATGAAGATCAGTCGAAACAGCTCAAAGACGTAGAAGGGCAGTCGGAGAATCAAGCATCTTCTGAAAAATCTGAAATGTTTACGGAGCTTCCTTTTATAACGACCTTTCCGCTCTGGGGGCTCTCGCTGCCAGGGAACCCCAAAGTCACCAGCATAAGGCAGGCCAAGAGCAAACTGACCAAGTCCTTTTCCGATGTCCCTTTCTGGGAACATTTTGTTGACAATCTCACCATGCTCAACCTGATTGAGCTGGAGAATCTGTCACTTTCGGTGTCAAATATCGAAAGTACCTCCTTTCGGGAAGTCGCTGACAAGTTGGCAACAAAACCACTTGTGTTTGTTCCCAACACGAAACTGGACCCTGATGAGGACGAATTCTCTTTCCTTTTTTGTGGGATCGCTGACTTGGTTTTGACCCACCAGCCCTGGGTCGGGATACGGCGCGGCCATGATCGTAAGCCGCCAATGCTGCCCCAGATTTCATATACCCATCGCTGGCAGCATGGCCGAAAACCGGCATCCGCTCTTTATTTTAGAAACCTCGGCGAAAAACCCGACGCCTTCACCAAGGCATTTGCCGCACGTTTTTACCAGGTGCTCAAGCACGCCTGCATCAGACTGAACGACGATCACGATATCAACTCGATTCAGCAACTTTCCAGGTCGTATTGCGATTTCGTCAAACTGACCATAGAGAGCCATCCAAAATGCCACAAGGGATGCGCCTGCTGTCAGCATAACAACATGCGCGAGCAGAACATCGCACCAGCACTGACAACGCGCGGCTGCATCGAGGAAAACGCAGTAGGTATGCAGGTCTGCACATCGAATCAGATTTTTCAGGCGAAGCTTGAGGAAAGAGTTGACAACGACATGATTTTTACCTGCCTTGCCAGAGAACTAATAGGGAGCAGTGGTAACAGTTACAATCATCTTAATCTAGAAAAAATTAAAGAAAAAATTAATAATATGAGAAACAGAGAAGAAGAATTTAAGCAAGGAAGCTGGTTTGATGCAACAAGAGAGTTCTCTCTCTATTTTTTGCGCAATGAAGAATACATTGATCTGGGACACCAACGAAGTGTCGAGAAAGACTACGGCGATGCAAAGATGAAGTTCAATGAATTTGCAGAGAAAAAAAAGAATGAATGCCTAAAGTTTAGCAAAGGAATCGGTTGGTACATTGAAATTATTGAAGAAATAATTTCACATGATGCAAGCCATATAAAGGAAATATACCAGAAATGTCACCACACGGTTGAGCATAAACAAGATGGTAAGATCCAAAAATTTCATTTTCCAATATCAGAAGACATAATTAAGTCTAATTTTGAAAGCAATCGCATGGATTGTTATTTGAAAAATGAAAAAAAGGGGAAAAAAAATGATATAATGCAATGCGTGCAATATGTATTAAGCGATGATGATTTTGTGTACAGATATCACTATTTTCTTTTAAAATATCGAGACGATACACAAAATACACTGAATCAATCCTTAAAGGGCAGAGTAGAGGAAATCGTTGATGAATTATTCATGATTTATTATGCAAACAAATCAAAGGGGTCTTGGGAAATATGCAAGTCAATTTCGTATCCATTATGGAGATATCATCAGGATAATATTGCAAGATACCTTACAGAACTCATCAATCAAGAGATTGACGGAGCAGTTGTTTTCATATGTACAGGAACCACAAAGTTACCCAATCAAGACGCAACAGAAAAACCAGCAACAACAAGCACGAGTGGAGGAGACCTGGATATATGAACGATAATATTCGCATACGAATCATTGACGAAGCGGAGCCAGCTCCTGGGGCGTCTAAACCGAGGCGAGAGGAAATTTGTGATACACTCAATGGTTTCAAATGTGGGTACTATGAACATTTTGGCGAAAAGGCTCAAGTTAACATAACTCAATGTATAAGGAATGGCCGGGTTGTTATAGTGTTATTTCATCTCGGACAGGGAAAGGAATTGAGAAAAAATCAGTTAGACGAGCTGAATAGTTTTGTCGATTTTTTGTATGAAACCAGTTTGTGTGAAACCGGTACAGAAAAAGTTGGTGTATTTTTTTACTCTGGAAATATTGATGATAAAGAATCCGTTAAAAGAAAGGGGAAAATTCGAGAACAACTGGATAGCCGAGTAAAATTTCGTTTCCTCGACCATCATGAAATGCTGAAAATTCTTAAAAAGAATTTAATTGCTGCCAACGATTTACAACAGATCTTAACTGTGCTTTTTCCCGTTGTGCCTGTGCTTGCTGAAATTATCGCCTGCATCAACGTTCAGCTCTTTTCTTCCCAAATCTCTGAGATGCCAGCCGATCTTACCAAGGAACTCAAAGCCCGCAATCCAGAAACTTTTAAGAAATTTGAAGAGAAATATGCAAGTTTAAAGGCAAAAAATCTATCTGTCTCCGTTTTTTCCGAGAACCTCAACCGCTGGTTCTGTGAGTTCTGTGAGCAGGTGACAAGTGGAAATTTACAAAACAGAAGCCACGGCCAATAGACTGCGCGAGGCGATTGTCGCTGCCATTTCTGCTGGTTCTCGGGTAAAGTCCGTCGAGCTGAATGGTGTTACCCTGTTGCTGCCGACCATGCAATCTGAGGGGGCCATGCTGACTGCCCATGAGGAGTTGCCGCTCCGGTGCCGGATTGCGGCCCAGTCCGGTAAAAAGGTGGCCGGCATCGGTTTTCTGCCGTGGGATTTTGTTTTTACCAACAGACAAACAGCCGCTCCGGCGGGTATCCGGTTTTTCTCCCTTCCTGCCGAGTTCGACGCATTGGCAAACTTTGTCGAGGAATGCGCCGGGCCTTGTGCTGGCGACCATCCCCAGCCCCCCACCGCTTCCG
>DYKH01000598.1 GCA_020722685.1 Caldithrix sp. | reverse complement strand
AAAAGAATACCGGGAGAACTATTACAAACACAAGACGACAGCGATGCTCTTGTAAAGGAGATGTACTAATGATTAACACAGGAAAACTTGCTTTCAGCGGCAACCTTTCAACTGTTGTTCACAGGAAAAGCATAAAAGCCCCCCTCTCTTGGAGGCTCAAGAACACGCTCCGATGGAGTTATATTTGGGGCTGGATGGTCAGCGGGTTTGGGCGCTGGTTTTCCCGCTTGACCGGGGTAATTATCCTGATCCCAGAACTGCGCGCTGTTCTGCATCATAACGGGCAGGACATTGATTATGGAGTAGTGTCTCGGCGCGTTGTGACCACTGCGGGAGCGACGTGGCTGGTAGATGCGTGGCAGGGTACTTACGAGCCCGAAACCATGAAGTATGTGGGGGCCGGAACCGGCACAACGTCCGAGGCCAGTGGAGACATCGCCCTCGCAGCCGAATGCACAACAGCCCTGAATCCAGATTCGACCCGTGCCACTGGTACTCTCGGAGAAAGTTCTGCGGTTGTCCTAACGATTGTAGGAACACTGACCTTTGACGCGTCTGTTGCTGTTACCGAGCATGGCATTTTCAATCAGGCCGCGACCGGCGGTGGGACGTTGTGGGACAGGTCTGTTTTCTCGGCAATAAATGTGGTAAGTGGCGATAGTATTACTTTTACGTATTCTCTAACCGTGACTGCGGGAGGTTGAATGGCAACTCCAGTATTTGATGCTGTTTCCTCTAATGCAATTACTTATGGAACATCTAAAGTCTGGAATCATACTGTTGGTGTTGGGAACAATAAAATTCTAATTGTTTCGCTCCATGCGCAGACGGCCAATGTTTCCGGTATTACTGGAACATGGAATGGAACCGAATCCTTTACATTTCCTGCTGCATGGAACGCCGATGCTGGGACAAAGGGGCAAGTTATTGTTGGCTATTTACTAAATCCAACAGAGGGTACACACCAAATATCACTTTCATGGACAGGTGCAACTAACTTCTTTGCCGGGGCAATTTCTTATTTTGATGTTAATCAAACCTCTCCAGCCAGAACGGCAGACACCGATGTGAACGCAGATAGTCTATCGAATGATTTGCTCTTTACCTGTACTGCCGATGATGTCGCTTTAGGGTTTCTCTTTGTAGAGAACACTCAACTAATAAACGATGTGGGAGCCGGACAAACCGCACGCTGGTCTCAAATTTGGGCAACAGACAACGCAGTGGCGAGAGTAGATTCGAAGGCGGGCGCGGCGCCATCGCAAAGCATGTCGTGGGGATGGAATGACCTCGGGGTACACGCCAACGCCTCGGTCGGTTTCGCGTTGATTGGGCAATCTGGAATCAACTATTCCACATCCATTGCTGGCGCGCTCTCTTTCTCTGGTGGGATGACGAAGAATGTCGGCAAACTCATCGCGGGCGCGCTTACGTTTACAGGAACTATCCAGAAGGCAATTTCCCGGGTTCTGACAGGCGCACTCGCTTTCGTCGGTGCAATCACGAAGAACATTCCCTTGTCTTCCCTATCCGGCGAACTGACTTTTTCTGGTGCGCCGACAAAAAATATTGGAAAGCCGTTGGTAGGCGCATTGACCTTCACCGGGACGGTTGCAAAGAATGTCGGGAGGACACTTACGGGTGCGCTGACGTTTATTGGGTCATTGTTTGCAATGAGCGTTTATCCCAAGAGACTGACCTTTCGGGCGCGTGATACTCATTTGACGTATAATCAAAGAGATACAACGTTGACCTTTAGGCCGCGTG
>DYKH01000597.1 GCA_020722685.1 Caldithrix sp. | reverse complement strand
GCTGTTCGAATATTTGCCGCGCCCTGACTTGAATCTGCTCTCGCGGCAGTGGAATCGTTGCGGCTTTCATCAATTATTTCCGGCAGCGATGGCGTCGGTTAGTTCCTTTTTCTTCCGCTCCATCAGCTCGGTAGTCCTCGCCTCGATATTCAAACGAATCAGTGGCTCGGTGTTGGATGCTCTAACATTGAACCACCAGTCGTCGAACTCAACGGTTACTCCATCGAGCGTTAATACACGGCCGCCGGTATACTTGTTACGCAGCATCTCGATCATCGCCGATGGATCAGGGACGCGAAAGTTGAGCTCACCGCTCGCCACATAACGGCGGAGGGGACGAACCAGCGCAGAGAGAGGACGATCAGCCCTGCTGACAATATTCGCCACGCACAAGACGGCCATGGCTGAACTTTCGGTAAAGTAATTGTCTCGGAAATAGTAATGTCCCGATAACTCGCCAGCGAAAAGGCCATTCACATCTCTCATCTGTTTCTTGATAAATGCATGACCGACGCGGCTCATGACCGGCGTTCCGCCGTTCTCGATTATCACTTCCTTCACGGCCCAGCTACTGCGTAGGTCATAGAGGATGGCGCCCTTCTCGCGAGAAAGAATATCCTGGGCTACCAGACATGTGATTGCGTCCATGGGGACAATGTTGCCCTTTTCGTCAAGGAAGCCTGAGCGGTCGGCGTCTCCGTCGAATGCCACTCCGAAATCATATTGGCCTTTTTTGATTTTTTTCTGCAGATCTTGTAGCGTCTCCGATTTCAGCGGATTGGCCTCATGATTTGGAAATGTGCCGTCAAGATCATTGTAAATAGCATCAATTTCCAGCAATCCGTGGAGGGCTTTTGCTTCGTAAATCCCCATGGCGTTGGCCATATCGGCGGCGATTTTGATAGGCCGTTTCAATGCAGCGAATCGGCGCACGTGCTCGATATATCGAGGCGCGATATCCACGGAGACCACTTTGCCAGGACTTGGAGGCGCCGGGTCGTATGCCTCTTTTCTCACGATCCTCTCTATGTCCAGGATTCCCGTGTCGCCGCTTATAGGTATGGCTTCTCTGCGTGAGAGTTTGAGGCCGTTCCATTCGGCTGGATTGTGCGATGCTGTTATCATTATGCCGGCATCGCCTCCGAGGATTCCGTTGGCAAAGTAGGACATTGGTGTTGAACAAAGACCGAGGTCAATGACATCAGCGCCCTGCATGGTCAGTCCGCGTGCCAGAGCGTCAAAAAGGGGTTTTGAATGAGGACGCATATCGCGTCCCACAACGACCTTCTTGCATTTCAAAAATGTCGCAAAAGCTCTTCCGATCTTGAAGACAATGTCCTCATCAATGCTGTCGCGGTATATTCCTCTGATGTCATAAGCCTTGAAAATGCCACCCATGTTTCTTTCGCGCCTCCTCTTTTCCTTTTAAATTAAAAAAAGCAAGTGTTGCTTGACTGAAAGCATCGTAGGCATGATGCGCTTGCGATTCAATCCAGATTTTTGAGACGTAGCGTCCGGTCTGCGTACCACTCGGCAGGTATCAATGAGTTTTTGCTTGCTGTTTTTGGGTCGCATATAATGCTGTTTAGGTTTGAGAAATCAGAGGATTGACTTTTATAGCTCTTGAATAATACCGTTGGTTCAATGAGCTATGATATGGTGCACATAGAATGATATGATCGCGCGCAGAAAGAAAGGCCACATGAAACGACCGATCGAGTCATATGAACACAAGGGCAAAGAGCGGGTCAACAACCCGCCGGCAGGGC
>DYKH01000153.1 GCA_020722685.1 Caldithrix sp. | reverse complement strand
GCCCCCATTTTTGCATTTTGATTTGTCAGTTTGCATTTTGCTATTTGAATTTTTCGTACATATTTAGCCAACTGAATAATTGTGTCATTTCGAACGGAGTGAGAAATCTGGGAGCAACGAATTCGTACAACCACGCAGATTCGGAAGTGACAGATTCCTCCCTGCGGTCGGAATGACAGGCTTTGGTTCAGACGGCTAAATTCTTACAATTTTTCATTATTTTCATCAGGAATGCTTTTGGCCTTTCTTCGCCAATAGGTACGCATTTGCCGGATGAACTATAATAATGATCCCAGCCTTGAGACGCGCGCATAGTCAAGGTTAGGAGATAAACCGCAAAGTTCCCAAAACCGGCGCAAAGCACGCAAAGAGAGCTTTTAGCTGGCAGTACAATATGAAATATTAAACGGCGAGACTTGACTCTCTTTGCGTTCTTTGCGCATTCTCAGCACACTTTGCGGTTAAAGTACGCATTTTCCGGAAGACCCACTAAATTTGTACTGGCTGCATAACAAGGATATGTTTGTCAAAGGCAGTTTTGTAAGCAATATTGTTGAAAATCCCGCAAAATGGCTAGTTGTGGTCTGCCTCCAAAGTGGGCTAAACTGTCACCCTTTGGTTCGTTATCAGCAGACTTACCAGGCAAAGTCCAATTCGGAGATGACTATTCTTGAACATCGGAACGCGCCAATTCCAAAACGCTCATTTTGTAAACGCGGCTTCATTAGACATGGACGGCGGCGCGGCGTCGGTCGAGCTTGCCCACTCCTTATTAGGCTTGTTGCCCATCTTGAAGATAAGCTTTCCGCCCTTCTGAATATCCGAATGAGTTAGCCAGGCTCTCTGCAAAGGCGCTCCATTGAAACTCGCCGCTTGGATGTACTTGTTCTTCCCGGACGCGCCTCTTGCCTCCATCAATAGCTTTTCTCCGTTGCCCAGATCAAGCACGACTTTCTCAAAAATCGGTCCTGAAATGAGCCAAACCGGATAATTGGGACAGATAATCGATGCAGGCTGAATGCCAATCGCTCCATAAAGGTACCAGACCGACATGACGCCGCCGTCTTCATCGCCGCAAATTCCCAGCGGCCCGGTGCCGTACCAGACGTCCATGATTTCCCGGACGCGCTTTTGCGTTTTCCACGGCGCGCCGGCGTAGATGTAGAGATAGGGAATGTGCCGGGAGAATTCATTCCCGTGCGCGTATTGTCCGATCAATCCTGTTTCATCGGGAAATTGCCCAAGAAAATGGTATTTGCCATCCGGCTTATCATATTGTTCTGCAAAGACCGCATCCAAGCGTTCCACAAACTTTTCCCGCCCTCCCATCAAATCAATCAAGCCTTGAACATCATGCGGAACGTACCAGGTGTAGGTCCAGCTATTCATCTCGGCAAAATAGTCTCTTCCGCCCAATCCGCCGGACCATTTGGGATCGAATGGCTCAACCCACCGGCCGTCCGCCGTCTTGGGGGCCATGAATCCGGTCTGCGGATTGTAGAGCTTTTGATAATCGTGGGCGTGCTTGCTGAAATAGGCATAATCGTCGTTCTTGCCCAAAGTCTTTGCCAATTGCGCTAGACACCAGCTTTCGTAAGCCGCCTGCAAAGTCACCGTGACGCATTGGCGTCTCTCAAAGCTGTGAACTTGAGAAACCCATTCCTTGGCGCCCAAAGGCAACGCAGGAAAGAAACCGTTCTCGAGGTAAAACCGATCCAGCTCGGTTGCCGGCCCTTTGCACCAGGGAATTTTGGTGGATTCCGTGAATTCAGCTTTCATGTTTTGATAGGCCTTCTCCACGTCAAAATCCCGGGCGCCTCGCAAATAGAGATCCGTGATAAAGGCGATATGGTCATGCTGGAACATCACTCCCATCGTGTGGGTCGAGGGAAAAAGCTTCTCCCTTGCAAGGCCGGCGTATCTCCTTGCCCCCTCAAGTAGGTCGCTCGTGTGGAGCCGCATACTTTTCAAGAGACCTTCACCACCGCCGACGCGGTAGAGGGCGGTGTAAAATTTGGTAAGCTCAGATTCCTTCCCTCCTTCCACCTCGACCGTTCGCAGCGATTCGTTCCAAATGTCCCGCGCACGTTTCTTCGTTCGATCGAAATTCCAACCGGGGATTTCCCTGTTTAGGTTTGCGACTGCGTCTTCTTCGCTTTCCTTGGAAACACCAATCCGCACTTCAATCCGTTCATCTTTTGCCGTGGTGAAGAAAGCAAAGGCGCCGATCTTGGCGCCGGTGCGCGCCTGGCTGCCCGGTTCGATTCCTGTGCTGTCCCAAGTCCCGAACGCAGCAAATGGCTTACTGAATTCGACTTGGAAATAAGCTCGTCCGTCCCGCGCCGGCTCGCTGCCCGCTATGGAATGATCACCCAGTATCTCCACGGCGGACTCACGCGCGAGGCTGAGCAAGACGTGTGACGAATCTGACTCTGGAAAAGTGAAGCGATAGTAAGCCGCATTTTCTGCGACGGTCAACTCGACTCTGATGTCGTAATCATCCAGAGTGATCGCGTAATAGTAAGGCGTAGCAATTTCGAGATCATGATCATAGGTCGAAGCGTTCTCTGCCGGATTCACTTCAAGCTCCCCTGTGGTAGCCATTAAAAGCGCCGTGACCTGACTTCTACGGTGGGAGGACTCCCTGACGGGAAAACCATAAATCTTGTCGGCAAGATACTTATCGGTGATGCCCGGGGTGGTATAAGGCGCTAACCTCACGTGACCGTTGGGCAGCATGACGTCCGGCGAGGTAGCGACCAGCAGGTGGCCGATGGTGCCGATGTTAGGATCGACGTAATCGACGGCATCTTTTGTCCAGCCGGAACAGCCGAATAGACGAATCATTATCAGGACCAGCAGAACCCAAAGCTTGTCCACAGTGAGTCGAGTTACAGTAATCATTTTGCACTCCAAATTGAGACCGCTAAAGCACGTCGTTTTTTCCGCGAAATGCCTCACCTATTTTTCAACCTTCACATCGTCAACCACGGCCAGCAAACCAAGGTAGCCGTCAGTCAATAAACCCTCATAGCCGTGGCAACCGCCGTCCCAGTCGCGCCAATCTTTCGATTTGCCGTTATCGCAAAAGCCTTGGAAATCGCCACGGGCGTAGCTTTCCAGCATGGGATAGAAAATGCGGCGGGCGTCATCCTTGCGTCCCAAAGTATACAAAGCCTTGATGGTGAAATAGGCGTAGCAGGCGGTGGCGCCGCCGTTCTCGTAAAGTTGAAAGGCATCTGATCCGTCCTCCAAAGAAGGCTCTCCCACCTCGCGAGCGTTCTTCCAATTATGGAAGACATAATCGGCTTTTTTGATGGGAATGAGATTTCCAGGGAGCCCCAGCCGGAAATTGGTGAATCCCACCTCTTTCATTTTCGCCAGCAATTTATCCATAACGGCGTTGCCGTCAGCCTGATCGAGGAGACCGTAGGCAACGGCAATCCCATTTACAAAGGTGAAATAGTAATCATGAAGTTGGCCGTCGGCACTCTTCCATCCGGCCAGGACGCCGGTAGCAGGATTCAAGAACGTCGGCTTGAAAACAGTCCGCAGCTTGGCGAATTTGGCAGAGAAAAGCTCGGCATCTTCTTTTCTCCCCAGCTTGTCCGCAATTTCCGACATGAGCACGCCCGCACGATAGGCCAATGCGTTGGAATAAGCATCCTCGTGGCCGAAATCAATGGTATCCCACCAATTGGACGGCCGGCGTTCGTGGGTGGCCCGATCCCCGGAGTTGCCGCTGTACGGATGCTCGAGGAGGCCGTTGCCGTTTTTGTCCGATGACCACATTTTGCGCGACCAGGCTGCCAAGGTGTCATAATTTGCCTTGGCCCATTTCCAATCCTGTGCACCCTGAGCGTACAGTCCGGCCGCGATGAGCAAAGATGGATAGGTATCGAGTGAATTCCACGGCGCCTTCCAGCTCACCAGATCTGCCTCGCCGGGATCGACACCATAGCCGACCAATCCGTAGCCCTTGGCCCCGGCGATATAGCGATCCAGCGTCATGCGTACAAGATCGAGGCAGGTGAGACCCTCGGCAAGTGGCGGCGCCGGAACGGCCATCTCCGCATCCATGTACAGGGTAAACGGCACTGGATCGCTGGAGGCATTGTTGGCCAGCATCTGCACGCGCGGATTGACTTGAAAGAGGTTGAGATAGGAGCGGCGGAAGCCATCATAGCGCGAGTCACCTGCAATTCCAGCCACATCGGGATAAATGGCGGTTACCTGCAGCTCATATTCGATGATCGGATGCTCAGCCATAGCCGAAGGAAAAGCGATGTAGACAAACGGCGTCTTGACATAGCGGCGAGCATCATAATCAAGGTACAGGCCGGAAATCTCGGAGGTGATCCGCAACGTGCCCATATCCGGCAAATGCAGGACGCACGGCAAGGCCATGCGCCGCTCCCCGGCCTTCATCAGGCCAAGCAGGGTGGCGTGATTGGATTTCTGATCGAACGTGATCGTGAAGGGCGGCGCATCCACACCGGAAAGATAATGAGAGCGCAGGATGACCAAATCCTTCCTGCAAGTGATCGTCCACACAGCAGACGGTTTCCCGGCTGCATTTAGCGAATAGGCAAACTCGCCATCACTTTTGACTTCAAAGCGCAGGTTGCTGCTGCCGGCAAGGCTGTCCTGTTTCAAAACTGGATTCCAAGAAACACTTCCCTCGCCCTTTGAATCGACAGAGAAATACCCTAACGCCGGCGCTTTCCGGGAGAAACCCAAGGCGAGATATTTGGATATAAAGTCCGGCTTGGTTTCCGCTGCCAGATTCTGAGTCGCCAAAACAAAGATGAGTATCGCCATTGCACGACCGAGAGAACCCACAATACTTTCTATTGACCATTTGCTCATTTTTTTCTCCGATGGTTGCTGATGGGTCTTCTCGTTCCCTACACTGTAAGTTATGACTGGCCATTGCGAAACATCGCCCCATAGCGTGCGATGACCTCGATACTGCCTACGCTGCCATTCGGCAGGAAACTTTTCTGGCCGAAGCAAAGACGACAAATAAGAGAGCGTTTTTAGAACGGGGGAAGACGCCCGTGGCATGACTGTTTTGGCGCTAAAAAGGCTGTCATCCCATAGGGATCTTCCCTTGACAACGCCCGGTGCGCCAAAAGGCAGTCAGTTCGCCGTATGGGGAGGATGCCTTCTGCATGACAGTGCGTACTTGCGATGGGCTCGACTGTTTAGCAGGCAGAAGACCGTATGAGACCTGCTCCGATGCTAACCGATCTCCGGCAGCACAAACGGTTCACGGTACTCTCGAGTGAGCAAGGCGCTCGCCTCCTCATCACGGATGATCACCTGCTTCTCTGGATCAAAGTGAATCGTCCGGCCAACTCGATAGGAGATATTCGCCAAGTGAATCAGTGCGCAGGAATAAAATCCCTCCTCAATCGATGCCGTCAGCTTGCCCGGATCATTAGCGCGAATAGCGTCCACAAAGACCTGATAATGATTTCCCAGACCGTTACCCGTCGGGCCCGGCTCACGGAACTTGCCCATAAAGGTCCTCCATTCCTCCACCGACTTGGTCATGTAACCCTCAGAGCCGAAAAACAGATTGCCGATCACATTGACGTTGCTGACCATGTAACCGCCTTGCGCATCCTTGACCTGAAAGCCCGGACTCAAATCGGCTTCGTTATTACAAATCCAATGACGAGTCTCAAACTGCAAGACTCTTTTTTTGTCGCTGCCGCCGGCAGGATTGGCAAATTCAAACATCGCCATGAGGGTATTGGGTGTGTTCTGATCGTCGTCGAACATAAAGTGGCCGCCGACGGCTGTGATCTTGGTGGGCAGCTTCACACCCAAGCCCCAGCGGGCGATGTCCATCTCATGCACCCCTTGATTGCCCATGTCGCCGTTGCCGTAATCCCAATTCCAGTGCCAATTGTAATGAAAACGGTTGCGGGAAAAAGGCCGCTTGGGTGCGGGACCCAGCCACAGATCGTAATGCACGCCGGGGGGAACCGGTTCATCCTCGGTTTTGCCAATGGTATCCCGCCACTTGTAGCAAATGCCCTTGGCCAGATACACCTCGCCGAGCTTGCCGCTGTGCAGGAACTCCGCCATGCTTTGCGCGCAGGGATTGCTGCGCTGCTCCGCGCCGTCCTGCACCACCAAACCGTATTTCTTGGCGGCTTTGACCAACTGCTGGCCTTCATAAAAATTGTGGCAGCAGGGTTTTTCCACAGACACATGTTTGCCCGCCTGCATTGCCCAGATGGCCGCAAGAGCATGCCAGTGATTGGGCGTGACAATCGACACCGCATCGACGTCTTTGTCTTCTAAAAGATTGCGAATATCGGTGTACAGCTTGGGCTTGGGCAACTGCTTTTCAATGAAATGCTTCTGCACGCGCTCGGCGAACAGGTTTTCATCCACGTCACACAAGGCGATAATGCGAACATTCGGCAAAGCGTTGTAAGCTTCGATGTGCGTCCGGCCCATGCCATGAATGCCGATGACAGCCACGTTTACCCGATCATTTGCCCCACTCCAAGCTTTTGACGTTCCCAGCAGTACGGAACCGGCTGCAGCAGCGGCGCCGGTTTTCACAAATGTACGACGATTCATGTCGTTCATGATTGCCTTCCATTCTTTTTCATCAGAGCCGTAACTTTGACAGGGTTTTGAACCCTTTCAGAGTTACTTCCACAAGATGGTCTTGCGCAGTTCCGGATTCTCTATTATTCGCACACCTTGACTCCTCTCTCTTGCCGCCCGCACCAACGCGCCTGCGACCAATGCAGCATGCACGCCGCGCCATCTCGGCGGCGCCAGCCACAAAAACTTTTTCGCGATGACTTCTCCGAGGCGGAATTCCTCCCGATCACCCAAAAGCAAAGACGGCCTGGCGATGGTGAAGGATGGGTAGCCAAGATTCATCAAGGCCATTTCCAGATCGCCTTTCACCCGGTTATAGAAAACTTTTGAATTGGGATTGGCTCCCATGGCGCTGACCAGCAAGAAATGCTTCGCTCCACGTTCTCGCGCCAGACGAGCAATGGTCAACGGGTACTCGAAATCCACTCGTCGAAAAGCTTCTTGCGAGCCGGCTTGCTTGATGGTCGTGCCCAGCGCGCAGAAGACTTGATCCACCTCGAACCAATCGGAATGGTTTTCCAGCTTGTTGAAATCACAAACGCACTCGCAAATGCGCGGTGATGCCAGGTTCGGGGGTAGAGGTCCTCGCAGCAAGGTGCGAATTTCGCTGAACTGCTCATCCGCTACTAACAGCCGAAGTATTTCCCGGCCTACCAATCCTGTTGCTCCAGCGACCAAAACTTTAAGGCTATTGTTCTTAGATGTCTCCACAGTTTCTCCCTCGTTGCCATCGGACCGTCCGATAATGACGGAAATTGCTTTCCATTTTGTCGTAATTCAAACTGTCATTATCTCGGAAGCTTCGCTGGCAGAGGCACTGAATTTAAGCAAGTGTACAATTCTCTAATCAGGGAAGATGCCCAAAAGCATGACAGCGTTTGTGCTTTTTTTGTTGTGCACAATTGCATTCACAGCTCATTAATCGATAGCCACAAAAAGCATGCTCTTCCCGTGCTGATTGATACTTCATTTCAAACCTTCCGTTTGCAAATCCTTCGACGTCGCCAAAGCTATGACGCGACCCTGATCGCCGACGGCGCAATAGAAATGATAAACAACGCCCTCATGTTTGATCACCCAGGGCTTGTGGGCATACTGTTCATCCCACGGCTCGGACGGCTCGATCAGATCCGCTCCCTCCCACTTGGTCCAATGCTTCAGATCGTAGGAGCAGGCAAATGTATCGAATGCTTTTGGTTTCCAAAATGCGCCAAAATAGAACATCACCCACACGTCGCCGATTTTGGTTACTTGCGGGTCGCCGGAGATGCCTGAGCCGTTGTCGATGATTGGCTCTTCGCCAAAGCGCTGCCAATGCCGCATATCCTGCGACACCGCCATGCCGATGCGTTCCACCCAGGCGCCCTCCTGCTTGGCATTGTAGAACATGACGAAGGGGTAGCCGAGGGTCTTCTTCTTGTCATAAAGCACGTGACTTTTGTACAGCGTCTTTTTCTCGAACGCCCTGGCCTCGGGCTGATGCGGATGCAGCACCGGATTCTCCGGCAGTCTTTGCCATTCCTGCGCTTTCGTTGCATCCTTAGTAAAAGCGAGTCCGATGGCCAGAGGCTCGGTCTCGTAGCCTTCTAACTCGCCGCCGACATACGAGAGCCAATAATTTCCCTCATATTTGTTTAGCTTGTACGAGCCGGCCCAGCGATGGTCCTGCAAGGCAACAAAACCCGCGGTTTGGCGCGCATCCCAATTGCTGTCCCGATGGCTGAGAATTTTGCCCATTTTCCGCCAATTCAGGAGATCGTCGCTTTCGGCCAGCGCCGTCTCGTAGCCGATGCCGTCAAAAATGATGTACATCAGGTACCAGCGGTTGCTCTGACGAAAGACGCTGGGGCAATCCACCATTTGGCCGTTTTCCCCTTTGAGAACGATTCCATACTTGAAGGGGGTTTTGATCTCTTCATAGATTTTTTGCATCGTTTCTGGGGGGACTGACTGCGCCGAGGCATCGTGAACAAAGAACATTGTTAGGCTCAGTAACAGGAGCGAAACTTCTGGAAGCAACTTCATGGCTCTCTCTACTTTTGACTGTACCATCAAGTCGGAGAAAACGACTCTTCTGGATTCCCTTTCTCCCTTAGCGTGTTCGCAGTGGATGACCAGTCGTGTCGTTCCAAGCTTTACCCACCTCCTGCAAAAGATGCACCTCATACTTTTTGCTTGTGCAAAGAACATGTGGAGACATCGCATGATTCACACGAATTCTTCCCTTGCGGACGCGGTACGTGCGCGAGGTTCCCAGCTCGAACAGATCCCGGCCCTCTAATTCATCCACTCCGCTGACCTCGACGTATTGCCCATTGTCCTCCTGCAGCACGATGATCAGGTCGTCGCCGCCGTACTTGCGCCAGGTGTAGGCCACCTGCGTCGGCATGGAGGAAACAAAGGCGATGGGTTCCACCCGCAGCTTTTCCTTCAGCTCCGGGCTGGTGAGGAATGGCTCCAAGGCGGCAATCTCCCGGGTGACCTGCAGGATCGATTGCCAGAACAAAGATTTGGCTGGCACTTTGAAAGACCCCCAATACAAAATTCCCTTGGCGCCGTGCAAAATGGCATCGTAGGCCATGAACCTGGACTGTGCAAAGGTGGGAAATGTCGAAGCTTCTACCGGCTGTGTTTCCGGATGACGAAGATGCTCCCAAGAGAACGCCTGCAAGACCATCCAAACGGGTTTGCCGGGCGCAGAGCTTTGCATCAGATCGGTGTACTCACCGACGCAGGACAGGTTTATGTTGCGCAGGTCGCTGTGACCGGTTCGTCCGACGGCAACCGGATAAATGTCGCAACCGGCAATATCGGCAAGGGCGGAAAAGACTTTCAGGTCAGCTTGAGTGTTGCGCGGCGCGTGATTGAACCAGATGGGACGCTGCGGGTCCAGCGATTTGATGAAATCGACTCCAGCCTTGAATCCGGCAGAAAGGCGTTTCACCTCGCCGGCATGATAGGCCAAAATACTGTCCTGTTGCGCTTCGGTAGACGTGGATGAGTAAAATTTCTTCGTGACTTGCTCCCAAGTGATATTCCACAAAGCTTCATCCGGGGCCTCCCAAACGGCCAGCGCAGGATGGTCCTTGCAGAGATTGACCATTTTCTCAAGCTGAACCCGATTCTTATCCGTATTCACGCTCAGGTCCAACGCGCCGCCGGTATTAATCCATCCGTAGAGTCCGGCGTTTCGGAGCATATCCAGCTCTTGGACATCCGCAGCGCAATGGACGAGGTTGATCCCGTTCTTGGCAAATTCCTCCAAGATAGCTGGATCTTTGGGATTGTGATAGCAGCCGATAACGAATCGGCGCTTACCTTCCAATACCAACACGCCGTCTTTATCGAGGTGGGCTTGCGAGCAGGTGATGGAAGGAAAAAGCAGGCAAAACGCAGTCAGCAAACTAAAAATGGGCTTCATAGCTCTCCCTCTATAAGGTTGGTAATGAATCGGATCATTACGGTTTCATCCGCAAGACACGACCGCTAATGAACAGGAATTCCCGCGAATATCCTTATTGGCTTTCATTCGCGGCTTGACGCCTCTTTTGTTGCGGTCCGTCTTCGTCAGTTTATTACTTTTTCATTGCCGAGAGTGGCTGTTCTGAATTCCGTTTGCGGAACATGTCGCCTTTCGCCATGCTATTCCATCTTTTCAGGGCATGGAATATTCTCCGCAGGATAATAAAGCTTCATCTGCCTACCGGAATCCGTGACGAACAGCAGCCAGGCGTTGTTATTAAAGACCAGCACCGGAGCATCGCCGTAGTAGCCGATTGGATTCTTTTCATTCTTGCTCCAGCGGATAAGGTCGTCCGAGTACGCAAGACAAATGCACCAGTTGTTCCACGGCTTTTCTGCGGTGGCGTGATAGTACATGTAATAGCGATGGTCGATCTTGACGATGCAATCCGCCGCGACCGCTACATTGTCATACCTCTCCGGCCCGGGGGAGAGAACCGGCTCCTTTTGCACCTTGGTCCAATTCAAAGGAATGGAATCAGTTGAGGCAGCCAACCAGACCGCCTGATCGGATCTTTCAAAGAATAACAGCCAGCGGCCCTTGTCCTTGAGAAGCACCGGGGTTCCGGCGTGGCTGTTCTCATCCTCAGGGTCGCCGATCAGACTGCCATCCGGTTCATGAATCAGCAGACTGCCTTGCTCGGTCCAGTTGATGCGATCCGTCGAAGTCAGCAAATGCGGCCAGTCATGGACACCTTCCGCCATCATAAAGTAGACTGAGCCGGATTTGTAGACACTCACATCTTCAATCCAAGTGTCGGCATTGAGGGGATTGTTTTCGTGTTCGTTCCAAATGATTCCGTCCGGCGACGTGGCATAGCCCAGCCGCTTAATTCCGTTCGGTTCGAAGTAGCCGGTGTACCACAAATGATACAGGCCATCCTCGAACATAATCCAGCCGCGCTCGCGAATGGTGCGATCCCAACTGCCGGCAGGCGCGCCCGCAAAGACGGGATTGTTGGCATAGGGCTTAAATTCGATCAGGCCACGAGGAATCTGGTTTTGCTTGTGACAGGAATTACCGAACATGAAAACTGCTAAACAAGTGCTTATACTTAGAACGCGTCGCAAGTTCAGGCTCATGGTTAGAGTAAGGAAACGCCATTGTGCTGAAAGAATATGGGGGCCGTCGTTAAACGTCACCGGGCTTCTGCGGCTGAAGCGGCGTCTGCATACGGATTGTGCGTCATTCGGGAAGCCGCCAGGTCGGCCTTTGGCAGGATTACCACGGAAATAGAACTCTCTTGCATTATTCGTGATGATGCTTTCTAACCGCAAAGAACGCCAAGAAGGCGCAAAGAACGCTATGATGATTAGATCGCAGCGCGGCGTCCATCCATTTTCGCGGTCGAGCATGAGGGTCCTTGGCGGTCTCTGCGCCTCCTTTGGGCACTTTGCGGTTAAATTGAAAAGAGCACCCTTTCCATCATTTTCGAGGGCTCGGCCGGCCGGGGAAATTCCTGCGGAATGAAACTGATTACTTAAAGCGAGTAATACTTCCTCATGCAAGGAACCTTCGGGAAATCCGTTTTGGCAACGTTTTCTGTCGTCAGAAATCAGAAAGCTCAAATTCCTAAAAGCCTCTTTGCATTGGTGTAAAATACCTTTTGTTTGGCTTGCTCATCCACGCTCAACTGCTCGATAGCGGTATGGTTCTCGGTGACATGACCGCGATAACAATAATCGCTGCCGTA
>DYKH01000596.1 GCA_020722685.1 Caldithrix sp. | reverse complement strand
CGCTAAACTTGCTTTGTTCCACTCCCTATTCATTTGTAAACGTGCGAAATGTAGGTTTAGAGTTTTCCTGCTCTGGAAATGGGAACGATGTCCTGAGATGAGAGTACCTTTGGGTGTGGTTGAATGGAGTTGGTCGGCGACAGTTCAACCTTCTGAAAACTGGGGTAGTGGGGGCGATCCTTTCGTCGTCGTAAGTCCATACACAGATCCCCTAATCGGTGCGGTGAAAGGCGGGACTTACGATTTGAGCAATAGCCCAGTTCCCATTTTTGTTCCTTTCAAATATAAAGAACAGATCATACCGGCGCCCTCTTCGTAATGATATAGGGAGGAGTGAAATGAACCGGATGAAAGGATGCTACGCTGTAGTCTTGGTGCTACTTGCAGCCAATGTTGGTGGTTGTAGCATTTATTCGGAACGAGGTGTACAACCTGACCCGACGAGTACTATTTTTATGCGCCCCATCCAAGAGTTACCGACGGTGTTGCCGCCTGGTGACGAATGGACAGCACTCCCGCCACTTGTCCAAAACGCTCATCGCACATCTATCTTGTCAATGACGTGGCATAATCAACCTTATCCGGGATGGTATGATGTGATCAACTTACGTAACGATGGTCGCTTACGACATTGGCGCGTTGCGGAGGGTAGAAGTGGACAGGAGATTTACCCTGCCGGGCAATTAACTCAACAGGAAGTCATAGAAGTTCAAAGGCTTCTGGAGAAGTTAACACCTGAGACAGTGGCACCCCATAACATTGAGGCCACGGTCGTTATCCTAAGTTTTGTTTGGGAAGGGAAACTCCAGCACATAACCGTTGACCAGTTCCATTGTACCAGCGAGATAGTGCGCTTGTTTGAGATCATTGATGTAGTATTCGAGCGACACCCGGATATTTCCAGAAGTTTACTCAATCCCTGTCGCATATCTGCCACTGCTGAAGGTCTATTCACGACCCCTACAATTTCCCCGACAACACATTTCACATTTTCTGACTTGCCCGATGCAATAAAGAAATTTCATCAAGGTTCGCTGCTTATCAGAGTCATCTGGTTTCAACAACCTTTTGAAGATTCATACCACGAACTCTCAATGTCTTACGGCCGGAGTATGATGTATATATACCACTTATCGGATGCACAACCTTATCATCAAGTCCGTGAAGGACCGTTGAATGATACCCAGATGCAAACGCTCCAACACGTTCTCAGCCGGATGAATACCGAGGAAAATTCTAAGGACATAGCGACTCAAACCATGATTTCTGTGGGATATAGTTGGAAAGGGGATTATCATTTACACTTATTCGGTGAAACGGCTTGTCCTGATGAACTCAAGGGGTTGTTTGCGATTGCCACAGAGAGTCTTGATATGAGTGAACTGGACCTTGATAGAAATGCATGGCCGTGTCAGGAGTGACGACCCCGCCGGCCGCCTGACCGCCCTGACGCACACCCCACCACCACCCACTACACCTATGACTCCGCCAATCGCTTGACCAGCATCCAGCATCCAGATTCGAGCATCCAGGGGTATACTTGGGACAATCGCGGCAACCTGCTTGCCGATGGCGCCTTCACATACACGTATAGTGCCGCTGGGCGAATGGTGCGCGCCGAGAGCATCACCGCCACGCTGGTGTACACGTATTCCGCCGATGGCCTGCGCGTCGCGCGTTCCCAATCCGTTTCATCCGTTGAATCCGTTGACACCTGAGCTTACCCCCATTTGTTAGACCACAAATGGGTTAGAATAAGTTGAAGCGGG
>DYKH01000595.1 GCA_020722685.1 Caldithrix sp. | reverse complement strand
AGGAAGTGGCGCAGCCAGGGCGGCTACCCGACGCTCACGCATGGCGGCCTGTCGCTGCTGGAAGTGTTGTCGCCGTTCGTTGAAATTTCAAAAAACTGAGGCTCACCATGAATCAAATCCCTAAACGACTGAAGAAAGAGCCTCTAATCGAAGCCATCTGGCAGGTTCAATTCGAACCCAAGGAAGGCTTACCTGTCGGCGATCTGCTCCCTGGAATCTTGTATTCATCCCTCAAGGCTGAGTACCCGAATTTACAACTGCATCGCTTGCCAACAGCGGATATTCCTGCTCCTGTCGCACAGTTCGATCCAAACCTGCGCTTTTCTGCCAAGTACCGTATGGAAGAACCCGGCAGCCCATTCCTGTTTCAGGTTGGCGATCGTGTTGTGACCATGAACTGCAGAAAGCCTTATAAAGGTTGGTCGGCTTTCAAGGAAAGAATCCTGAAACTTCTGGACGTGATCGAAAGCAGTGGTTTGGTGCCGGTGCCCATGCGCCATTCATTGCGCTATATCGACTTGCTTATGCTGGATCCGGCCCCAGACCTCAAGGCGTTACAAGTTCAATTTCAGATTGGGCAATGGAGTCTGCAAAATCGCCACCTGCAAATGAGGGTTGAGATAGAGGATGGGGAATGTAATCACGTTGTTCAGATAGCCACTCCCGCAAAAGCCAATTTGCCTGAAGGAGAACTTCAAGGATCGGTGATTGATCTGGAAACATTCTCCAGCACGAAGCCAGATAATTGGGAAGATGTGCGCGCGCAAATTGACCTGATTCACGACCGTTCAAAGGCGGTGTTCTATCAACAACTGCTGACCGCAGAAGCCATTGCGCTCATGGAGCCGGAGTATTGATATGCTGGCAACCACCATAGACGAATTGCCCATCCCACCCCTTTTGTACTCGGCAGTTCAGCAAATTCAAGCGGTATCCGCGCCGCCAACACCAACCTACTTGGATAGGCTAGGCAAAGGCTTTAACTACCGATTTGGTACATCCAGTACTGTCACCACAGAGACTGCCGAATTACTCAGAATTGAACAATTGGGCTGGAGTACGGTAGAGGCACTGGAAACACATCGACGCCTTCGAAATTTCGCCGAAGACTGGGATTTTCCTGGTATGGCGGCTTATGACGCGCCTCCAGTTCAACACGATCCGGTTAGCGAAACATTTCAACCAAAAACAGAGTTAGGCAAAAAATTGCTGGCCTTACGTCGCGCTTATGTCGCAAAAGGTGGTCCTTTGCTGGATGCCGACACTTTTGATCGCGAATTGCAGCGACGTCGAGGTGGAGTCTCGGATGAGTAAGCGAACCTATCTCGACAGCGGCGTGTTGCTTGCTGCATGTGCTCGCAAGGATGAAATTGGCAGAAGAGCGCTGGAAATTCTCGATGACCCAGGCCGTAGTTTCGTGCTGAGCGATGCCGTCAAGCTGGAAATCTTGCCTAAGGCAGTTTTTGAAAGGCGTCAGGAGGAGGTGGAATTTTATGAGGCCATCTTTTCACAAGGCGAGGAGTTGAAGTGGTGCATTGACACGCTTCATCGCGCCTTCGATGTGGCACAAAGGCATGGCATTGCGGCGATGGACGCAGTTCATGTGGCCACTGCTTTGGACGCAGGGGTGGATGAACTGGTTACGGCAGAGAAGCCAACTAAACCAATGTTCCGGGTGACCGAACTTCCTATAAGCTCGATTCGATAGGAAGTAGATATGGCCACCAAAAAAGAACTACTCCAACAACAAGTCGCCAAGGCCGTCGGCGCAG
>DYKH01000594.1 GCA_020722685.1 Caldithrix sp. | reverse complement strand
GCAAGAACGACCCCATCTACAACGCCCACTCCTACCACACCAAGGTGCCGCACAAAGCCATCATGCGGTACATCCTGCACTACACGGAGCCCGGGGATATCGTCTTCGATGGGTTCTGTGGGACAGGAATGACGGGTGTGGCTGCCAAGCTTTGCGGAGATCGAAGCGCGGTTTCATCCCTCGGGTATCCGATATCTCAGGATGGAAGCATTCTGGACGAGGACAAGCAACCGTTCTCCCGATGCGGGGAACGAGTCCCTGTCCTGAACGACCTCTCGCCCGCTGCCACATTGATTGCCGCTGGGTACAACGTCACAACCGATTCGAAGGGGTTTGCGCGACTCGCCAAGAAGCTTTTGGACAAATTCAACGCTGAATACGGATGGATGTACGAGACGCGTGACCCCAAGACCGGCGAGACCTGTCCGATTGATTTCACCATCTGGTCGGAGGTTTTTTCCTGCCCCCATTGCGCCGGTGAATTGGAGTTTTGGAACTTGGCCTGGGATGAAGAATCGGGAACGTTAGCCGATCAGCCCATCTGTACGCACTGCTCTGCCGAGGTATCCAAACGCGATCTCGTCAGGCGCACCACCACCTATTACGACAAGGTGGTAAAGGCTACTCGGACGCGTCAGGTGTTGCGTCCGGTTGAGATTCGATACCAACACCAGGGAACGAAGAAGAGCAAGAAACCCGACAAGGACGATCTCACTACCCTTGAGAAAATTGAAAAACTGATCGAATCCATCGAGTACCCGACGGAATTGATGATGTTTGTGCCGGAGGGGGAAGAATGGGGCGACCAATATCGCGGATATCACGAGGGGATCAGCCGAGCACACGATTTCCATCTGCCGCGCCAGCTCGTTGCGTTCTCTCTGCTCTGGCGAATGGCCGATGATCTGCCCAAAGAGGAGATGAAGCGGCTCTGGCGGTTCACTTTGCAGAGCGTTCTGGTGAGCTTTACCCGTCGGAATCGATTTCGCAAGAAAGCCTATTCACAGGTAAACACGAACCTCAGCGGTACGCTCTATATCGGCTCAACTGTCAGTGAACCAAGCCCGACCTATGTATTGAGCGGCAAGATCAAGAGATTCGGTGGAGCTATTCCAAACGGTGGTTCCTCGATAGCGATAACCACCCAGTCTCTTGCCTCAATACTGATCCCGGATAGCTCCGTTGATTACGTATTTATCGATCCACCCTTCGGCGACAATTTGCCTTACGCCGAGCTGAATTTCCTGTGGGAGGCTTGGCTCCGTGTTTTCACGAACTCGGGGCAGGATGCAATTGTCAGCCGAAAGTGGAAGAAAGACCTGGCCGTCTACGCGAATATGATGACAGACTGCCTGAAACAGGTTTATCGCGTCCTCAAGCCCGGCCGGTGGGTGACGGTTGAGTTTCACAATTCCAAGAACGCGGTCTGGACCGCGATTCAGGAGGCATTGGGGCGTGCGGGCTTCATCATTGCCGATGTCAGCGTGCTTGATAAGGGGATGAAGACCAAGAAGCAGATGCATGCCAAGGCTGTCGATAAGGACCTCGTCATTTCCGCCTACAAACCGAACGGTGGTCTCGAAAAGCGATTCCAACTCCAGGCTGGAACCGAAGAGGGGCTGTGGGATTTCATCCGAACCCACCTTCGGCAACTTCCCGTATTCATCGTCAAGGGCGGGTTCGGACAAATGATAGCGGAGCGACAACAAGTACTGTTGTTCGACCGCATGGTGGCCTTCCATGTCCAGCGCGGAGTCAGCGTGCCTCTTTCTG
>DYKH01000593.1 GCA_020722685.1 Caldithrix sp. | reverse complement strand
CCTTACCACAGCAGGCCAGACGGATCAAGTATAATTTACCTGTCCCTGTTTTTCCATAGACTACCGGCCCATGATCCGGCTTTGGTTTTTTGCATCGAGACCCCCTATCCTGCCTCCAAAGCCCAAGGTGCTCAAGTATCCGGCGAATCACATCCGGGTCCTGGATCAGTCTGATGATACGCATCTCAGAGCCGCATTGCGGGCAGGTCAGGGGATCGAGCTCCCAGACCTTTTTGATAAGCTCCCTCCAGGTCTTGGATGGTGCCCGCGGAGGCTCGTAATCAGATACGTCCAATATGGTGAAATCCTCACTATCCTTCTTTTCGGGTGGTTTATCCCCGGGTCTCAGCACTCCCTCCTTGCGCCGAGTTGAACTTCCGGGCATGTTCATCCCGAAACTTGCGAACTTCTGCCACAATGGGATCATTCATTAGTCTTCTCCTAGTCGACTATTTCCTGTCGTTCACAGCAATTCTATTTCCCGTCCGCAGCGCCCCGCTCGAGCACATACACATCCTGGTTGCTCTGATTCAAGCCCGGCTTGTAGTCCAGGACGTTCCACTTCAGGCCAAGCTTGCCGATGACCCATTCGGGCGGGAAAAAGGCATTGCCCCAGTCGGTCATATCGAGCCCGTCGCAATCCTGGATCGTCTGAAACGCGAATTGCCTGCTCAACATTCGCGCGAGCAGTTTCGCGATCACATCCTGCTGCATCATGTCCTTTTCAAGGAAGAAATAGAGGCTGCGCAGACCGTGCGTGGTCATGAAAAGAAAGCCGCCCGGCTTAAGAACCCGGTGCATCTCGTCAAACCATTCCAGCCCGGCGCGTTCCGAGAAATGGGACCAGATCGAGATGGCATAGACCCCGTCAAGGCTTTCGTTGTCGAACGGCAGTGGCGGGCTCTGCTTCGAGACGAACAGATTGAAATCCTTGAATTGTTTGCCTGCCCATTCGATGGACGACGCTACCGGATCGCAGCCATGCCATTTTGAGTTTGGGAATGCCGCGAACATGTTACGCAACAACGCGGCCGAAGAGCAGCCGAAATCGAGATAGCTTCCGCCGGCCCTGACCGAGCATCGGGCGCGGTTCAAGGCGCTGACGACCATGTCGCCGCTATACACATCGCCGACAAACGGGTCCAGGCGCATCATGCTGTGGATATCGGCGGGCGGATTGGCTGAGGACATGCGCGTTTTGCGGCAAACCACATCGGGCAGGACCGTGCAGCCATAGCGAAGGATTTCGCGGCGGTAATGCGGCGGGCTTTTCGTCTTCCACGCCACAAGCGCGGCAAGCGCTTCAGCCCCATAACGCTTATTCACGCCAGCCTCGACCTGCCTGACATCGTCCGCAGAGAGCGCCTCGAATGCCGTCTGCGTCACCGGCCATTCGGATTCGATAAGCTGCGTCACCTCGCCGGGAAAGCAGATTCGCATCAAATTGAGCATGCCCTCTTTTCCAAGGGCCAGCAGATGATCGGCAAGGCGTTTTATCTCGTTGTCGGCATTATCGGCGCATGGCGCTGGCTGAGATTTCGAAAACAGTTTGAACATGATGTCGAGATCCTTTCGGTAGTCTTTGGATCAAGCCCTGATTGCGAAGCGTGTCGGGGCAACTCTTGTTTGGAGCCGGGGTGCCCTCACCCCGGTTGCGATTCAAATCGATCCTTGACCGGCCGCTGATAGGAAATTGCTTTCCAGGGATTGAGGAGCACGCTGACCAGTGAACGCTGAATTGTGGGCCCAAAATCTCCTCAGACTCCATCTCTCC
>DYKH01000592.1 GCA_020722685.1 Caldithrix sp. | reverse complement strand
GAGACGCGTCGCGCCCGCGAAATTCATTCGTGACCGTCGTCCCCTTTTTCTCGTAATGTTGACCCACGTAGTACGTGGTCACACCGCCGACAATACTCTTGACCTGCTTGCCATCCGCATCGTACACAAAACTCGCCGTCGCCGCGCCGGTCACAGAGACGAGTCTGTTTTCGGCATCGTAGGTCAACATGAAGTGTTAGTGTATTCACCCGTTGCAAAACATCTCTCCTCCCATTGGGAGAAGAGGTGTGAGGTCAATTCCTGTGACCTCGCTAACCCGGGAGTCATAGATCCCATCACACGCAAGAACGCGATTGATTTGCTTGCATACGAAATAAATTAGTGCAGCTTATATATCCATACGTTAAAGATGCCGATGACGGAAAATAAAATACCAATAGCACCGGCAATTACATACTGTCTTTTTCTTCGCTTCAATCCAATGAATAAAACAAACATCCCAAGGAGCAGAGCAAGAATACCCATACCTAAAAGAGTTACATAGAACATAGTAGACATCATAGACCTCTCTACCAATCCCAACTAAATGGCGACCCGTTATTGACCACCAACCAACCATATACTAGGTTAGACGTTACCTTAAAGCCCACAGGAGCTTGCGTAGCACTATATGACACATAAGTCACACCCGATGGCGTTTTCACTTCATAGATGTCATATAAGAGATTCGTGGATACTACTAGTGTTCCTCCAGTTTGTGTTACTCCAGAATCACTTAGATTTTCACTGAGCGCATTTGTCTCCCATCCAACAAACAATAGCGTTCCAGTTAGTATAAGACCCACAATAGCCGCTGGAGATTCAAGGCCGCCTATCAAAGCGCTAATAATTGTTTTTTGGAAAGTGCTTAAGTTAGCCCATGCGATAATACTTCCCAAGTCAATAACTAGCCCAACAATACCCGTAGCTGTGCCAATATCTCCCGGGCCATCAAGAAAATCCTCTAAAGCCTGAGCTTCTTCAGGAGTAAGTTCTACACAATATTGGTCAATCAAGCCCTTACCTTTGCATTCTTCCTTTTGACCTTCATCTTCTTCACTTACAGTAGGCGGCGGATCGCAATCGCCAGGCACATTTGGATCGCAACCGCCATCTCCTTCGGTCATCATATGTCCCGTCGGATCGTTATATCTGACCGGGTTATTATTGACAAACGCGTACCGATCCCACGCCTGCGTACCTTGCGTGGAGGTGGGGACGATGCTGTCGGGGGAGAGGAAACGTCCCAGCGACGGGTCCATCCAGCGAGACTGGAACCAGTAAATCCCAAGTTCGGCCTGCAAACGCTGACCGGTGAACTTGTAGTCCGTGCCGAGATTGCCGAAGGAGTAGCGCGTCTCACCGAAGGCTTTGTAGAGCGCGGAGGCGGTCTTGACTCCGCTGGCGTTGGTGGTGACCGACGAACTGCCGAGATGGTCACCGAGCAGGTAGGACAGTGTCCCGTTCGTGCGGACGGCGAGCCTGGTTGCTCCTGCGAAGTAATACTTGGTAACGACCGAATTCTTCACTTCGTAGTGTTGACCAACATAATACGTGGTCACACCACCGACAATGGACTTGACTTGCTTTCCATCCGCATCGTAGACAAAACTCGCGGTCACTGCGCCGCTGACGGAGACCAATCTGTTTTCGGCGTCGTAGGCAAGCGTGAAGGACTGTCCGCCCACGTTGCGCGAGGTCATGTTGCCGTTGGCGTCGTAGCCATACGAATTGCCGTTGGAGAGATTCGTCACCGCGTGTTTGTGATTGGCGTCGTA
>DYKH01000591.1 GCA_020722685.1 Caldithrix sp. | reverse complement strand
AACACCTGTAGCAATGATAATAATGGCTGTCAGTAATAATATTAGTAATAATAATAGGTTACATCATTAAACCTAATGTTCAAACTAGTGAACAAGGGTATAAAATTTTGTACTCCGCAAATTGACAATAATTTTGTTATAGTTAGTCCCTATCCGGAAACGGGCGGTTTTAAACTTTTTCCTCTTTCTATTTGCGGCGATTTGTGGTTGCCGTTAAGGGATGGGGAACTTATCCGGGCATTTTGGTGATCGATATACTTTTTTTACATGATTTTGCCTATTTTTGGACAGACCACTCCCTCTGCTTCCGGAAGTGGGGTTTATGGTCAACATTACATGGGTTGGGCGAGCAATCTGCCCAACACCAGGACATTATAGGAAATAATGGCGCTCCAAACATACTGTTGAAACCCAGGCCAACCTCGCCAATTGCAACGCTCCAAGCCAAAGCGGCATTTCAGTCTGGAGATGGCTGCCTCAATGCCGGCCCGGAAGTTCCGCAGTTTCTTATATACCCAGTGACTTTTGACCATCTCCAGCAGCCCCAAGCCCCTTTTCTTGGCAAACATGGCGTCTTTTATGCCCATACGCTTGGCGTTGGCCAGATTCTCCTTGCTGGCAAAACCGCCGTCCGCGGCCACTTGCCTGGGTGGGCGGTCATAAAGCTCAATCTGCCGCTCCAGCAACTTGGTATACATTGCCGCATCCGCCGGGTTGCCCGTTTCAATCAAACAATCCAGGATCAGGCCGGATTGGCCGCCAGTCAGAAAGACCTTATGGCCATAGTGGGTATCTCGCCCGCCCTTGACAATCACGTCGGCATGACATTCAAAGAAAGAAACCACTTTGTCGGAACCTGGCACCTTTTCCCCGGACAGCACCCGACGCTTGGTCTGCTCGATAATCCGGTTGAACAGCGCCAACTCTCTCTCCAATTCGTCCAACATCATCCTGGCGTTGATAGTTTGATCCAAATTGGCGCCGACAAATCCTTGCAAACAGCCGATGGCCTCCAGGGCATAGTCCCTGACGGCATACGCCAAGGACAACAGCTTGCGGTAGGCCTTGACCCGCAACTTCTCCTTTTTGGCGTTGAGAATAGTCAGCACTCTCTTTTTCGCCGCCCGATTATGATCAGCCAGCCGATACTCCGGTACTGGCGCCAGGGTTTTGCCCTCGGCCAACAACCGAGTAATCACCCGGATGCCATCCTGCAGCAACGTGGAGTCCGTGGGATGATGAATATCCGCGTCAACGGCAGTGGAATCAATCCGGATGGTACGACCCTTCTCGACTCCCCGACACTCAGCATACTCCAAAAGCACCCGGTGGACCGCTTCCCAGGTGGCCGGACTGATAGCCTTGATATTCTCTTGCAAGGTCGAGGCACTGGGATACTGCCCCCCTGTCATCCGGGCAAAACCTCGAAAAGACTCGGAATCTTCCAGATGAAAGGCCAATTCCTCGTAGGTCAGCTGCCGATACTGCTTGAGGATGGCACAGCGCACCACCTGTTCGGCGCTCATACCTTTACGCCCGGTAGCCGCTTGCCGAAGTCCAATGATATCCCGATAGATCAGATCCAAAATATCTCGATTGCTATCAAGGACAGTGGAGATCCCCTCCAACTCCTGGCCGATTTTATGGTTCGGCATCACGTGATGCAGTTCCCGTTGCGGATATTTTGGACGTCTCATTATTTACCCCCATTCAAACATTATTTTCAACAAGATCAATGTGTTAATGGAGATATTATACAAAACCAAAACTAAAAACGCGAGCAAAAAA
>DYKH01000590.1 GCA_020722685.1 Caldithrix sp. | reverse complement strand
CGGTTGTGACCACATCCTGTCCATTCATGCCGCCTCGCAATTGACCGCCATCTGCAACATTGCGCGCCAGGCCGCGCAGGACTTTCCTGACCGCGTCACCATTGTGGACAGCGGATCGCTCTCGCTGGGGATCGGATTCCAGGTGCTGGCCGCCGCCGAGGCCGCCGAGTCGGGCGCGGATGTGGACGCGGCCCTCGCCTCGATCGCGGACACCCGCCGACGGCTCCACGTCTCCGCCGCGCTCGACACGATGGATTTTCTCCGCCGCAGTGGACGCGTCCCCGCCGCCATCACCATCCTCGGTGGCATGTTAAATATCAAACCGATGGTGGAACTGATCAATGGCGTGCTCAAACCCGTCGGCGTGGTGCGGACAACGAGTCAGGCCGACGAGCGGATGACCGCGTTCCTCAAAGCGGGTCTGCCGCTGGAACGTCTCGCCATTCTTCACACGGGAGCCGAATCCCGCGCGCGGAACTTCCTCGCCCGCCTCATGGACGAGTCCCGCCGCGAACTTCCGCGCGACATCCTCATGGTCAACGTCACCACCGTCATCGGCGCGCACGTTGGGCCGAATGGACTGGGATTTGCATCAGTGAGGAGAGTTGGAGCATAGTCGGATTGTGCTATACTCAAATTGCAAGTTGAATGGAAGACAAGAAGGCTCCATTCTTGTATTAAGCAAAGCAATAAGATGACAACTCGATGGAGGAAACGCCATGCCCTTTCGATTTCGTCGATCAGTGAAATTATTTCCAGGTATCCGCATCAACTTTAGCAAGAGTGGCACAAGCACAACTATTGGTGGTCGTGGGGGAACCGTAAATTTTAGTAAGCGGGGTGTTAAACGAACAGTTGGTATTCCAGGTACAGGAATTTCCTATTCATCCACAACATCTAGCAGACGAAACAGCAAGCGAGGCGGGTCTGGTTGCTGCCTAATTGCAATTCCACTTGCTCTTTTCCGCTTCTTCGGTTTCGTTCTTGAGTTAACCATTAAGATGATTGTCCTAATGGCAAAATTCATATACGCGACCACCATAAGAATATTTAATTATCTGAAAGAGCATCCTATTGCTCGGCGGAATGTACTTATAGGGAGCGGGGTGATGTTTGCCTGTATAGTGTCGTATACGCTTTGTGTTGGGACTATTGATTTTATAAACGGATTCATCCCAACTGCCACCCCTACCTTGACCTTTACTCCGACGCTTACCTCGACCCCTACTATCACTTTGACTCCTACTATTACGTTTACTCCCACAGAAACTTTAACACCCACTTTAACGTCAACGCCTACTCCAACTTTTACGAGTACACCAGAACCACCCGCCAGAGGTTTTGTGTTGATTTCAATTTCTGAAACTGCCAGGGTTGGAGGGGTTGCGAGTACAAAAATAAGAACACAACCAGGAACACAATGCAGATTGGACTTCTACTTACCTTCTGGCAGGCAAAGCACAGTTGGGGGTATAGGCGACGAAATTGCTGATAAAGATGGCTATTGTTCTTGGTTTTGGGAAATAAAGGGAAATGTTAATCCAGGAACTGGAACCATTGTCATTACTGCGGGTGGCGAGACGGGAACTTACTATATCAAAATACAATAAGAGACATTTTCAACAGTGTACCTTATAGATTCCATAGAGAGATCAAATAATGCCATCCCGACGCGCCCTCCTCTACATGCCAGGCGACGACCGTCGCAAGATCGAAAAAGCCCTCACCCTCGGCGTGGACTGCATCTGCATGGACATGGAAGACGGCGTGGCCGTCAACCGCAAGGCAG
>DYKH01000589.1 GCA_020722685.1 Caldithrix sp. | reverse complement strand
GGCAAGCATCCGCAGATCGCCATCGATTGCCTCAATGCTGGTGCTCATGTCATTTGCGAAAAGCCAATGGCTCTTTCTATCGCCGATGCTGATGCGATGATTGCTGCGGCTCGGCTAAACAACCGTAAGCTTGCGGTGTGTTTTCAGAACCGCTTCAATGCGCCCGTGCAGAAGGCGAGAAAGGCGCTCGAGGCAGGCCGCTTTGGAAAGCTTTTGCACGGCATGATTCAGGTGCGCTGGAACAGAGATAAGGATTATTATGCGCAGGCTCCATGGCGCGGAACCTGGGCGCTCGATGGCGGTACGCTCATGAATCAGTGTACGCATGGCATAGACCTTTTACAGTGGATGATGGGCGAAGATGCAGTACGCGTTCAGGCGGTGACGCGACGCTTTATGCGCCCCATCGAAGCCGAAGACTTTGGCGCCGCTCTTGTTGAATTTAAAAGTGGAGCCGTAGGTATTATTGAGGGGAGCGCTGATATATACCCCAAAAATTTAAATGAAACGCTTTCTCTGTTTGGGGAGAAAGGTTCTGTGGTTATTGGTGGGCTTGCGGTCAATAAAATCGAAACCTGGCGGTTTGAAGATGCAAGCGAAGTTGGGGATATAGAGGATAAAGTCCTGGACCCTCTTGCGAAAGATCCACCCAGTGTCTATGGGTTTGGGCATACGGCGCTCTATGCTGATTTTATTGATGCAATCGAACATGACAGAGAACCACTTGTTAATGGAGAGGCAGGCAAGAAGGCCTTAGAAATAATCCTTGCGATCTATAAAAGCCAAAAAACGGGAATGCCCGTGGATTTACCTCTCCAGAACTTTTCAACCCTTGATATGAAAGGCCAATTTGATGCTTGAAATTGTAACTGTAATTGGTGCGCGTCCGCAATTTATAAAAGCTGCCGTTTTTTCCCGGAGAGTCCGCTCTGGTCAATTCTCAGGCAAGATTCATGAGACCATTGTCCATACCGGCCAGCACTACGACGACAACATGTCGGACATTTTTTTTAGGGAAATGGAAATACCCGAGCCTGATCATAATCTTGGTATAGGCTCTGGCTCCCATGGTGCAATGACCGGAGCCATGCTCGCGGGCATTGAACGGCTCCTTCTTACGCACAAGCCCGATATCGTCCTTGTGTATGGCGATACAAATTCCACGCTTGCGGGTGCGCTTGCCGCATCGAAATTGCATATCCCAGTAGCGCATGTGGAAGCAGGGCTCCGTTCGTTTATGATGATTATGCCCGAGGAGCAGAATCGCAGGCTCACCGACCACCTATCAACCTGGCTTTTCTGTCCCACTGAAGCTGCGATGCGCAATCTCGAACGGGAAGGCGTTCCAGGCCGTGTTCCAAAAGCGCCATCTGCTGATGAAAAAGCAGTAGTGAACTGTGGCGATATCATGCTCGAAGCTTCGCTCTATTACCGCGCCAAGCTCGGTGCTCATCGTCTGCAGAATATCCCAGAGCAGTTTTATCTTATTACCCTACATCGTGCCGAGAACACCGATGATCCCGCCCGTCTTAGCGCAATTGTCCAGGCGCTCAACCAGTTTACTGAAATCGAGGCAGTCTTTCCCATGCATCCGCGGACGCGCAAGATTCTGAACGCGTTAGGTCTTGCCTTTGCTCCTCATATCCATGTGATTGATCCTGTTGGATATTTCGATATGCTTGCGCTCGAAGATGCCTGCTCTTTTGTGGTAACCGACTCCGGAGGCGTGCAGAAGGAAGCATATTTTTTCCAAAAGCCATGCATTACGCTCCGCGAGAGCACCGAATGGGT
>DYKH01000152.1 GCA_020722685.1 Caldithrix sp. | reverse complement strand
CATTTGTGTTGGAACGTCAGAAATCTCCCTTGCAATTTTGCTCGGAATATTGTATAGTTGTTTAGCCTTTCATTATTCAATCGCATCGAACATCATTCAAGAAGCAATTCTTACGAACAAACAATGATCGATAAAGTCTTTCTTATGGCAATGGTCAATTCCTCTCCGCAACGCATGTTATTTATGGTGGAACTTTGTCATCGAACAGGTCGTCATACGGGAGGTTTTGCAATGAATTGTCGGTTTGATCATCGGTTCGCCGCCGCCCACGATAGTAAAGAGAGCGGAGAGCTCCATCTATGCTGAAGGCATTTCGGTTCTTGTTGTTGGTCGTCATGACCGCTGTCGGCTTGCAGGAAGCTGCACCTTCGCAACTGCAAGGAACTGCCGCGGAGCGAGAATTCTATGCGGCTAAAGGCATGTATAACGACAAACTGTTCGATTTGGCGGCCAGTCAATTTCGCGAATTCATTCAGACTTACAAATCCAGCCCTTATGCCGAAGAAGCTCAGTTTCTGATGGCAGAATGCTATTTCCAAACCGGCGACTATTCCCGCGCCGTTGCTGCCTACCGCGAACTGTTGTCCAGCTTCCCTGCCATTGGCCTGCGGGACAAAGCCCAGTTTCGTATCAGCGAGGCGTTGGTGAATGCCGGCAAGTATTCTGAGGCCATTTCCTCGCTGGATGTTTTCATCACTCAGCATTCTAAAAGTCCGTTGTTATCCAATGCTTATTATTGGTACGGCGAGGCTTTGTACCGATCCGGGAAAAAGAATGACGCCCTGAAATACTATGCCAATGTCTATCAAGACAATCCCACCGGGCCGTTAGCCGATTATGCGCTTTATTCTGCCGCTTACATTTTTGAGGAAATGAGCCAATGGGACCACGCTTTGGAATCCTATGCCAAGCTTCTGCAGGCTCATCCCAATAGTCCGCTAAGGGAACAAGCGAGCTATCGCATGGGTTTTGCTGCCTATGGCAAAGGTGACTACGAAGCAGCACGGGCCAACCTTTCCGCCGCGCTGCAAAATTTTCCCAAGAGCGCTTCCCGCGGCGAGGCGCAGTATTTCATCGGTGAATCGTATTATAAAGAAAAAGAATATGAGAAAGCCATCCAGGCTTATGAGATCATCGCTGCGATTCCGGAAAATGCCTATGCGGATGATGCAGAATATCGCATAGCATGGGCTTATCATGAGCAACAAATGAGCGAGCAGGCGATCACTGCTTTCAGAAAGTTGTTGGAAATGAGCAAAGACATAAATTTGCTCGCCTCCGCTCACTTTCAGCTTGGACGCTATTATGCGCAGAGTGGCGATACTACCCAGGCACGACAGGAGTACAACCAGGTCATTACTCAGTTTCCTGAAAGCAAGGATGCTGCCAACGCCCTTTATGAAAACGCTTCGCTGGATTTTAGCGCAAACAATTATGCCAATGCAAGGGAGGAGTATTCACAAATTCTCAGCAAATATCCTACCTCCCCGCTCGCCGGCGACGCCGGTCTGATGCTCGGCGAATGCTACCTAGCAGAAAATAATCTCGCAGAGGCCAAGAGAGCTTTTGAGCAGGTGTTGGCTAATTACTCAGGCGCCAGACTTAAAGCCCGCGCTACTTACAAATTGGCCTGGAGCCACTTGCAGACCGGAGACTATGACAAAGCGCTCATCGGTTTTGCGGAAGTCTCAAAATCAGGCGAAGCAGGCGATTTGGCCGGCGATGCCCTCTTTTGGCAAGCGGAAACCTTTTACAAAAAGGGCGATTTTTCCCACGCCTACCAGCTCTTTTCGCGCTTTGTGGGACAATATCCCAATTCTGCAAAGTATGCTGATGCCCAATACGGCCTTGGCTATTCCGCTCTCAAATCAGGCAAGTACACAGAGTCGTCCGTCGCTTTTAAAGAAACGATCGCCAAGAGCAACAAGAACGCGGTGAGGTTGGACGCCAAAATGCGCTTGGGCGATGCCTATTTCAACGCCAAGGCTTTTGACCGCGCCATCGACGCCTACGAAGCTGTTTTGGCTGAATCCGGAACAAATCCCTTTGTTGCTGAAGCCCAATTTCAGATCGGCCAGTGCCAATATCGCAGCGCGGCATTCGCCGCAGCGCGACAAGCGTACGCCAAGGTCGTTGAAAATTTTCCCTCTTCCCCTTTCGCTGCCGAAGCCTTGTACATGAGCGGTCGGTCGGCCTTTCGCAATAATGACTACCAGAGCGCCATCGCAGATTTCCATCAGGTTTTGGTGCAGTTCCCCCAGAGCAGCTTTGGGGACGACGCCACCTATGCGCTGGGAGACTGCCATTATAATCTCGGCCAGTTCGACGAGGCGATTGCCCAATACAAGAAGGTCATCGACAATTATCCGAAAAGCGATTTGGTGGATGACGCAGTGACAGGCCTGCAATGGTCGATGATGCAAAAGGGCGAGTCCGAACAAGCTATGCAAGTGGTTGATTCCTACGTCCAGCAGCTTGCCGACAAAGGCAGGGCAGCGGAAATCATTGCCCGCAAGGCTGAGTTTTATGCTGACCAACAGCAATACGACCAGGCTATTGCTCAGTACAACTTGCTTTTGCGTGATTATCCGCAATCGGAAGCAGCCAAGAGCGCACACCTGAGAATTGGAAGCTGCTACGAGAATCTCAAAGATTTGAATACCGCCGCCTCGGCCTATCGCAAGCAATGGGAGGCATTTCCGAAAGACCCGCGTTCGGCGGAAGCCCTTCTTCATGCCGGCGACATCCTTTTCGAGCAGAAAAGCTATCTTCAAGCCGGCGAGTTGTATCAAAAGCTGCGGACGGATTTTCCGCAAAGCGAATATGCCGGCATGGCGGCGTACAAGATTGGGTTGGCTTTCCAACAATCCAAGGACTATGGCCGGGCGCAGTCCTACTTTACTGACGTCATAGAGAAGGACCCGAATCAGCGCACGCAGCATCTCGCTCGGGTCGGCTTGGCGCGCACGCTGATTGAGCAAAAGCGCTTTGGGGAAGCTACCGAGCAATTGAACAAGGTCTTAGACGAGGCGGACAAGGATATTGCCGCTCAGGCGCAATTTCTCACCGGTGACGTGCTGCGAGCGCAAAACGCCTTGCAGTCCGCCGTGGCCGCCTATTTGAAAATCAAGTACCTCTACAGCAGCCAAATCGATTGGGTGGTCCCAGGCATTTACCAAGCCGCCCAATGCAGCGAGGAGCTGGGCCAGCTTTCCGATGCCAGAAGACTCTATCAGTCCATCATCAATGAGTACCCCTCGGCAGCAGACTATGCCGCAAAATCCAAAGAACGTCTGGAAGCATTAGTAGGAAAATAGCTCAATACCTCCGTGCACTCTTTCTCATGCTCGTGCTCATGCTCCTGCTCATACTCGTAATCGTACTCTTACTCGTAATCGTACTCTTTAATACCGACCAAACTATGAAAAATCTGATTAAGGTCCTGATTTTCATTTTCATCTTTTTGACCCTCGCAGCGGCCCAAGAAAAGATACCCCCGCCTCCGACCAAAATCACCTTGCCCTCCGACACCACCCGCGTCGAGCCAGAAGCCCAAGACAAGATCGAAGCCGAAAAACCCCAGCTCCAATTGCCCGACGTGGTGGTTTTTGGTCAGGACCGGGAAGTGCGGGTACCGGGCGGCAAAGAGTCGCTGACGCCGGAATCGCCCACGCTGGTCAAGCCGGAATCGCCTTACGAGCCGGTATCGATTTGGTTTGGCCGCGAAAGCTCCAAGCCGCAGGTGGAAGGAGCGGCCGGCGGTTTGAGAAAGCTGAGCTGGATCAGTCTGCAGGGCGGCGGCTACTCGACTGTTTTGCTCGATGGCGGGCACTGGCAAAAGTACAGCCTCGGTGACTATCGAGCCCGCGCCTGGTTGGATCGCAGCAAGGGACAATTCGACAACAGCAGCTTTTCGCAAGGAGGTCTTTCCGGCAAGGTCAGCTATGAATTGCAGCCGCAGACCGTCGGCACGGCTCGCGCCGAGTATTCGCGCTTTAGCCGCCGGCTGCATGAAAGCGAGCTCGCAAAACAAGACTTTTCGCGGCTGGGCAGCACCGGCAGTTTCGCTGCCGAGCTGCAATACGATCTCAACAAGCTGTCTGATGGAAGGCTGGGGATTGAAATTGGCAGTTCGGGGGTGCAGAGCGACACCAGCGAAAAGCGGCTGGACAAGACCAGCGATTTCTGGTATGACCTCAATTTTTCCTATTCAACCCAATGGTCGAATCTACAGATCACGGCATCCGGTCGCTACGTTCGGGAAGTGATAGACCTGCTGAAGGACAGCACGTCCATGAAAAACTCTTTGGGGGAAATCGGCGCACAAGGTTATTTTCGGCTGTCCAACACCTTGGCCGCTGTCTTTGGCTTCAGCTATCAAAGCAATGCCGCCGATTCTTTTGCCACGAGCTCACGAATCTCGCCGTTTGCCAGGATTAATCTGACGCCCAATTCTCGCGTTGGTTTGACCGGAATCGTTTTCACCGGGTTGGAGCACAAGACCTTCACTCAGTGGTGGCAAGAGAATCCGTACATCGGTCATCGACCGGCCTTGGTGGCTGACAATACAAAGCTGTCCTTAAGAGTGGAATCGGATTTGGAATTGGTGCCCAACCTGCGCCTGCGCGGCAGTTTCGCCCGCAGTTGGATGGAAAGAATGCACTACTGGGAGCAGAATCCCCTGACCCGGCTGATCGATCTACGACAAATCCGCAACACAGAGCTGACGGAAATTCAAATCGGCATGATCGCCGATTTGAGTGCCCGAACCCGATTGCAGGCGAGCTTTGTCAGCTATTCGGACAAGATCGACGATGACGGAGCTTTGCCGAATCTTGACCGCATTCCTTACCGTTCCGATTTTCGAATCCCGGTTCGTGTCTCGATTCAGTTGCTGAAGGACATGTATCTGGGCGTACAGGCGGACATCAACGGCGTTCGGCGCAGTCGTCTCAACGAAGCAAGTCGATTGCCGGCTTTTGGCATGATGCAGAGCACTCTGAGCAAAGACTTTGGCAAAACTATTTCCACTTTTCTGTCCGTCAACAACATTCTCGATTCGGAGTATGTGGTATGGGAAAATTATCCGGAGACAGGGGTGACGCTGAATCTGGGGGTGAGGGCCAAATTTTAGTAACCAATCACGGGGTGTCCTGCCAGTGCTGTCATTCCTGCGAATGCAGGAATCTCCTTTCCATTACACGGCAGAAGGAGACCCCTGCATAGGCAGAGGCGACCGCATCCTGTGGTCGGTTACAAATTTTAGGCTGTAGGCGTTTAGGCTGTAGGCTGTTAGACTATTAGGCTGTCGGCTGTTAGGCTTTGGTATTGGACTTCTGGGTCTATTGATCATTGCCAGTATAGTTGTTGCAACCAACGAGTTGGTTGCGATCTGACACGAATAGATGCTTCACATCGACGAATTGAGCTTTTTAGCTTGAACCGAACATTAGGAGGAACTGCATGTCCCTGTTTGATATGTTTGTGAAGGGTGGAATCATGATGATTCCGATCACCCTTTGCTCGATCATAGCTTTAGCCATTTTAGTGGAAAGAATGATTGTCTTGCGTAAGGTGCAAATCAATGCTCGAACCTTTGTCCTTCAGGTCAGAAACCTGCTGCTGCGCCAGCGCATTGACGAGGCCATCATTTTATGCAAGGAGACTCCGGGACCGATAGCAGGAATTACCAAAGCCGGTTTGCTAAAACAGAATCGCTCCCGAGAAGAGATCAAAGATGCCATCGAGGGCGCCGCGACGACGGAAGTCTACAAATTGGAGCGCTACCTCGGCATCTTGGCGACGGTCGCGGCCATTGCACCCATGTTCGGATTCTTGGGCACGGTGACGGGAATGATCAAGGCCTTTATGCAAATCCAATCCCTGGGCGGCAACGTGGACGCCGGCGTTCTGGCTGGCGGCATTTGGGAGGCGCTGCTCACCACGGCGGCGGGACTCATTGTTGGCATTCCGGCATTGATGGCCTACAACTGGATTCAAGGCAAGGTCGAGCATCACGTTTTTGAGATGCAAGAGAGCTCCAACGAGCTGATGGACATGCTGCTGGAAAAGGAGGTCGTAAGTGAAAATCGCAACTTCTCGTAAACGCATGGTGATGTTCGCCACGGTCACTCTATCCGATATCGTCCTTTTGCTGTTGATTTATTTCTTGCTGGCCTCTTCTTTCGTCCTGCAGCCGGGCATCAAGGTCAAGCTGCCGAAAGCTGCATCCGGCCAACAAGAGGATGCCGACAAGATATTTCTGACCGTAACGAAAAAGGAACAAATTTTTCTGAACCAAAAGCAGGTCGGCCTTGATGATCTGGTCGGGCAGCTCCGCTCCTTGTTGAAAGAAAAACCCGATCGTGTGGTCGTCATTCGAGCGGATAAGGATTTGACCTTGGAAGCGACCATTCGTGTGGTTGATCGCGCCAAGCTGGCGGGAGCTGAGCGCTTTATGATTGCTACGGAACCCGGCTTGTAAGGAGAAATGCATGGAGAGATTTTTGTCCAGTTTGACGGATATTCGCAAAGCTTTGGTTCTCTCCAGCCTCTTGCACCTGTTGTTGTTCCTGATTTTTTTGATGGTCGGCGTCGGCCTCGATTTGCATACGGTCGAGTTCGCCGAGATGAGTTTTGTTTCCAGCTCGCGTGGGTCAAGCACCGCACCGGCCGTTAGAACCGAGCGACCTGCCGTCGGGGAGTCCAAGCCTGCTCTTGCCAAATCCGAAGTCGTGAAGGTCAATCAACCCAAAGCCGAGCCGGTCAACTTGCCCAAGCGCCGTATGTTGGAGAATGAAGAGCCGGAGACGATTCAACGGGAGACCGGCAAGCTGACACCAACTATGCAGGCGGAGAAAATTCCCCTTCGCCGGGATGCCCTATCGGAAGATGAGCCAGTGGCCACCGCCTCAGACGGCATAGCCGGTGAAAAAGCTCAGGTCGGCGCCGGCGAGGTGCCTTTGGGCGACAAGGAATTAGCTCCCACTGGAGAGGTTGGGACTGCAACCGAGGCGCTGCCCTATAGCATCGAAGGGGATGCTGCTCAACGCCGCATCCTGAATCAAGTGATTCCGCAATATCCGGCGGGATTGCAGCGGGAGGCGGTGGTACGCATTCGCTTCACCGTTTTGCCGGATGGGCGCGTCGGCCAAATGATTCCGGTGCAAAAGGGTGATCCGACCTTGGACGAGATCACCCTTCAAGCCCTGCGCAAATGGCGCTTTAGTCCCCTCGCTCCCACGGCCGAGCAGAAGAACGTGCAAGGGATTATCACTTTTCGCTATGAATTGAGATAAAGCAGTCACGTGGCGATACGTGTTCGCTGTTGTTCTCGCAAGGAGCTTGGCACTTACCACAATGTGTAGCAGAACTCTCCGAGTTCGACCACAATATGCAGTAATTTTCGATGTCTGGAGACATCTCCTACGGCTTGAATTTTCGATTTTTCCAATCTATAGTATGATAAGAAACCAGAAAGGAGACTGCTATGAGCGCGAAGAAGATTCTGATGCTTGTCGGTGACTATGTGGAGGATTACGAGGTCATGGTGCCTTTTCAGGCCCTGCAAATGGTTGGACACATCGTTCACGCCGTTTGTCCGGACAAAAAGGAAGGTGAGAAGGTGCGCACCGCCGTACACGATTTTGAGGGCGATCAGACCTACAGCGAAAAGCCCGGACACAACTTTACCCTTAATGCCACCTTTGCAAATGTCAAGGTGGAAGACTATGATGCTCTTGTCATCCCTGGTGGTCGCGCACCGGAGTATCTCCGCTTGAACGATGCGGTGCTCAAGATGGTGCAGCACTTTGCGGAAAAGAATAAGCCCATTGCCGCCATTTGTCACGGAGCGCAGTTATTGGCTGCTGCGGGAGTTCTTGGTGGTAAATCCGCCACTGCTTATCCTGCAGTGGGTCCGGAAGTAGTACGTGCCGGCGGCAAGTGGGTCGACCTACCGGTGGACAAAGCTCATGTAGATGGCAACTTGGTTACGGCACCCGCTTGGCCGGCGCACCCGGAGTGGCTGGCCAAGTTCCTGCAGGTATTGGGGACCAAGATTGAGCCATAGGTCGCTGCCAAGGCAATGACAACGGGGCTAATGGGGCCGTCTGCGCTCGATGTGGCGATGTCCTTTTTCCGCTCTGCGCAGCGGCCGCAATGCCTGCAAATTTCAGTTTGTACCCAGTCTTTTGCCGCGTAACCGGTCACAGGATGCGGTCACCCTTGCGCATGTAGGGGTCTCCTTCTGCCGTGTCATGGAAAGGAGCTTCCTGCGTCCGCAGAAATGACAGCACTGGCAAGACACCCTGTGATTGGTTACGTTGCCGCGGTATCAAACTTCCTTTGGCGCAAAAGTTAAAGAGGCGTGTGCTCGGGAAAGGAAAGTGACACCGCGTCAGGTGTAGCCACACGTTAGAAGATTCCACATGGCAACCAATGTCTAGGCCGCATGGGCACGGAAACATGATTCTCTATTCCTATCTCACTCGCAGCATTTTTCTGGTCTCCACAAATTCCCCTGCCTTAAGGCGATACAGATACACCCCGCTTGCCGCTTGTCGTCCATCATCTGAAATCCCATCCCAAACGATCTGATGCGCGCCGGCAGATTGTTTCTGCGTCGTCAACGTTCTCACCTTTTGTCCCGCCAGATTATAGATTTCCAGAGTCACTTCCGAAGGCTGTGCAAGCGAATAGGCGATGGTAGTCGTCGGATTGAATGGATTGGGATAGTTCTGCTGCAAAGCAAAACCTATCGGCGCGGCAGCCGGGGCATCGGCGATCTTCGTTCGGATGTCCGGCACATCCAACCTGACATCCGTGTAAAGATGGTATTCCCCCGGCGCCATAGAGATCAGGGCTTGGGTGTCGGCGACTATAATTGAGTCGCCGGAAAAGTAATCATACCATTTGCCGGCATGCTGAAAACCGGGACTGACGGATGCCTGAATCACATCAAAATTGCCCGTTACGGTCACATTCATCGATGGGTGATTGATGTGGATGGACTTGACTGGCGGATAAAGTGACAGAGAAAAATCGGTGCTGCGGAAAGCCGGATGTTCCCTCCTCAGCTTGATCAGCGCAGCAAAAGTATCGAACAGGCTTCGCCGCTCCTCCTGCTGATAATAATCCCAGCGAATGGGCTTGTTCCCTACCCGGCCATTGTAGTCGATGGAGTAATCATAACCCACTTCGCCGAATTGCCAAATCATTTTCGGCCCCGGAATGGTGAAGAAGAACGCCGCTGCCATCTTAACCCGCTCGAGCGCGGTAGTGGTGTCCGTTACGTCGTAATCTCCATTGAATGCGCCCCAGCGAAGATTCTTGTACATCAGCCTTTCTTGGTCATGACTTTCCATGTAGGCGATCAGGTTTGGCTTGGTCCAACCGCGCGTCTTGTAAGAAGCCCAGGAAAAGTCGGATTTGCCGCCGGAGTGATAGCCCATGGTGGCTTCGTTGTAGTGGTAGTTCATGTTGCCCCAGAGCATCATGCCATAGTCCGCCAACTCTTTTTCCTCGCTATTATCGGCAAAATGTTCCAAAATGATGTAGGCCGTGGGATCCACCGCGCGAATCTGATCAGCCATACGCTTGAGAATGGCGATGCGCCGGTTGTCTCGCGGAGTGCCTTCGCCTGGAGTGTTGGTGAAACCTTTGGTAAAGTCAAAGCGAAAGCCGTCCACGTGGTATTCTGTCAGCCAAAAAGAAGTAACGCGGTCGACGAACGCTTGCGTGGCCGGACTTTCATGATTAAAGTCATATCCCCAGCTATAGGCCGGATTCGGAGAGGTGACGTTGTACCAGGGATTCTTGCTCATATTGTCCAGATAAAGCCGCACCAGCGGCGAGGCGCCGTATGAATGATTGAGGACAATGTCTTGAATGATCGCAATCCCACGCTGATGCGCTTCATCGATAAAGCGCTGCAGGTCTTCTTTGGGGCCATAGTACTTGTCCGGGGCAAAGTAGAAGGACGGATTGTAGCCCCAGCTTTCGTTGCCTTCGAACTCGGAAAACGGCATGAGCTCGATGGCGTTGACGCCCAACCTTTGAAAATAGCTCAAGGTGTCGGTGAGTGTTTTGAAATCGTGTTCTTTTAGAAAGTCGCGCAGGAGCAACTCATAAATCACCAAATCCGCTTGCGGCGGTCGCTGATAATCGCTCGCCTGCCATGGATAGGACGATTGCGCCGTCTGCAACACGGAAGCGATTTCTGTGGTTTTGCCTACGGGATAAGGGATCAATTCGGGATACGTCTGTTGGCTGATGTATTGATCGTTCCACGGATCGACGAGCTTTTCCGCATAAGGATCGGCAATTCTGAGGGAGCCGTCCACCAGATACTGAAAGATGTACTCTTTGCCGGGAATCAGGCTATTCAGCGTCAGCCAGTAACGGCTGCTGTCCGGCGTCCGTTTCATCGCGTAAGCGGGATCGATCTCCCAGTCATTGAAATCGCCGATGACATACACAAATTTCTTGTATGGAGCCATCAGAACCAACGTGGCCTGACTGGGATTGGAGTAGTTGATGCCGTCTCGGGCTCCCGATGGAAGCTCTGCGGTTTCCACCGGCCAATTGACCACATAATAGAATGCGAAGGTCTTTTGCGCACCGGAAGAGTCCTGCGCAACGATTCTAACGTTTCGCTTGCCATAGTCAGTGGCAAATATGGAGTACCGCAGCGAGTCGTTATCGACCGAGAACAAGAGTTGCTCGCCAATGAACAGCGACATCTTGGCGGCGTGCGCCCCGACCGCGAGGATTCTTAGGCTGTCGTCCTTGTTTACGAAACAAGGAAACTGCGTGGGAGAAATCAAGGTGATGTTGAGGCCTTTTTCATAAATCGGCAAGAATATATCTCCCCCGGAGGCTGTTTTACCCTCACGCGAGCTATTGGCATTGCGAAAGACAAAGGCAAGCTGCAGCACTTTTTCGTTCGCAGGCACGCCATAATAGCTGCGAATATGAAATTTCATCTTCCATTTGTTATTGCCCAATGATTGTAGCTTAGTTTCCGGAGTATTCTGGCCCCAATTCGTTTTCACGTGTTTCCATTCGCTCGGTCGTGCGCTCTGATCAGTGATGACGCCGGTGTGGGCATACACCTCGGTCGCCCCGACCAAGCCGGCGTTGCCTTGCGTGGCATCGTAAATGATGGTGATGGTATCCTCAACGGTGGAGAAAAGCGGGCTCCAGGTGAGGATTTGTGCGCTGGTGGTTGTAGCGAGGGTAAGAATACTTGACAAAAGTAGTCGAATAATCATGCGAAAATCCTTTGAACATGTGGTTGTGTATCCATTCCGGGAACTGCAATTGGGCGTGTGAGTGAGGTACATTCGATGGCAGCAAACCGTAACGAATTGCTTAAATCTTTCGCAATCTCCTTCCCAAAATTGGCTTAGGGAGGAGATTACCTCACTCGCGCCCTACAAGTGAGCTATTACGTAAACCGTCAAAAATTGCTTGAATCCTTTTTTGTCGTTTTCTACATTATCCCGTAAGAATCAAAGCGAAATGGATAGCTTATGTCCTCCAACAACTTTTTCGAAAAGGTTTGGCTGTTGGTAGCAAAAGTCCCCAAAGGGAAAGTGGTTACCTACGGCCAACTGGCTTATCTTTTGGACAGCCCGGGCGCTGCCCGCACCGTCGGCTGGGCCATGCACAGCACGCCTGAGAATTTGGACATTCCTTGGCACCGGGTCATCAATTCCAAAGGCCGGATCAGTCTTGATTGCGGCGAACACGATCCGAATTTGCAGCGCGTTCTGCTGGAACAGGATGGAGTCGTCTTTGATGAACGCGGCTATGTGGATTTGGGCACCTACCAGTGGCATCCGGATATGGATGAGATCGATTGGGCATTACATCAAGAGTTGCTGCTTGCCTAATCCACTGCCGCCGTAATCTATACTCGTTAAGGGTCACTTTTTCATGTCGTGCCTGTGAAGACAGGCATCTCCTAACCACCTGTTCACAAGGAGATTCCTGCATGCGCAGGAGATC
>DYKH01000588.1 GCA_020722685.1 Caldithrix sp. | reverse complement strand
CTGGGCTGATGAAAATAGGTTCATCTGGTCGCTGATAATTGATCCCATTTTTGTTCCACTTTTCTCGAGGCGGCGAACACTTGACGCCGCTTAGATTGAACTGTTTGCCCGAGCGTTTCCTGACACCAAATCTCAATCTGTTTCGTAGGAACAGTTTCCAGAGCCGTTTGGATCACTGCGTTGGTTGTGGTGGAGACCAGCGCGCCCAAGCCCAAGAGCAAGCCCGTGAAGCCATTTTTGGACTGATCCTGCTCCAGCCGTTTCACCTTTCCAAAGACGGATTCGATGATTTCACTACTTCCCAACAGACGTTCGCCAGGGCGAACCTGGGCTTCTTGCTCGGACACAAAAGCAACCAACTCACGGCGCAGCCTTTGAGTTCGTTCCGTCTGCGCCTGGGCTGACAGCAAATGTTTCTCTAGTTCGAGATGGACACCCTGATAAAGACCGTGGTGTCTGACAAAACTTTCGGTTGCTGTAATAAGCTCAAAGAGCTCGCCCCAATCTTTCAATTGCGACCGAAAGTTTGTGACCCAGCCCAGTTTTTCGTCAACAAGTTTTTCATCAAATGTAGGCTTGCGTACAGCCTGGGGCATGTCAAGAAAAAACAACATATTTTGACCCCAGTTGACTAGGATATCTACGTTCATGTAGCGGGCTTTCGTCTTTTGATTGGGCGGAAACAAAGCCGCCAAAGCCGTTTGTTGAACTCGCAGCTTGGTTTGGTTAGCCAAGTGAATGAACATGTTCCAGTCGGTGTCTTGATGGAGTTCACGCTTCAAAATCGCCGCCGTCTTGTGTTTGATATCATACAAAGCGCTCGTTTGAGGGTGTTGTTGACAAAACTTTTCGACGCCTGCATTCAAATCTGTCCCATGATCACTGAGAATTGCGCGCGGTACGCCGGTTTTGGCTACCGCCTGTTCCAATTGCTGATAAACCACTTCGCCGTTGGATTTTTTGACCGGCACTAACTCAATCGGCTCCATATCTACATGGCTGAGACAGCAATCGGTGGACAACAAATCACACAAGCGCACTCCCAGAATCACCAGACATTTGTCGTCACCCAACTGTACTGTGTGATCTGCAATCCACACCCAATCATCCGCCTGAATCTTGGGGCGCGTCAATTTGTAATAACCCAGGCGTAGTAGCCACAAGCGACCAGTAAACCAGCTGGGACAAGCAAATGGGAGACCCACTGCATCGAAAAAAACCTGCATAGCGCGACTTGTGCCACGCATACTAACTGCCGCCGATAACACCAAGGATATAAATAAGGAGATGCACCCTATTGAATACGCATGATGGTATGGCGTCACCTGCCAGTCTTTGAGCTCTTCCAGCCCTATAGCCTGCCCTGCGACTAAAGGGAGTGTCGAAGGGTCGACTCTTTTTTTTCCAAACTTTCTATCGCTTGCTCCAAAGCTTGCTCTTTGGCTTTTAGGCGCGCTACTTCCATCTCAAGTTCCTGTGCCCGACTCTTCCACTGCCCCTTACTCTTCTCCAGAAAACGAACACGGTTATTGAGTCTCTTTATACTTGACTTGGCCTTATGGTGTTTAGATTTCCATTGATTGCGGCTTTTTTCAAAAAAACGAACCAGCTTTTTGCTGGGGCTTTTGTAAGTCTTGTCTTTGGCTACATTGTCCATGACTCTTCACCTGAACTGAAATATAGATCAACTATAGTTGAGATTCTTGCAATGCGCAAGCACCTACCCAAAGAGGAACAAAAATGATATGCTCTCGCAACTACAAAACTACCCGAATTTAGCCATTTTTCATCAGCCCA
>DYKH01000587.1 GCA_020722685.1 Caldithrix sp. | reverse complement strand
TCGGCTTCCTGGCGCTGTTCTTGCCGCATTTCTACCTGGCCTGGCACGGGGATGCGGCCGAGGTCGGGCGGCACGCCATCCAGTCCAATGTGCAGTTACGGTTGGGATTGTGGCTGCTGCTTTTTCTTTCCTTGTCCAGCCGTAACAGGGCTGTTGAGCGGCGAGCGGCGTAGACCCGCCTGCTCCATATTTAGAAACTGCTTTTCCGCCAGGTGAACAATTTTTGTATCTTCGATTGCTTCCAATTGGCGCCGGCCTGAAGCGGGTCTCCCCTGAACCGCATCAAGGCGTTCCGGGCGCGGCGCGCCTGTTTTGCATTTTCCTTCCCTTGTGATTTTTGATTGTTTTTTCGCTTTTTGCGGGGTGGGTTGCGTTTCCCAAACCAAAAAGCGCCCGCAGGATGATATCCGGGGCGCTTGGGGTGGGACGGTTTCTGAGGACGCTTTGTTAGCCCGCTTTTGGCTTGAAGACTCGCCTGCCTTTTTACGCAACGACTGAACGTGGATGAATGGAATCTAAAACTTTCATTTCATCCTGCTGAGCGAAATATAAATCCCAGCGTAATTGTAAATTCATCCAAAAATCAGGCGACATATCAAAAAACTTTGCCAAACGCAAAGCCGTGCTTGGAGTGATGCCCCTATGCCCATTCACAATTTCATTGATTCGCTGATAAGGAACATGAATATTATCTGCCAAATCTCTCTGGCTGATTCCCATTGGGTCTAAAAACTCTTCCATAAGTATTTCGCCAGGATGAGTAGGTATGCGATTGGTAGGAACGCGAACCATAATATTAACTCCTGCTTTTCTGGCTAGTGATAATCTATGATTTCAACTTGGTCGGGACCCAGATTAGTCCACACAAAACAAATACGATATTGGTCGTTGATACGGATGCTATGCTGACCTTTCCTGTCACTCGATAAGGCTTCAAGTTTATTGTTTGGGGGGATTCTCAACTCATGCAATGCGGTGACAGAATCTAACTGGTCTAACTTTCGGCTGGCAACCTTCCATATGGAAGACGGGCAGATTTTTCTTGCCGCTTTAGTGTTTTCGCCGTTGAAAATATCTTCCGTTCCCGTATCTTTGAACGACTTTATCATGCCGCTATGATAGCATGATATTCATGCTATTTCAAGTCCCAATTTGCACGGGCGGGCATCGCGGTAGAGCTGCCAGTTACCCGACAGACCCCGCACAAACCTGTACTGAGCCTGTCGAAGTATCCCGGCGTGCGGAACTATCGCACCGAACTTTTCACCTGTACCTGCGGTACTGGCGCAGGCAAGACTTCAGGAAAGTGCGGTCTTTCCTTGCGTAGTCCTGGCGCTCTTCCAGGGTGGCTTACGTCGTTCCCTGTGTACGCTTCAATGATGTTGTTCGGTCGCTGATGTCAGAAGTTTGTGTTCCTGCCTTCGCAGGCTCGTTGAAGTCGCTGGCATCCCTTCTTCAACGCCGAGGTTTTCTCTATTCGACGGTAACTCCTCTAACCAGCCTAAGCGGCCTCCTTCATCTCTGCAACACTCGGTACGAATGGCTGGTCAGGCCTTGTTCGGCAGGGACTTTCACCCTGCAAGAAACGCCAAGTTTCGCTTGGCGCGCCACGAATTTCGTCAATTTTTTCGCGTAGATTAGCGAAATTCGCGGATGAGAAGCGGAACGAATTTATGAAAATCTGCGCTAAGCGCCCGAAAGGATATCGCGGTTCAACAATAAATGCCACCGGGGTTCTCCGACAAACTGCTAGTGGGTCGGTTGGCATGAGAATCGCCATTTGACCTTGTAGATACTGGCCTT
>DYKH01000586.1 GCA_020722685.1 Caldithrix sp. | reverse complement strand
ACGAGCGGAGCTGTTGCGCAGTTCACGCTCCACCTCGGCCAGGGGCAGGGCTTTCCTGGAAAGAGTCGGCGCGCGTGTTTCACGGGTGATTAGCACTGGACGGCCTTCGACCAGTTTGCCGTGACAAGAAAAATGCACCCAGACGAGATCATCCCGTCCGGCAGCTTTGCAGATGCGCGCCAATTCAGCCTCGACGTTATCGCGGGTGGGCAGGAGGTGTTCATCCAACGCGGCATCATGCAGGGCGACGACGGTGTAGTCTGCCGCTTCGAGCGTCGCTTGCAGCGCCAACACATCATTGACGCAAAACCTCAGGTTGGGGAAGCTAGGATCGACGTAGGAGTCCACCCCCACCAACAGCGCCCAACGCTCGCGGATAGGGCCGGTAGGCGGCTGGAATGCGGCGGACTTCGAATCCCCACGGGCGTCCGCAGAAACTGACTGTGGCTGTGTCCCAGGCGCAGCAATCACCCCAGTCGCTAACAAGAGATCGGCCAAACGTGCAGCAGCCTCCGGATGACGCCGGCAATGATCCAAAAGCAGGTTGATCTTTTCATCGCGTCGCAAACCCCGGCTGAATTTGTCGTAGATTTCAGGGAAGTGATCCATGCAGAGCGTGTCTAACTCGACATCGTCGAGGTGCTCAAGGCGTGCTCGCAAAGCTGCCGGTGTAGGCTGTTGAATACGCTGCGCTCCCGTTGCGATCGTGGTTTCCAGCTCAGCCACTTCACGCCGCTTTTCCTCTAGTTCAAGTTGAAGATGCACGGGAATTGTCAGGGCAGTATAGCCTGCGGCTTGCTCTTCGAGAATTGTCAAAGCGCGCCGGGCCATCGCCAATGTGCGAGATGACGTCTCAGTGTCGTCCATGATTCACCTCAAAGATCGAATCGTAATCCGCTATTGCACACTTGCGCGGAATTATGGCTCCGCGCAAGCGTATCATTGTGTGGGCAGTGATCTTTTACGAATCTTTAGAATGCATCGGTGCTGGAATACAGACCGCTATACCGCATCGCTCTGGGGATGCCCAGGAAGCCTTTATAATCCAGTTCCGACTTCAGGTAGACCCCACCGCTATGGAAAGCGAACGCTAACAAAATATTCCGTTTTTTAACCCTAATGGGCGCATCTTCGATATAACCCTTGAGAGATGGAGCGAACGCTATCGCTTCTTCGAAGGGGTCTTCATAAACTCTCGTAAAGGATATTCTCTCGATCCGATCGCTCGCATACGTAAAGGTAAAGTATATCATGATGGAGCGCCCGATCGCTTCGAGAATTTCTTCGGAAGGCAATGGAAACCCCAAAGTCGTCAACATCGTTTTTGCGCAGGCCTGATCAAATTTCATTTTGGCTGTGTAGTAATAGAAATTGAGTGAATGTTTACGCAAGTCAACGCCAAAGATTCCAAAACGCTTCAACCCCCAGGATTCCAACAAGGGAGCATTTTTCAATAGCGATTTGGGAAGGTCCGGGCACTTGCGCAATTTACTAAGTGGTTGTGTTCTATGGGGTAGAAAAGCATAGAGCTTTTGTAACTATTCAGCCTATGTAGCCACTACAGGTAGGTGTATCGATACTGGAAACACTGCATATAGTAGGCTAAATTTTACAACGCGCCTTTTTCGCCTTGATTCGCTCGCGCGCGATGACGAAAAACCACTATCTGTAGTAACAGCAAACTTTTCGACCACTACGGGTATGCCTGAATAGTTACGCCTATTTGGCGTTAATCGCCAATAATGGCATCAACCCTTCCACAACTAGAGCCAATTCCTCAGGTGTGACCTGTCCTAGTTTCTC
>DYKH01000151.1 GCA_020722685.1 Caldithrix sp. | reverse complement strand
CGCGGAAACGCGGGCGCGTATGCACGCCATTTTGCAGTGGAATCCGCAGGTGCTGATCGATTCTCACGAAATGGGAGCGCTGGACACCTACCTTTTTTCCCCGCCGCGCGAGCCGTTCAATCCGAATTTGACCGCGCATCAACACAAATGGTGGAAGATCTTTGCCGCTGATCAGGCGAAAGCCTTCGACCGCTATGGTTGGCAGTATTACACCCGCGATTGGAACGAAATGTGGTATCCGGGTTATCAGGACTCTTGGGTGCTGTTCCTGAGCGGCGTGGGCATTCTGTACGAGCAAGCGGGCGTCGAAGGGTCGTCGGTCAAGCGGATGGATGCTTCGGTCATGGGGTACCGGGAGACCGTGCATCACCATTTCACCAGCAGCATCACCAATTTGGCCACGGCTGCTAGACGCCATGAGGAGCTGCTGCAAGACTATTTCCGTGATCGGCAGCAGGCCGCACGAGCTCACGAAAAGGATCCGTTTAAGTGCTTCATTCTGGACCCGAGCAAGCACAGCGCGCGGGTTCGGCAAATGATGGAGCATCTTCTGGAATTGGGGATCGAAATGACGGAGGCAGATGAAGATTTTACCCTCGCTGGTGCGCAGAGTTATTGGGACCTCCAGCCTGTTACCAAGGCCTTCGCCAAAGGCACATACATCATTTCAACTGCTCAGACGCGAAATCCCCTCATCCACGCTTTCTTAGATTTTGATCCCCGCTTGTCCACTGCTTTTGTGGAAAGCGAAAGAAAAGAGTTGGAAAAGCACAACCGCAGCAGAATCTATGACGTGACGGGCTGGAGCCTGCCCATGGCTTATGGGGTGGATGCCTATTGGTGCCGCCAACTCCCCAAAGCAAAGGTACATCCTGTCTCCACGCTGGAACCCCTATCCGGAAGAGTAGAAAATGCCGCTGCGAAATACGCCTTTGTGATCGACTATGATCAGGACCAGGCGCCATTGGCTCTGGCCTTCCTGCTGGACAAGGGCTACAACGTGTATGCCGCTGAAAAGCCGTTCAAGCTGCAAGGTAAGTCATTTGCACGTGGAAGCATGGTGCTGTTCCTCGCAAACAATCCGGCAGGATTGACCAAAGACCTATCGCACGTGTCCGAGACGCTTCAGCTTCAGGTGCGAGGCGTGGACACGGGCTTGGTCGATGAAGGTCCGGATTTGGGCAGCGGCAAATTCCGACTCTTGCAGAAGCCCAAGGTGGCGATCCTCGCCAATTCTCCCGTGAGCCCCAGTGGATTTGGCCCCTTGTGGTATCTGCTGGATAACGAGATGAAAATGCGTTATTCCGTCCTGGACGCCAACCGGTTGTCCGGGGCAGATCTGGCGCCTTACAATGTTCTCATTATGCCGCCGGTTTATCAGGCGCCACAAAACATGCAATCCTTGTTCGGCAAGCCGGGAATGGAAAAATTGCGCCACTGGATCGAAAGTGGCGGTACGCTTGTCGCCATCGGTTCAGCAGCCGCTTTCGCTGCGGATTCCAGCTCCAAGCTCAGTCAAGTCCGGATGCGTCACCAGGTGCTGGACAAGCTGGATGTTTACGCCTCCTATCTTGCGCTGGTATCGCGCGCCGAAGCCGTCAAGGTGGACAGTCTTTCTCTTTGGTCGCGTCAGGCGGATAAAACGGATGCGACTTTGCCGCCGCCAAAAGAGAAGAAAGACGACAGCGCTCCCAAAATGGACAAGAAGGAAATGGCGGAATGGGACACCTGGCTGCAACGTTTCAGTCCCCAAGGCGCCATCTTGCAAGCAAACTTGGACGAGGAACATTGGCTGACTTTCGGTATGAGCAGCCGAGTTCCCATCATGCTGGGCACGACGCATGCGTATTTGGCCAAAGAGCCGGTCAAGATTCCGGCGCGACTGGCGGATCGAAATCATCTGCGCTTGTCCGGTTTGCTATGGCCGGAGGCGCGCGATCGCTGGGCGAATACCGCCTTCGCAACTCAAGAACGGTTGGGCAAAGGACAAATCATCCTGTTTGCTGACGAACCATACTTTCGAGCTTACTTTCATGGCTCCGGCAAGCTTTTGATCAATGCCATCTTGTTGGGACCGGGTTTTGGCGCCGAAGCAACGCTGCCCTATTAGCCGTTCACGCTTTTTTGGCACTGCTTCGTGGTCAACCTGTATGAGTAGTGCTGAAGAGGAAGAAAGCATAAGAAGGTTAGAACAATGAACATTCTCTTCATCGGCGGGACCGGCAACATTTCCACGGACTGCGCCGCGCTTTTGCACCAACGGGGACATCGTATATCGGTTTTGACGCGCGGGCGAAATCCTGTGCCGCCGGGATACACCAGCCTGACGGCTGATCGCTGGGATCCATTGGCAATGCGCCGGCTGTTGCAAAATCACCCGATTGACGTGGTCATCAATTTCCTCGGCTATCACATCTCGGAAATCGAATTGGATTATGAACTGTTCGCCGGGAAAATCCAGCAATACATCTTTATCAGCTCTGCGACGGTTTATGCCAAGCCGCACGTCAAGCTGCCCTTGACCGAGGAATCTCCGGTGGGCAATCGATTTTCCGAATACGCACAAAACAAGCTGGCATGCGAGCAATGGCTGCTGTCGCGCTTTGCTGACAGCCGTTTTCCGGCGACGATCATTCGTCCCTCGCACACCTATTGCCACCGCTGGATTCCCAACACGGTCAACAGCGCCGATTATACGATGGTCGCCCGTTTGGAACAAGGCAAGCCGGTTTTTGTCCACGATGACGGACAAAATCTTTGGACGCTGACTGCCGCTACCGATTTTGCCGTTGGTCTGGCCGGGTTAGTCGGGAACGATGCCGCCATTGGCGAGGTCTTTCACATCACCAGCGATGAGGTGCTGACCTGGAATCAAATCTATGCCGAGGTGTGCCGCGCTGCCGGCATCAAGCAGCCGGAGATTTTGCGCATCCCCAGCGATTTTATCGGTCAAGTTGTCCCCGCCATGATCGGCAAGCTGAAGGGCGACAAAGCTGAGCACGGCGTCTTTGACAATGCCAAGATCAAGCGGGCCGTGCCGGACTTTGCTTGCCGGAAGAGTTTTCGCCAAGGCATGGAAGAAGCCATGGCATGGTTCAGGCAAGATCCAAACAGAATGCAAATCGATCCCATGACGGATGACGTGTTTGAGCGAGTGATCAACGCCTGGCGGCAAGAGGGTGGATGAGCTTTGCGAACGACATAACCGCTCCGCTGCAAATCGAAAAGAGACGCAAGAATTTTCTTGCGTCTCTTTTTTTGCTCCATTAAAGCTATGGAAGGTAGCCGGTAAACAGCGAACCGCTAAAAGGCCGTCTCCGGTTTTACGTATCGGTAGGGGAGGTATTTGGGCTCCCACATTGCCGCGGTGATCATCTTTAGCAACTGTTCATCGCTGGTGCGCACCCCCAATCCGCTTTCCCGCGCTTCTTTGGCAACGGCCAGCGCTACCTGCGCCGACACGTGGCGAATTTTCTCCACTGCCGGCAACAAGCGCCCGGCTTTCAGATCCGCTTCCGGGACCAAATCGCTGAGAGCCGCCGAAGCCGCCATGAACATCTGGTCGGTAACTTTGGGAGTACCTGCCACCAAGGCGCCCAAGCCAACGCCGGGGAAGATGTAGAGATTGTTGCACTGCGAGATCACTCTTTGTTGCCCATTGACCCAAACCGGCGGGAAGGGACTGCCCGTGGCGATCAGGCAATTTCCATTCGCTGCCTTCAAGGCGGCTTCCGGCGTGCATTCGGCTTTTGCCGTGGGATTGGAAAGCGGCATGATGACCGGCAGCTCACAGTTTGCGGCCATTTGCGCGATAACCTCGTCAGTAAAGGCGCCGCTCTGACCGGTCACACCGATCAGCACCGTGGCCTGGGCGTTGCGAACGGTATCCAAGAGGCCAATCCGATTGGGGTTCTCCAGTTTCCAGCCGGCAACGATGTTCCTGCTCTTCAGGAACGCGCGCTGCTCATCGCTGACCTGCATGCCTTCCATCAGCAGCCCGTCTTTGTCGATTCCAAAGATGCGATCTTTGGCTTCCTGCTCAGTCAAACCTTCCGCGATCAGGCAGGTCATAAGCTGCCTGGCGATACCGAGGCCGGCCTGGCCCTGGCCAAACATCACAAAGCGTTGGTCGCTGAGTTGTTGTTTTTTTATTTTCATTGCGGAAAAAATTACGGCGGCGGCCACCGAGCCGGTGCCTTGAATGTCGTCATTGAAGGAACAGATGCGCTCGCGATACCTCTCCAGCATGCGGAAGGCATTGTTCTTGCCAAAGTCCTCCCATTGCAGTAGACAATTGGGGAACGCCCGGCGCACCGCAGTGACAAAGCGTTCGATGACCTCGTCATAGGCGTTACCGGTCAATCGTCGTTGCTTCAGTCCGATGTAGAGCGGATCATTGAGCAATTGCTCATTGTTGGTACCCATGTCCATCAGCACCGGCAAGCAGTATGCGGGATGCAGGCCGGCAGCAGCGACGTACAGGCTGATCTTGCCGATGGGGATGCCCATACCGTTGGCGCCCAAGTCGCCTAATCCCAAAATCCGCTCTCCATCGGTGACGACGATGAGGGAAACGTTGGAAAAGGGTGCGTTGGATAGAATCTTTTCCACGTGCTGTATGTTTTTGGCGCTGACGTAAAGTCCGCGCGAGCGGCGGAATAGATGACTAAATTGTTGGCAGGCTTTGCCGACGGTGGGCGTGTACACAATCGGTAGCATTTCCGCCAGATGATCCAAGAGCAAGGCGTAGTACAGCGTCTCGTTGCGGTCTTGTAACGCGAGCAGGTAAATGTACTTTTCCAGATCATCCGGCTTGGCGCGAAAGCTGTCGTAGGTTCGCTGCTTTTGCAGCTCCAAGGTGAAGACTTGCTCGGGGAACAGCCCGCAGAGGTCGAGAGCATGCCGCTCTTCTTCAGGGAAAGCGGTTCCCTTATTGTAGATGGGATGCTCTGTTAGAAAATGCCCTTTGAAGGGAACTTCCACGTACTCTTCGCGGGTAAACGGATCGATTCGCTTTGAATAGCTCAGCATAGATTCTCCTTCCCAAAAGTATTTTTGGCAGCGTGGCGACACCAAAAGCTCGTACTGCCTTGTTTGTTTTCTGCGGCTCAAGTTAGTAAATCTAATCCTCAGTGTCAAGCCCAAGGCAACCGGGGGAAGGGCGATGAAATGTGGCGGTGCGGTTTTCGGATTCATCCGGCAAATCATTTTGACCGAAATTTTTTTGACTTTCTCTTAGCCTTTGTGGTTGGCTACAGTTCTTCTTCCTGACAGCCTTGGTAGATAGAGACCTCGGCAAATTTCGCGGTAGCTAGGGCAATTATTTTCTTGATAAAGATAAATCCTTTTTTGTATATTGCGAACGAGCGTTCAATTCTCCCTGTCAAACAGGTCGTATGAACCTAAATCCGCTTTGTCGAAGGCCGGAAAGCCGCATGCCGGCGGGCTTGTGTTTTTTTGTGATACCCATTGCTCGTATTCCGAACGTCAGAATATCATGATCGAGAAAGCATGAGAGTCACCTTTCACTTCCAATCTCTTGGTATTCTGGCTGCGCTCTTTGCCATGGTTGTGATCTTAACCTTGGCATCTCCGCACTTTTTAACAACCGAAAACATTTTTAGTGTCATTCGCCGTTTCTCGTTCGTCGCCATCATGGCCACCGGCGAGATTTTGACCATTATTACCGGCGGGATTGATCTTTCCGTCGGTTCCGTTTTGGGACTCTGTAGTTGTTTGACAGCCCTGTGCCTCCAAGCCGGCCATTCGGTTCCAAGCGGCATCGCCATCGGTTTGTTCAGCGGCTCGCTCATCGGATTCTTGAACGGACAGCTTATCACCCGGCTCAGGCTGCCGCCCTTCATTGTCACGTTGGGCATGTTGAGCATGGCGCGCGGATTGGCATACGTCATCAGCAAGGGCTGGCTGATTTCCGGCATGCCCGAAAGCTATTTGCGCCTGGGACAAGGATACCTTTGGGTGATCCCGCTGCCGGTAGTCGTCATGGCTGCCTTTGCCGTCATTGCGGTGGTGTTCCTCGAACGGTCGGTGGTGGGTCGGCAGCTTTATGCCATCGGCGGGAACGAGACGGCGTTCCGGTTGATCGAGTCAAGGAAATTGCGTATACCATTTCCGGTTTTGCCGCCGCCATGGCGGGAATTCTGTTGGTGGCGAGATTGGGTGTTGCGCAGTCCATTGGCGGTCAGGGATATGAATTGGATGCCATTGCCGCTGCGGTCATTGGCGGCACCAGCTTGATGGGTGGCGAAGGGACCATCAGCGGAGTGATCATCGGCGCAGCTATCATGGGCATGCTGCGCAATGGACTGGTGCTGCTGGGCGTCTCTGCATTTTGGCAGCAATTTGCCCCGGGGAGCCATCATCGTTTTGGCGGTGGCATTTGACAAGATGCGGAAATAGAATCGGGCGCAGAGGTCTACAATGTCGGGACAAGGGTTGGACGGCTGGCACATGAAGATTCCCGTGTGGGCTTGCGACCGAAAGACTGCATGCTGAACGGATGGCTTCATTTCTGTTGAGCTTGTCCGACCAAATCCCTACGAGAACTGACGTTTGGGGAAACGATTCTGTCTTTAGAAAAGTCTGCAAATAGTCTAAGGAGCTTTAGCACAACATGAAAGCTTGGCACAAGGCAAAACAAAAAGATTTTGGAAATACTTTATTGGTCTGGCGGCATCGGACCCTCAGTCGATTTTTTATGAAAACTGGCACCTGGCTCTTGGGCGGCTACGTTAGCGGAATTTTGACATCCATTATTATCGATACGCTGGGCGATCCGGTTCTCTCGCAAAAGGCCGCGCGCGTCGCGTTCTTGGTGGTTTTTGTTTTTGGTGTGGTGAATGCCTTTTTTCAAAATGTGTTGAATGGAGTGGAATTCCGCATAAGCGAAAAGGCGTTGGTAAGTGTCAAGTCCTTGTTTGGCTCGACGGCCGGCAGCAATTGGCTCGAATCAGTCGGCAAGTTATTGGGCCAGCATGCCGAGTACATTCTGTGGAATGAGATCAAGGAGATCAAAGACGAGCAGAAAATCATCTTGCTTGTGTTGAAGGAAAGTGAAGCGACCGTGACGGTCGACGCCTCTTCGATTTTGCGTTTAGAGGTACTTGGTGCGGACGGAAAGAAAGATGTTCGTCATAGTCGGAATGGAAAGCTGGCAGTTTTTTCCAAGGATGAAAAATTTGATCAAGAGGCTATGCGCTTGATCCTGCAAAAGGCTCGGGAAGCGAAGCGGCAAGCAGGCTAAGCGAATCAGAATCGGCACGGCAAGAATTGATACATGTCGCGGCATGGGAGTCTAAGAAGGATGTTGCGCTTCCCCCGCATGACTTGATAATCCTAAGCGCCCCATCTTGGGAGCAAGTATGAATTTTGAAAAAGGCTCTGTCCAAAAAGCGCGAATATTAACCGAACAATGGATCGAAAAAAGACTTTCCGGATATTCCTCCTACATCGAAATCGGACTGCCAGAATACGATGATAGACATAGCAAATGGCGAGTGCCGCTAAATCTGGAAAATGGAAAGCATGTGCTGATCGGTGAAGTGAGCATAGACGAGTCCATTTCGGAGATCCTCGACTTTACTGATGTTCAACTAATTCAGAGAAGGATCAAAAAATACAGCTCAATCACTTTAGAGAGAGGTCAGTCCGCTAAGAATTTATTTAGACCTGCTGCCGTTCCGAACAAGGTCATACTCGGTGACTGTATTGATGTTTTAGAAGATTTTCCCCCAGATACGGCTCAACTGGTTTTCACATCGCCGCCGTATTTCAATGCCAAGCCTCAATATTCTGAATACGTGGACTATCAAGAATATTTAGATTTCATGAGGAAGGTTATTGTTAGAGTCCACTCTATTTTGTCCGAAGGGCGATTTTTTGTAATTAACGTTTCGCCTGTTTTGGTGCGACGTACGTCAAGGGCTACATCCAGCAAACGTCTGCCCATTCCTTTTGATTTGCACAGAATTTTTGATAGTGTTGGATTTGATTTTTTAGACGACATAATATGGCTAAAACCAGAGGGAGCCGGCTGGAATTTGGGGAGAGGGAGAAGATTCAAAGCGGACAGACAGCCGCTGCAATACAAGCCCGTGCCAGTCACTGAATACATCTTGGTGTACAGAAAACGTACCAACAAGCTCATAGATTGGAATCTTAGGAGGCATTATGATCAAAACTTGGTCGAGCAATCGAGAGTAATCGGTGAGTATGATGTAACCAACGTGTGGAGAATTCATCCGGGACATTCAAAGATTCACCCTGCAGTATTTCCTGACGAGCTGGCGGCGAAGGTGATAAGATACTATTCGTTTAAGGATGATCTGGTGCTTGATCCCTTCGCAGGAACTGGTACGGTTGGCAGAGTTGCCCACAGCTTAGAAAGACGGTTTCTGTTGATTGACAATGAGCCAAAGTATTACAAGTACATGAAAGATACTCTTGGAAGTCTCATCCCCATCTTATGTAGAATTGATTTTTACATTCACGAAAAATTCAATCGGGGACAGAATGGCTATTGATTATCGACTTGCGGAATATAGGGAATGGCTTGAAGAGAATGTGAGGTTGAGCAACCCATTCTCGTCAAGGGCGCTAAGGCAACTCACTTTTCATTTGCTTATGGGCGGCAACTACCGTTTACTAACAGAACCCAACACCAAAGGCCAGTTGTTTACTACTTTCCTATGGTTAGCGGAACTGCAGAAACAAATGATTAAAGCGCACAAAACGGAATGGTTGAATGCCTTATTTGAGGACGTGTACTCTAAGAAGAGGAAGCCGAAAGAACTAAAGGAACTGCTCTTTTGGATGATGGGCTTGACGCGCAAGACTGCAATTAACCTCGGACTAAGACAGGCAGATTACCCACGCATCTTTGAAGAGACAGTTGGCTACTTTAATGAATTGTTTGCCAGATTAAGGCGAAGAAATTTTACAAACCATGCTTGGCTATTGTTGATGGCAGGTTCAGCGACTTTGAGCATTAGTAGCTTAATTGTAAACATCTAGCCAAATCTGGCAAATGTTAAAAACTCAACGCAGAGGCCGCTGAGACCGCAGAGGAAAGTTTCATAGCATGAGTAAACCTTTGCGTAACTCTGCGCCCTCGGCGTTCTCTGCGTTAAGATAGGCGAAAGCCAATTTAAGTTTCGCCTATTATCCATTTTTGGTTCCGGTTTGTCCGGGTTAGGGGTTCAAAGAAATCAAAAATAGGGAAGCAATTCGAACGAGTCTTTCTCCGGGCTCTTCTTACCATACTGGGGTTCAGCGAGACTGAGAATTTCTGGATGAACATCGGCAGAGACCTGGAAGTCGAAAGAGAAGCAGACGCAGAGGTAGAGTCTAAAAGAGGTAGAATAAGAATCGAAGCTGGATTAATATCGGGGGGCAATCAAGAGGTAATCGAGGACAAAATATCTAGGGTAGGACGTAACGGTATTGTAATTTTTGACGTGCTTGGAAAGAAAAGCCGAGTCTATCAGACAGCAGAGAACAAGGAGGTCAAGCTCGTTCAAATTAGAAATTGCAATCCTCTTTTGGAAGTATATCGACACCTTTCCCCATTAGTCAGAGTCGAGCTCAAGTCGCCACCTGAGACTGAAGAGCAAATTAAAAAGCAGTAAACTCACTTCCCGACAAGTTATTCACTGTTGAACAGTGAGTGAGCGTTCTCCAACGGTGCACCGCTTCAGAAGCGGTTGACTGTGATTCTCGAATTGTACTCCTCTTGTCTGGATCTTCATACGAAACCGGCAAAACTTATCTGTGATAATCCCAAGCTTACCTAACAGTGATGCACTCAGAAGTTTGATAGTCATCAATATCCTGATAGAGAAACCATAGCCCATTTGATCTCCTTGAAAAGAGTTTTTAAGAGGCCACACCATGCCGACAAGAATCACCCCGCTGGATGCAAAGGCGTTCGCCAGTCACGAGATTTATCGCAAAGGCGAACAAATCTTCGAAAGCGGCCTGGTCAAACATCGTTTTCAATCGAACTATGGCTTGCACGGCACCGTCCGCAGCAAGGGTGTGTATCAGGTGGAAATGATCATCGATGGGGAACAGCTTTTTGGCCGCTGCACGTGTCACGCCGGCAGTAGCCCGTGCGAGCATCAGGTGGCGATCCTATTGGCTTGGCTGAACGAACCTTCCAGCTTTCTGAGCTACCAAAATCTGCGCAAGTCCATCCGGGAAAAGGAAAAAAATACCCTGGTCGATTTGCTCCTGAACATGATCGAAGTCATTCCCGAGCTGAGTCAATTCTTCATAACGGTGCCCGGCGTCGATGAAGCCGCTGCCATCCGGGAAGAAGTTGCCGACATCTTTGACTTTCCGCACTCGCAAAAAATCGATCCGCAAGAAATCGTCCACCCCTGTCAGATCTTGCTGGTTCATGCCAGGTTTCTGCGCAGTGAAGGGAAATGGCCGCTGGCCAGACTCATGTTATTCGAGATTCTCAATCGAACCTTGGCATTAGTGGATCGCCAACAGACCATCCGCCCGTTTCGTGAAGGCTTTGTCAGCGAATTAGGCGACGACTACGAAGAGTTTGCCGTTTCCGACCCCCAATTCGATTTGCATAAAAAGGAAATTAGCAAGGAATTCGAGGAGCTTTCCGCGCACGAGTCGGCCGAGGTCGAAGGCGTTTTCTTGGATCAATTGCGCCAGAAGCTTGGGGTTGGGTAACCGGTTATTTTGATAGCTGCCTGGAAGCTCGCAGCTCCCGAATGGCTTCCTTTTCATTCTCGCCAAAGGAAGATTCATGAACAAAAATCATTTCGACGTATTGATTCTTCTCGGACGCCCGGCTTCCGGGAAATCCGAAATCATCGATTTCTTGAAAAAGACTCCGCCCATTCAGCGCGTCGAGCGATTTCACGTGGGTCTAATGGATGAGATCGACGATTTCCCCATGCTCTGGACCTGGTTCGAAGACGACGCCATACTGGAAAAGGTCATGGGCAAGCCGCGCCTGCATACGGACAAGGACGGTTATTTTCTGCATCAATATCAATGGGACTTGTTGATCGAGCGCATTTGTCTGGAATATCAAAAACGGCTGCGCGATGCCAATTACCATGCTGAGCATACGGCCCTCATTGAATTTTCGCGCGGCAGCGAGCATGGCGGCTATCGTTCCGCTTTTCAGCATCTTTCCGAGAAGCTGCTGGGCAAGGCGGCGATTCTGTATGTGAACGTCACTTTCGAAGAGTCAATGCGCAAAAACCGCAGGCGCTTCAATCCCGAGAGACCGGATAGCATTTTGGAGCACAGCTTGCCGGACGCCAAATTGGAGAGATTGTACAAAGAGGTGGATTGGCAGGAAGTCAGCGCCGGAAGCCCAGATTACCTGACCGTCAAAGGCATCCAAGTTCCTTACGTGGTATTTGAGAACATGCCGGAAAAGACCGATGATTTTGCCAAGCTCGCCCCGGCCTTGGAGGACATCTTACAGAGGCTTTGGCAATTGTACAAAAAGAACTGACCCTTACTTCAAACCAACCCCGCTTTGTACAAGTAGAAATTGGAGCAAGTGAATGGCGAATATTTTCCTTTCTGTCGAAACACTGAAATCCTTCATGAAACAAGTTTTTCTGCAAATGGGAGTTCCGGAACCTGATACTGATATTGTTGTGGATGTACTGATCAGCTCGGATTTGCGGGGAATCGAGTCGCATGGAATTGGGCGATTGAAGATGTATGTGGATTTTATCAAGGACGGCGTTCAGTTCCCCGTTACTAATTTTGAGATCGTCAACGAATCTCCCGGCACTGCTGTAGTGGATGGCCACTTCGGCATGGGACATGTGATCGCATATCGAGCTATGGAATTGGCAATCGGAAAGGCGCGCAACGTGGGCATTGCTGCCGTGTCCGTGCGCAATAGTACGCATTTTGGCATTGCCGGCTACTATCCGCTGATGGCTGTCAAAGAGAATATGGCGGGGTTTGCAGTAACTAACGCGCGGCCGTCCATCGCTCCTACGTTTGGCAACGAGCCCATGTTAGGCACCAATCCCATCGCCTTTGGTGTGCCGACCGACGAAGATTGTCCGTTTCTTCTGGA
>DYKH01000585.1 GCA_020722685.1 Caldithrix sp. | reverse complement strand
GGGGCGTCCGCTCAATACTTCGTCCAGCAGGAAGCGGTTGTAGCGCAAGGCGTGGGTGAGGGCCAGTTGGTAGTAGCGGAGGGCGGCATCGAAGCCTTTGCCCCATTCGGGGATATGGCCGTCCCAGGCGATGTGGCCTTGCGTGAGCCGCAGCGACGCCAGATGGTCATTGTATTCGTACTGCTGGGCGAGTTGTTCTGCTTCTGCGAGCAGCGGTGGGAAGGCGGCATAGTCACCCTGCGCGTGTTTGACGCGGACGAGGCCTGTGAGAGCACCACAGTGGAAATAGCGGCGCCCCATGCGCCGCAATTTAATGCAATTCAAGTAGTAGCGTGTTGCCTGGGACGTCCTATTAAAAGCCTCGTATAGATTTCCTAGTCCAATCAGAACTTCAGGTATACCTGTCTCGTCTTTTAACTGTCTTTTAACCCTCAAACTCCAAACGAGCTTGCTACGTGCATCCTCAAATTTACCAGCGCGTGCATCGGCTACTCCCCAAAATCCGTATGCTATTGCAGTTATCCGTTTCCGCGCTATATCCGTGTAAAATGCCCGTTGTTGCATAATTTTCCACCAAATTCTTTGGTATTCCTCTGCCTCTTGAAATCTGTCTTGTAAACCCATAGAGTAAGCTAAAGCGCGGTAGAGAACTAAAGAAGGATCGCGGCGTATCTGATCCCTTAAAGATATCCCATGCTGACACACCGATTCGGTTTCTGCATATCTTCCCATCCAAAGCATTGCAAATACCCAATGAGTGATTGCATACGCCTGTGTGTATAGGTTAGAGAGTTGTACTGCCATTTGCGTAACTTTTTCCTGAACATCCAAGAACTTGCGCCATTCGCCACGCGAACCAGAAAGGCCCTTGAGTCGGCTTAAGTAATTCACACGGGAATCTAGATCAAGAATATTGAGCAACGCATGAAAGCCATCATAAAGCTTATCGCTCTCCTCCCAGTAGCCAAGCCTTCTATAAAGCGTCATTAGTTCCCAATAATAGCGGATTTTATTCAAGTCCTCCTCTGGAAGCCCCGCAATCGCTTGCTGCAAAAGCCGGCTTGCGTTTTCAGCATTTTCTGGCATCGACAACAAATCAGGAGAAGACATGGCCACTCCCCAATCCCCCTTAGAATATAAACGCAATTTCTCATCTGCCTCCGGATCTTGCGAGATTCTTTCAAAGATTGGAATAGCTTCAAGGTGTACTGTTTGCGCATCAATTAACCTTGCTATATAGTAATCCCGCCAAAGCTTGCTATTTTGATACTTAAGTGGATAATTGTTAACATCATTGAGTAGAATTTGTAAACGCCAAAACAATTCATATCGCGTCACCTCTTCTACCATCTCTTGAAACAGCTTGATGCCCGCTTCTTCATCCGCAAGGACGCGGTGATACAACCGCTCTAATCTTAACCGTTCGACGTCCTCACCCGCCGTTTTCTCCAGCTGTCTTTCAAAATACGCTGCTGCGCGCTCGTGCAACTCACGATGTCGCTCCGCATCTTGAAGGCGCAAGTTTTCGTCTATGATTTCTCGCACGAGGTCGTGAAAAGCAAACCCAAGCCGCGGCCGGACAAAGGGAAAACGCCGCAGTTCATCGTAGACTTCCCGCACATCCTCCCGATTCATCACCGCCCGCAAGAGTGGCTGATCGAACCAGCGCACAATGGCCGCCGCCTCAAAGACCGGCTTCTGTTCCTCAGGCACCCCCTCCATCAAGCGGTCCACCAAATCCGCCACTACCTCCGGCTTGACCGCTTCAAAATTCTCTACCCCGTACTCCACCCACAACCGCACCGCG
>DYKH01000584.1 GCA_020722685.1 Caldithrix sp. | reverse complement strand
GGAGCGGAAGGGTACATTGCCCGTTGGGATGGCTACACCTGGACGCGGGTGGAGAGCCCGACGAACAAGGATTTGAACGACGTCTTCTTCCTTTCCCCGGACAACGGGTGGGCTGTAGGAGAGAGCGGATTAATCTTACACTGGGCTGCGAATGCGTGGTCGGTAGTGAGGGAGGAGCAACCTCCTAACCAATTTGGAAGTGCTCCGATATGGAATGCCATTGCCTTTTCAGGCTCTAATTACGGGTGGGTGGTAGGCGATACTTCCTTTGAAGGAGGATTCACCGCGGATACGATGTATTGGGATGGCACTGAATGGAAGACCCCGTCAACGCCGCCGATATTCTGCGATCAATGTTTTCTCTGGGATGTTGCAGTGTTTGATCCTCAAGATGTTTGGATAGTGGGTGGGAACACTGAAGAGATTTTACTCCATTGGGATGGAACCAATTGGCACCAAATCCCTGATCCTTTCGATTCGGACTTTGGGAGATACTGGTTATATTCCATCAGCGCCCTTTCAAACAATGACATTTGGGTGGCTGGGATATTCTTGACCGGACTAGGAGACGACAAAGGACTCGTTATCCGTTGGAATGGCACGGAATGGATAGATATGCAATTAGCCAAAACAGGATGGATAAACTCCATCTTGATACTCTCAGAGGATAATGGTTGGGTTGGCGGTGACGAGATGTTTCATTGGAACGGGCGAGGGTGGGATAAAGCAAACAGCCCCGCCATTGACAGGATCGTGGACATAGAGAGTAGCCCTAGCGGAGAAATTTGGGCATTGACTCAACACGGGGCCTTCCTGCGCTTGAGCTTAAGGTAGGGAGTGGAAGATGAACGAGCATCAGGAATTCTACAGTGACACGGAGCCACAGCGGGACAGCGAGCTGATGATTCTGCACTTGTCAACATGCTGCAAGATTGTCGCGTTGAGTGTGGTAGCGACAAGTGTTTTATTACTTATTCTCGTCTCTCATCCTACAGGTCTTTCTGCGCAACCTATGGCTGCTCCTAGTGCTCAAGTCGCGCGATTCCTTCAACCTCCATACTATGGGACGGTAGGATTAAACTCTGTGTATGACCATGAGTACCCTCTTTACGGGGCAGAAGCAAATGTTGATCCCGAGAATGCCTTTATTATAACCTCAACGGTCAGACATTACGATGGTATACGTTACTGGAATCTGGCCTACAGTGGTCACAACGGCATCGACTATGACCTGAATTACGCACTTGTTCGCGCTTCAGCACCTGGCAATGTTACCTACGCCGGCTGGCGTGAACCAGCTAACCATCAAGCTGGAGAGGGGCTCTACGTACGTATTCGTCACGGCAATAACTACCACACAATCTACGGCCATATGAGTGTCCTACGGGTGCGCACGAACGAGGAGGGCATCTGCGGGACAGGGGAGTTTAGTTGCATCCTTGGCATCAGCGGTAATACGGGGCACTCGACTGGCCCTCATCTCCATTTCGAACTTGAACCTCCTGACAGTACCGCCTCTGTCAATCCATATGGTTGGATTGGGGGAGCAGGAAACGACCCCTGGCAGAATTGGTCGGGCCTTGCCAGCCACGATGTTTGGTTGCACTATCCCAGCATCACTAACGGGGATGTGTACCCCTCTGGTACTCCACTCATTGCCCCGCCGATCAACGAGAACGAACCCGGTGCCTTCACCGTTGACGATGGCGATACGGGTTTCGTCGAGAATCCTGCCGGTTGCTGGACAGTGGACAACACGGCCGGCTGGGCCGGCGACCACCGCTGGCGAAATGTGCCGGTTCAAAATCCG
>DYKH01000150.1 GCA_020722685.1 Caldithrix sp. | reverse complement strand
CGGCCTTGAGGAGTTCGCCGCCTGAAAGCTCGTTCACCTTCTCTATGACCCTGGGCAGGTCGTAGACGAAGATTGCGATGTTTGCCGAGTCTAGCAGGACGAGCCGTATCGCGGGTGCTTCGCATTCAGGCATTCCGATGGGGAATTTGCCTTCTAGTTGTGGCGGGATCTTCTCCGTCTGGATGTCCCTTCCGGTGGATATGTCGCGGGAATGGCACGGGCAGGTGCCTACGATGATGGCGGCGGCGGCAATGGCTGCGATAAGAGTGCTTTTCATGTTTTTTCCTATGGTTTTAAAATCATGGATCGATCCTTGGGTTGGCCTATTGGGGGGATTGCCTGGGGGTTGTCTTTCCTATTCCGTGCATGAACGCGTATGCTGCCGCGGCCTGGGCTATCATGTTTGGTGTGTGCTCGCACATTCCCGGGTCGTAGCGGTTTCCCGCATATTGTTCGGCGATGGGCCAGTCCTTCATCGCAGGCTGGAATGAGCGCTGGGAGAATCCGTGAATTCCCTTGCTCTGTTCTCTGAAGGCGGTCGGGCCGCCGGGAACCAGCCCCGGAACGACATCCGCGACGCCGCGGCCATCGGCCATGAACCAGGAGTCGTGATGCAGGACCTGCGTTACCCGTTTTGTCCCGAGTCCGCTGACCCATACCATGTTGAGGGGGTTTCCGCCGAGTGTCCATGCGCATGATGATGCGATGGCCTCGACGTATCGGGCATCCCTTTTCACTCCGTATGCGGCTATGAGCTCGTCTACATCTGGAATTGTTCCAAGTCCCCAGTTGAATGGGCGCCAGAGGTTGGCGGCGAATCTGAAGGCGCGTCTGTCGGCCGATTCGGCCCATTCATCGCCCTGTTTGACCAGTGCGGCGACGATGGCGTCGCGGAGCTTGGCGTCGGCCTTTTCCGGCGGGACGTAGGCGGCGTAGCTGTAGGCGCCAGCCTGCTGGTCGTGTTTTTTATGCTCCTTCACCGCGGAGCTGGTGTTTTTCGTCCATGCCGATGTGGCTTTGAAGGCGTCGTGGTATTGGTTTTTGCCAGTGGTTGCGAAGAGTTCGGCGGCCGCCGCGTTGCGTCGGTCGTTGAATTTCGCTCCTCCGTTGTTTTCGGCCCATGTCCATGCCTTCTCTGCTGCAGCGAGATATTCTACCGCCTCCTTGTTTTTCTTCGCGGCTTTCATGGCTCTCGACAATTTGCACGAGCTCCACGCGAGGAGGTAGCTGCTTTGCGGGTCGGCGGCGTATGCGTAGAGGTGGAGTTTGTCGTTCCAGGACTGTGTTCCCGGGGCTGGATGGCTCTCGCTCTCGATGCCGCCTCTGACTCCTCCGCCGCTCTGCTGCCCCCGTTTGAAGAAGTCTATGCACCATCCCGCTTCGTCAACCATGTCGGGGATTCCGTTCCCGGATTCCGGAATATTCAGGTCTCCGTCCTTGAATGCACCCGGGAACAAGAAGGCCACATCTATCAGATATCCTGCGGCCTCCATGTGCTGGACCCGGCGGTCCCAGTCTCCGGCATCATGCCATCCGCCCCAGAACTGGAGGTTCTTTCCCGTCGTGCGTTTTGGCAGTTCCTGGAACTGGTTCAGGTTCCCCCAGCCCATGCTGCATTCAGTAAGCGGGAGCGAGGTCTCCTCGATTTTTCTTCCGTCCGCTGGATGGTGGCAGCGTTTTCGCGCCCATTCCGCCCCGGCATGCTTCGCATCGAGAACGCATCCGCAACGTTGATAGTAGAGGCCTTTGGTGGTGATCTTGTATGCCTCCCCGAAGGCGTCCTGCGCCACTCGGAAGGGGAAGCTGCATCCGACCCCCGGAACCACGGCCTTGTATTCGCCCGGGCTGCGAAATTCGCTGAAGTCGAATTCGTAGAGGTCGCATTCCTGGAAGTTCTTCTTGTAGGCGTCGTCTCCGGTCTCGCCGGCTCTCCGCCTTAGGACGACAGCGCTCTTGTAGACTGGATTCCCGGTCTTGTCGAGTATCTCGAATCCCGCCTTGGAGGATTCCGAGAAATCAAGCGGCCCCATTGTTCCGGCCCAGCAGGAGAGGAATCCGCGCTTTGCGGTTCCTGGCAGGAATCCGATTTGTGTCAGATGGATGCTTTCGCTGCGGAGCTTCTTCGAATCAGCGGTGAACTTGACAGTCCTGTCCCCGCATCCGGTGGCGATGCTACGGATGGTGATTTCGCATGCTTCGCCCTCCTTGAATGGCCGCGAAAATCGCAGATAGACCGTGTGCGTGTATCGAGGATCGAATTTCCAGTCTCCGGACTTGACGAAGCTCGATCCGGCGGACTTGCGCCCGACGGCAAGGGGAGGGGAGGATTCCGTCCCCGCCGCGAGTTGGTAGCTTGAAGCCTGGTCGAGGGCGGAGACGTTTGCCGTTGCCCCCTCTATCCTTCCGCGTCCGTCGTTTTGGTTGAAGACGCATTTTCCGTCAACCAGTTCCATGCAGAGGGTGTCCGGGGCCGCCAGTCCCAGATGTCCGAACTCGACCTCCGATAGGGCCGAGCCCGAAAGAGAAATTGCAAGGGCCGCCGACAGGACTGTTTTTTTCATCATATCTCCTTGATCATTTATGTTGAGACAAGGGCGAGAGCTTGCTTCACTTTTCCTCGGCGCCCAGCAGGACTCCGTAGAGCAGAATCGCCTCTCCCTGTGTGCTTCCGACGGTGAATTCGCAGTGCAGAGCCGAAACGCGGTTGTCTATCCATCGTCTCCAGACGGGGACTTTGGCCGGGAAGCATTCACCGAGGCTGTTTTCGTTTCCGCCCGGTCCGAACACTGGTATGCCCTCTGCGGGGATGCCGTTCTTGTCGTAGAGAGGGCTGCGGAGTTCCGGATGCATGACTGGTCTTTCGCCGAGGCCGCTGATGAAGGAGCGCGAGAGGGGGTTGGCCCCGAGCTGGTAGTCGGCGTTTACCGATGCGGCATCGAGGAATTCCCTGCGTTTGCTCAGTATGTATGCCATGACGCAGGTCTGTCCGTAGGCGCCGCCTCCGACTATCGAGCCCCAGCCTCCGCTCTCCTTTCCGCTGCCCATCCTGTAGGCGCGTTTGTCGTTGTTCTTCAGGATTCCTTCCGCGGATTTTACTATGTTGTCCGAAAGTTTCTTTTTCACATCCTGGTTTGTGCCCGGCCTTTCGCAGGATGCGTATGCGAACTGGAAGAATGGAATGGAGCCTGTCTGCGACCAGTGGCTCTTGAAGGGGTCTTCCTTGTCGGTGGCGAGCTTGACCACGTCGTCGTTGTATTTCTGTTTTCCCGTGGTCTTGAACATTTCCGAGGCGGCCCATATCCACGCCTTTTTCCATTCTATTCTGCCGTAGCTGATCCCTTCGCGGGCGTATTCGTCGTCGGAGTTCTTTCTGGCCCATTCATAGGCTTTTTCGGCCTGGCCAAGATATTTTTTGGACTTGTCGGGTGCGATTTTGGCGAATGCCCGCGACGCCTGCGCTGCGACGGCGGCGAAGGTGTCGCAGGATCCGCAGCATGGGAAGAAGTTTCCGAACGGCGGCAGGGTCCCGTATTTTTTCCATTCCGTTTTTTTCTCCTTCCACTTTGCGAACTCCGTCTTCCATTCCTTGTATCCGTAGTCCTCTTCGTTCGCCCTTCCCGCGAAGATACCGCCGTCAGGCTGCTGGTTGTCGGCGTAGAATTTCAGCCCCCATTCAACTTCGTCAAGGATGTCGGGGATATTGTTGCCGCCCTCCGGCGATCCTGCGTCTCCGTCCTTGAACGCCTGCGGGGCGAATTCGTATGCGATGAGCATCTTGGAGGCGGACATGAGATGCGAGTAGAAGAGGTCGTAGTCTCCGGCATCGTGCCAGCCGCCGCGGAATTCGCGGATAGCCTCTCCCTTTTTCGATGGATTCGTCTGGATGACGGCCTTGCCGTCAACGATTTTCTCGTTGACGCCATGGACGAGACTGCCCGACTCGTAGTTTGCCAGATGGCATGCCGGATGATTGAAGCGGCAGAAGGATTCGTTCAGCTCGTATCCGCAGCGCTGGAAGAGGAATCCGCGCAGGACAGTTTGATATATCCTGAACAATTCGTTCCTGCCGATTCCGAAAGGGGAAGATGCGCCAAGCCCCGGGACCACGACGCGGTACCTGCCCGGATTCCGGAGTTTTGAAATGTCCATTTCGTAGACGATTTCGCCGCTGACGTCCGCCTCCATGACTTTTTGTCCGGAGCCTTTTCTTTCGGTTATGTCCCCGTCGAGGACGGTGTTTTTGAAGTCGTCCGAGACGACCTTGAATTTCTTGAATTTCGAGAAATCAACGGCCCCCGAATCTCCAGCCCACCAGCCGAGGTATGCGAATTTCGCATTCGATCCCGAGAAATAGGCGGCCTGGTTCACTTTTATGGACGGCGTGGCGACCTTGTCGCCAAAATTGAAGTCCAGCTCGGAGATTTCGGCGTTGTCCAGCCCCGAGACCTTCACCGAGTATTCCACTCCGTTCTTCATGGGCGGAATCTTGAGATAGTAAGTGTGCCAGTATATCTGCACGAGAGGAAAGTCCTCGATGCCCGCCGTGTCGAACTTCAGGCTCTGCCTCCCGACGGAGAGAGGCTTGACGCCGTTTGCGAAATTCGCATCGGTGGAATTTTTCGAGGTGATGGAGAAGTTGTCCGGGGACTGTAGCTTTGCCGCCTTTTCGTTCGCCATTCCGGCTCCGCCGGCGATGACGGCATCAATGGTCACTGCGACCATGTCGTTGCTGACAATTTCGACCTTGCGTAGACCTTTGGCGTGCCCCTGTCTTTTCATGGCCTCGAATATTTTTTTGTTTTCCACGGCCTGCTTCGCGTCGAAATATCCCTGGGGTGCGTCGGGTGGTCTGATGTAGTCTTTTTTGATGTCCGGCGACTTGTAGTAGTCGTCGTTGTCGAGCGTTATCGCCCATATTGCCGGGACAGATTTCCTTTCGGATTTCAATATGACTGCGGTGATTTCCTTTTCCGGATGGGGGTTTGCGAGCTGTGTCGCCCAGATGCCGATGTATTGCTTCCATTTCTGGCTGTAGAGGTTGCCGCCCACCAGGAACGGCCATGCCTTTTCGCCGCCGTTGTCCCACCACGAGCTTGTCCACCACTGGCGGATTTCCATGCCGTCGCGGATTGGGAAAGAGTGTTTTGTTCCGTCGGAATACTCAATCGTGTAGTTCGCGACGACGAAATTCTTCTCCTGCCCCTTTGGCTGCTTCACCGCGTTCTGGAGCACATACATGAAGGCCGCCTTGACCCTGGGGACGGCTATCTTTGCTTCTTCCGGTTTTGCGAAGGAATCATCCGAGCCCTTTAGCATGATCACGGTGTTCTTGCCGGGGCCGACAGGCAGGAGCTTGAATTTGTATCCGTTGCGCGCGATTTCTCCGCCTTCCGGCGCTGGATAGATAAACATGTCGTTTATGCCTTCGTCGCTCCAGCCTCCCTTGCCGTTGCCGGCGATGCCGTCGTCCTCTATGGGGGTGTTGGCGGCGCCCGAGATGTCGAGATAGTGTGGAGCGGCATAGGCGAGAGACTGGACGAGGAGAAACAGTATGGCTAGTGGCGCGGCTGTTGATTTCATTCGAACCCCCTTCTTTTTGTTTTACTGCTTGAACTTGACGTCTATCCTGACTTCGTCAATATGGCCTATGAATCCGCCGATCCTGATGAAGTTTTTGGCTTTTGAATTGGGATTGATTTTGAGTGGAAACTCGAGTTTTCCGTTTTCCGAGGAGATGGATGCTGTTCCGCTGTCAGCCTCGTATCCGATCGCGAATTTTCTCCAGCCGGGCGCCGGGCTGAATATTTTCTGCCAGCGTTTTTCTATTTCTGCATCCTTGGAGAGTTCTCCGAGTCCTTGCAGGCTTTTGCCCGCCCATGTGTCTTTTTTCAATCCGAGCATGGCATCCCAGCTTGCGTAAACCAGGAATATTTCGGAGTGTCCCTGTCCTCTCGGGATGTCGTCCTGATAATTGATCATCGCTTCGATCTTGAATGATGCGACCTTGTCGTTGTTGAGTAGGTTTTCCGGCAGTTCGATTTCGATTCCATCTTCGGCATGGCCGACTTTGACAGATTTTCCGGCCGGTTTTTTCATCCAGAGCAGATTTTCATCGCTCAGCGCGGCATGGCCTTTCAAGGTTGCGCTTGCCAGGCCGGAGACCGAGTCTCCCAGGCCGTCGTCGAATTTGAAGTGGAGACTGGTTTCAGCCGTTTGTGAAAAAGCTTCGCCTTTGTTCGGCAATTCCTCTTCTCTTTGCTTCACTTTTATTGTCAGGCTTTTGTATGCGATGTGGCCGCAGCTGTCGTTTGCCGTGCAGAACACCTTGTAAATGCCAGGTGTCTTGAAGATGTAGCTGAACTCCTTTTCGCATGCGAATTCCTCGTTCGAAATATCCCAATAATATCTGACAATTTTCTTGCCGGTTGCTGCTTTGGCGTCGGCCTTGAAATCCACCTTGAAGGGGACTACTCCGCAGACTGTTCCTGCGGCGTTGTTGGCGGTGAGCCTCAGTTCCGGGGCGCCCGTTTTCTGCATACGCGGGCTTGAGAGCATGGCGTAGGTGGAAATGCTTTTCCCCAGGATTGGCACGGTGAATTCCTGCTCGATGTTCCAGCAGTCCACGTATCTGTATGCTACCGGTAATCCGCCGAATGTGAACGAGGCCATGAGTTGGCGGTCGGACATTCCGCGGTTGTATCCGCAAGGATGGAAGCCGAGGGGGATTCCGGGGATTGGTTCGACAATTCCGTCGTAGCGGCTTTGCTGGTGGACATGGTCCACCGGTCTTTTGAAGCCGATGCCCGTGAAGGAACAGACGTCGTCGGCGCTGTTTCCGAGCTCCTGGTCGGCGTTGAAGAGAGCCGCCTGCCTGTATTGTCTTGCCTTGTCGGGGGATTCATTTTTGATCATTTCCGCCGCGAGGAGCAAATCGAAACTTGATATGTCGGAGAGGAAATACCATCCCCATCTGCCGTACTTGAACGCGGCGTCGGAGAAGGAGCATTTTGTGGTCCAGCTCGCCTGCCATGACATGGTTTGCTCAGCCGCCTTGAGCAATGCGTCGCGGCAGGATTTGAGCATCGCGGCATCCTTGCCTTCCCTTGTGCCGAAGACATACGCCCTTGTTGCTGCTCCGGATGCCTCCCTCAATGGCCACCATCCCCATTGCCAGCCTTGTTCAGGCTTGTGGTGTTTGAGGAAATAGGCGTGGTATTTTTCTTCTCCTGTCGCGAGCCAGAGTTCCGCGGCCATCCAGCAATGCTCGTCAACGGTTTTCATGAATTCTCCATAATGGTGTCCACCGACGCCATCTCCGGGCGAGCCGTCCTTCTCGGCATGTGCCATACAGAATTCCCATGCCTTGCGCGCCTTGTCAAGGTAAATTCCGGACTCTTTCGGGAATGCTTTTTTGAAGGCTTCGAGTCGTGAGGCCTTTGCGAGAATCGCGGAGAACGACGCGCTTGCGGCGAGGTCCTTCCACCACAGGGATCTTTGTTTGGCGAACTTGGCACTAGGCTGTCCCGGGATCGAATCCTCGTAGCTCATCACCGGATCGGGCTTCACGATTATATGCACCCCGCCGTCGGCAGGGTCCTGCATGTTTGAAATCCAGTCGAGCTCCCATTTCACTTCGTCGAGCATGTCTGGGACTCCGTTTCCGGCCTCCGGCAGAGGGGAGGAGTCGAAGGACGATTTGTCGGGGCAGGCATCGAAGGGAGCGAGGAGGGCTTCCGCAAAGAGAGAGCCGTTTACCACGTATTTTCCATAGTCTCCGGCATCGTGATGTCCTTTGGAGCAGTTCAGGACGGCCCCTTCGTTTTGGGGGTAAAAATCAAGGTCGTCCTTCTTGTATTCCGACAGTTTCGGAATTCTTGCATCATCAATGTGGCATGGCGGATGGACATGGCGCGTGAGCCTGGGGTCGAGGGCGGTCCCGCAACGCTGGTGGTATGCGCCCCGCAGGAGGGTTCCACGGACTTCGTTGTAGACATCTTCCGCGATCCGGAACGGGAAGGAAAGTCCGACACCCTTCACGTGGATGCGGTAGCTACCGGGGGTCTTGAAATCGGAGAAATCCAATTCCCATGCGACCGATTCGCTGAGTTTGTCCGGGGCTGGTGCATCGGGGGTTCCGCAAAGCGGGCTGAGCTTCACGCCTCCCTTGAAGAATTCCTGCGAGACGTTTTCGGAGGAGACCAACGAGAACTCCTTGCAGGCGCTGAAGTCGGCGGAGGCTTTCTCACCCTTTCCTCCAATTTCAATTCCGAGATATTGCGTAAGATATGCGAATTTCGCGGCGTCGGGAAGGTAGCCGGCCTGGTTCACATGCATGGCGGTGCTACGGAAAGCCTTGTCGCTCCAAGTGAACGCAAGGTTCGGGGCTTCGGCCTCGGCCCCCCCGACCAGCTTCCCATCGTCCACGTTCAATGGTCTGAATTTGACACCGTTCATTGAAACTTCGTAGAAAGAGCCTTCGCGCATTGGTGAAGGAAGGGTCATGAACAGATGGGTGAACTTGATGTTCAGGTTCTTTCTTATGGAGAATCTGGCCGGGCGTATCCAGCAGAACAACCTTGATGGATTCCTCCCCTGCGCGTAGTTCCCGTCGTCCTTGCTTCTGACGACGATCTGATTTGCGGAGATGTCCTTGCCGGGCTTCCTCAAGACAAGATTCACCAGTCTTATCTCGACGATGTTTTCGCTTATCGGCCTGATCGAATGCTCCAGAAGCGACGTATCGCTGTCAGTGTTCGCGGACGCTCCGTTGGAGGATGCCAGGGACAAGGCGACGAGGACGGGCATCAGTTTTTTCACAGGCCAGCTCCTTTTTTCATGCGGGGGGCGCTTGGAATCAGGTTGCGATGATGGCGATGACAACGAGGAGTTCGATGAGCGTAAATATTTTCTTCATGGTTTTCCCCATTTGACAATGAAATCGTTCTTCTCGTCCTTCCAGAACTTGTCGAGGAATGGTGAATATGTCGAGACATCGCATTGGACGGCGTCTTGGTCGAATTTCATGATTCGGAGGAATCCATTGCCTCCGCCTTCGGAATACTGGTAGTTGGCCATGACGATGTGGACGGTGTTTCCGTTATCGCCCTTCATCTCCGTTCTCGATGCAATCCCGTTGTAGTGTCCGCAGAGGGCGAGGATGTAGTTTTTGTGTTTGGCGATATGCTTTTTCCAGATCTCCTCGCCGGTGTTGCGCGGGCTGCCGTCGAGATGCTGGCCATAGGCCGTCGCATTCTTCTTGGTGTCCTTGTTCGACAATTTCCCGTCCTGGTCGAGGAGCTCGTGTGTGACCAGGATGGCCTTGCGGTCCTTGTTTGCGGCGAGGATGCCGTCGGCCCATTCGAGCATCTTGTCGCTTGCGCCTAGGTCGAGGCTGACTACCAGGAATTTGTTCTTTCCCGCTTTGAATTTATGCCAGAAGCAATTCTGCCCGGGCATTTTTCCACCCCAGCAGGGAGAACCCTCGAAGGAGGACTCCGGGAAGTATTCCTCGATCAGCGAAACGCCTTTCGGTGCGCTGTGTCCGATGTCGTGGTTGCCAACGCAAATGGCGTATGGCACGATTCCGTCGAGGGTCTTCATGCATTCCTTGGCCTTCTCCCATTGCTCTTCGCTGTTGTTGTCCGTGATGTCGCCCTCGTGGACGACGAATTCGATGTTCAGCGTGTCCTTGTTGTCCGATATCCATTTCGTCTGGGATGCGAATTTTTTTTCCGCGCCTGGATATTTCACGTAGTTCTGGGTGTCGGGAAGGACGATGATGCTGAACGAGCCTTTCGTCTCCTGTGAGAACGATACTGGTGCGGGCAGGAGAAAGGCCAGGAACAGGGCCTTGTTCAGGATCAGGCGGAAGATTTTGTTTTTTCGTTGAATACTCATTGCCACCTTGCGCTCCCTTATTTATTGTTGACCTGAGGTAATTGCAAATTCAGAATGTCTCGCCCTCGACGAGTTTTGGCTTCATCACGTATGTCCTGGTCGTCGCTGGAACTTCCCCCCTCATGTATTTAAGGATGAAATCCGCACCATCGCAGAGCCCCGGATCAACGCTTGTTATGGGCGGCTTATGCAGTGCCGCGTAGTTTGTCGCGTCGTATCCTGTTACCCGGAATGGGGGTTTCCCGCCCGCCATGCCCATGATTCTGGTCGCGAAGATGTCACCGTCGGTGAAGACGGCCTCGACCCCCGACATTGCCATTCCTTCGATGCCGGACATGTCTTTGCAGAGCAATTTTTTTTCGAAGGACAGTTCGATGCCGAGATTTCTGCCGAATGCCACGAGCTCCTTCCGTTCCTGCGCACTGTAGCCGCTGTCCATGAGGAAGACGGTCTTGCGGACTTTCTTTGCCGCCGCGGCCTCCAGGAGGAGCTTTCTGCCTGCCTGCCTGTCCTGATATATCGAGACGAATCCGTCTTCCACTTTCCTGTCGAATACAATCACATGGTCAACGAGGCCGGAGGCATTGAGTTTCTTCAGGTATGAGAGGCAGTGCCTGTCCACCTTGTGCCTTTTCTCCCGGTCGTATGGCGGGACTGCGACGATGGCCTTTGCGCCCCACTTGTAGACGAGCTCCTCGCAGGCCTCGATGAAATCGCGGGAGTTTTCATTGGAATTCATGACCCATAGGCGGTGGCCCATCTCTTCTGTCCCGATTTGGAGTCTGGCCGCGAATTTTGCATAAATCTGGAGATAGACGGAGAAGAGCGGCAGGACGAGGCCGACGCGGGTTTTCTCCTCGTATGGTTTGTTCACGAAATAGCCTTTGCCATGCTTGGCCAGCAGGTGTCCGTCGCGCACCAGTGCCGCGATAGCGTTGACAATGGTGACTCTGCCGATCCCTGGGTATATGATGTAGTCCATCTCCCATATGGAAGGCAGCATATCTCCGGGGCGAAGTTCTCCCTTCCTGATCAGCGCAATTATGCGTTTGCCCACTTGCCTGTATAGCGGCTCGTCTGATTTCCTGTCCAAAGGGGTTTGCTTGAGAAGTTCCACTATCCTGGGGGAACTTGTGCGGTTGGCTCCTTTGATTTGTTTATTCACTTGTCTCTCCATTTTTCTTCCCGTGTCCGGTCCAGAGGACATAAACTAACACGAATATCGGAGTTGGCCAAGAAATTCCTACCAAGTCTTCGGCAGAACCCAGCCGGGCCTGTTGTCCCAGCCACCAGAGTCTGCGCTGAATCTCTGTGTGTTCTTGGCCGAGCCATCCGCGAGGAGATATCCATAACCAATCTTGTGCCCGTTCCCCTTGTGGTAGGGAACGACCTGGTCGCCGAAGCCTCTTGTGAACTTGTAGTCGCATATAAAGACAAGCTGCGTGGGCCTTGCCCTCTCCGCCCAATGGTCTCTCCATCCAGTCGTGTCCGACCATGGCATCGTGCCTATGCGACTTGTCTTAAGCCAACCGGGCGAGCCGTGGTAGGGTCTCCATGTTGCTTGATCGGTGCTGAACGCATGGACGTAGCCACGCCTATATGGAGCCTCCCTCTCTGGGTGTGCCGTTTCATAGAATGTGATGGAGTCGTTTCTCCACCTTCTAACAAAGGTTGGGCAGCAGTAGTTCTGCACCGTCGCCTTCCAGGACTTTGTGTTGTAGTTCTCCTGATGGGCTATTCCCCAGCCGTTCTCGGTGTCAACGTTTGGATCCTTGCCGTAGTAGTCGAACATGCTCATGCCGCTCGGCAACTTATGCGAGAAGAGATATTCCCATTCGGCCGTATTGTGTGGACGTTCGGGTTCTCCAATTATTGCGCCCGGCAGGACATCGTTGTTGTCGGATGCATACATCATTATTATCAGTCCGTGCTGTTTGAGCATGTTCACGCAAGTAATGGCTCCTGCGTATTCGCGCGCCTGCTGCAATGCCGGCAGGAGCAGGGCTGCGAGTATCCCGATTACAGCCACGACGACCAGTAGCTCGATCAGCGTGAAGACCCTCCGCAGGCGTTGGACGCATCCTTTCGGTCCTCTTTCTGGTTTTTCAAGATCCATGTCATGTCCTCCGTATGGCTCTTATTGTCTGTTATTATGCCATATTATATATTATGCAGGGGCAAAAGTCAAGGGCTCAAACTAAAAAACAGCGATAAAGAATGGATGGCTGGAACGCTGGATGGGTGGATGGATGGGACGG
>DYKH01000149.1:10478-12181 GCA_020722685.1 Caldithrix sp. | reverse complement strand
TCGAATAGACAATTAATGAAGGAGTACCGGCCATGACACGCTATCTTAAATTATTTATAGGGATGGTATTGCTTATTGTCTTGGAAAGCAAGGCTCAGATCAGCCCGGATGCGCCGTCTTTAGAAATTTTCATGCACACAGAGAATACGGATGGCGCAACCGTTGAATTTTAGGCAACTGCAGAGGCGACGCCTATCTGGAACCCGACAAATAAGCTTATAGATAGTCAGAATCCGGATTGGCAAACATCATCCATTAAAATTAAGGGCGATACTCAGTCTGATTCATTTGGTTGGCATACAGATGGAGGTACTGATTGGGGGATGCCTTCGTTAGGATGGTGTATGAGCTATACCATAGAAGTAACCAATGAAGGCAAGGAAGCGTCGTTTGAAGTGGAGACCTATGGTTATGTTTTTCTCGGCGATGTCCATATTGTTTATGATTATCTGGAGGACTATTTCTATGACAGATCGTCCGGTGGCACTATAAGTTACCTCAATCTATATGATCATCCCGAATACCTGCAACCGACGCCACCCCGTGATTTCACCTGTACCAACGCTTCTCAAACAGGCCAGTATCCGCATTTTACTTGGAATAGTCCTTCGGATCCAATAGGTGTCAGTTTTAAGTATGAAATATACCGCAAAGAAAATTGGGGATCGTATTCGTGTGTGGCATCTGGTATTACCGCAACGAATTGGACCGATTATGATGTTGTTATTAATCCCAATGGTAATCGCTACTACTATTACGCAAAAGCTTATACGGACCAATCACCAAAATCTCAACCATCCAATACTGCCTGGGTTCGTGGTTATCTGATAAAAGGTAATCCAGAGAAACCAGAAGTACAACTTCTAGAACCAAAGGCTAATCAAAACACCATAAACTTTGCTTTGTCTGCATATCCCAATCCCTTCAATCCTTTTACTACTTTGGCGTATGAATTGCCGACAGATGGCCTTGTCAGCCTAAAAGTATATGATGTGGCCGGCCGAGAGGTGCTAGAGTTGGTTCAAGACCTCCGAACCGCAGGTAGGTACCAAGTGGAATTTAATGGGAGCCAATATTCCAGCGGCGTGTATCTAGCAATTCTCCAATTCGATCAACATAGGCGTGCGCAAAAAATGCTCTTGATTAAATGAGGACCACGAAATGGGTGGAAGGAAAGAGATTGTGATGTATTGAACGTAGTGGAGCAGGCGAGCTTGCTCATCTATGAGGGCATGTCATGACACAACAGAGTAGGCTAATTGCCCTGCGCTTTGGGCCCTGCTATCAGCCCTTTTACTTAATCCTACATCTCTGCTCCGATCACTTCTTTTACAACACGGCCTGAGTTTTTCTGTCGGTGGGAAACGTTGAAAACAGCGAACAGACTCCAGTCGAAATACTCATAATCTGCCAGTTATGTGTTGATCGCGAAATTCCGCGGGCGAGAAGAGACTTTAGAAAAACACTTGATCGTTAATCCGGGGAGTGTTTGTGCGCGACGAGGCTTTTCGAGATGCTCAGGACCCTGTTCAATCTTTCCAAATACCTGACAATAGTCCCACAATCTTTTCCAATCCTTTGGCATCCGTTTCATCAAAGTCATTGAGCTGTTCGCTGTCCACATCTAGCACGGCGCGGAGGGAGCCGGTTTGGTCAAAAACAGGAACGACGATTTCGGCATTGGAGCGCTCATCGCAAGCGAC
>DYKH01000149.1:3447-10378 GCA_020722685.1 Caldithrix sp. | reverse complement strand
CCCTCGCCATAAACCAGCCATCGATAGGTTTTCTCGATACGATCCCAATTGAATTCGCGGTCCAGCGCCCAATGCCGGCCGATGATGGAGACAAACCAGCCGACTCCGAGAGCCGCGGCTTCTTCCTCCACTTTGCGCGTGTAGCGGGCGCCGCTTTCGGGACGCTCGCCGCGCCGGCCCAAGAGGCCGTGGATGTACACTTTTCCCAGCCCTTCTTTCTTCGCCATGCGCAGCAAATGAATCAGGTAGTCGATAGAGCCATGCGAACTGAAAAAGCTGATAATGCCCAAAAGATGCAATGCAGTGCCGTCCCGCTTGGCGCCTCGCATCGCCCAGAGAAAAGCTTCATTCTCATAGTACGAGCCGTCGTCAATGGCTTGTTGGATACGCACGCGGTCAGAAGGCAGAACACGCCCTGAGCCGATGTGCATGTGACCGGATTCCGAGTTGCCCACTGTTCCTTCCGGCAATCCTACGGCCTCGCCGCTGGCCTTGACGAGGACGTTTGGGCAAGTTGCTTTTAGTTTATCGATGACGGGTGTCTCGGCTTTTAAGATCAAATTGCCATAGTCACTGTCGTTATGACCCCAGCCATCGGTGATAAGTAATAGAACCCGTTTGGCGGTCGGCGCCTTGCCCTGAATCAGGCTGGAGCCGGTCATTTCTTTTGGCTTTTCGATTCCCATGAGCTGCAGGATGGTCGGCGCCACGTCGATGAGACTGCCGCCGGAGCGGAGGCTTACGCTGCTGCGATCAGTCGGATCGACGTAAATAAAATGCACCGGGCTGTTGGTGTGACCGGTATCGATGGCGCCCTCGGGATAGAGCCATTTCTCCACAGTGCCGTGATCGGAGGTGATGAGCGTTGTTACACCGAGCCGCCTTGCCTCTTCAAGAACCCGTCCGACTTGAGTGTCGACGGTATTCACGGCCTTGAGAATGGCGGCTTCATTTTCGATGTGGCCCAGAACGTCGATGTTGGCAAAGTTGGTGATGATCAGGTCGTCATCCTCGTGCAGTTTTTCGATGGTCGCATCCGCCACTTCTTTGGCCATCATCTCCGGACACTCATCATAGCTGTGAATGTCCTTGCGGGATTCGATGCCGATGTGCGACTCCCCGGCAAAAGCCTCCTGTCTTTTCCCGTTCATAAAAAAAGTGACGTGAATGGCCTTTTCTGTTTCCGAGACTTTGCAAACTTTTCTGCCTGAGCTGGTGACCACTTCGGTGAGGGTATTTTTGATCTGGCTAAGAGGTGGAAAGGCTACGCGGGCATCCAATTTAGGATCATATTCTATCATCGTTGCCCAATGGGTGCGCAGATTTTCTTGCACCGGAAAATGTCGGAACTTGGGATCGGTAAAGCTTTCGGTCAGTTCAATCTCTCGTTCACCACGAATATCAAAGAAGATGACATAATCGCCGTTTTGGATGCGGCCGATCGGCTTGCCGCCACCATTGATCGCGCAAATGGGCTCCATAGCCTCGTCGTCTTCGCCGCGGCGGTATGCTGCGCGGATGGCTTCCGACATGGCAAATTGGCTAGTGTTCATGTTGTCGTGCACTCCATTTGAAGGGTTCGATTATTCAAATCCCAATACTTTCCTGGTATGAGGAATCAGCCCGCCGTCATTGAAAATGCCAATGACTGCTTCCGGGAGTGGCGGGAAACGGAATTCCCCGGTTTGGCAGTGTAACGTCCCAGTCCCAAGATCTATTTCCACGGTTTCGCCTTTTATAAAGATGTCAGGCGACTGGGGAATGGTGATAACCGGCAAACCAGCGTTGATGCAGTTGCGAAAATAAAGCCGTGAAAAAGACCGGGCCACCACCGCACCCACGCCGGCATACTTTAAGCAAAAGGCCGCTTGCTCGCGCGAGCTGCCGCAGCCAAAGTTTTTGCCGCCGACTACGATGTCTCCCGGCTGCACCTTTTTGGCAAACTCCGCATCCAGATCCTCCATGGCAATCTTGGCCATTTCCTTGGGATCGGTGACCGTGTAAGTATATTTCCCCGGAAAGATGACATCGGTGTTGACGTCATCGCCGTATTTCCAAATTCTGCCGATGATCTTAGACATTGATGTGCTCCATTGTGAGTGATTCGGATATTCGCGGTCAAGCCGTTGTCAAGAATGGTCAAGAGTTGTCAAGATCCGTCAAGCGTGCGGCCTATGGACGCAATGTAGTTATTAAGCTTGATTTTTAGGGTAAGATAGTCCCTTTCAAACTTGTCCAACTGTTCTTTAGTGATTAGGTTTCTCCTTCGGCTGAACAGAAGATAGCTTCTTACTTCCAGCAAGGAGCCGCGTGCATAATAGCAATGAAGCTTATTTTCTTTGAAAAAATAGCGACCAAAACCTTCAGCTAAATTTCCGCCAATGGAAATCGCTGCCCTTCTAAGCTGCGAGATCAAGCCGTACTTTTCTTCCGTCGGGAACCTATCGGTGATCTCATAAATCCAATTTGCCAGATCTTCTGCCAGGCGGTAGACTTCCAACTCATGAAAGTCGGTTATCTTGTTAATTTCTGCCTCCCCGAAGTTATTCCTCAACGTTGCAAAGGATCATTGACGATGCCTGACTACGCTTGACTACACTTGACCAATCTTGACAACCCTTGACCATTCTTGACCATTCCTGACCATTCTTGACCATTCTTGACCATTCCTGACCATTCTTGACCACTCTTGACCACTCTTGACCATTCTTGACCACTCTTGACCACTCTTGACCATGCTTGACCACTCTTAACTCTCCTCCTACAACATCTCTCGAAAATCCGCAATCTCCCCCCTCAACGCGCTGACAGCCGCAGTCAATGGACTGCACAAGTACACTTCAGCGTCTTTGCTGCCAAAGCGTCCGCGGAAGTTGCGGTTGGATGTGCTTAGGACTCGCTCTCCTGGTGCCGGCACGCCTTCGTGATTACCCATACACGGGCCGCAACCGCTGTTGACGATGGTCGCGCCGGCCTGAGCGAGGTCTTGAATGTAGCCCTTAGCCATTGCTTCCATGAACACCTGATTGGAGGCGGGTATGACGATCATCCGTACCGAAGGATGGACTTTTTTACCGCGCATAACATTGGCCACGATCTCAAAGTCCTCCAACCGGGCGTTAGTGCACGAGCCAAAGAAAACTTGATCGAGCTTGGTCCCTTTGACTTCTGAAACGGAATGAACGTTGTCCACCGTATGCGGACAGGCGACCAGCGGCTCCAGATTGCTGACATCGAATTCCACCACGCTTTCGAACTGGGCATCCGGGTCGGAGCGAACGATCTCGAATTCAGCGCGGGCGCGATTCTTCAGATAATCGAGAGTTTTCTGGTCCGGCTCCATATAGCCGTTCTTGGCGCCGAATTCCACGGCCATATTGGTGAGAACCATACGGCTGGCAACGCTCATCTCGGCAATCGTCGGACCAGTGAACCAGACAGATTTGTACAAGCCGCCATCGGCGCTGAGATCGCCCATAATCTTTAGCATCACGTCTTTGGAGGAAATGCCCTTGGGAAGCGTTCCTTTCACCACGATCTTCATGGTTTCGGGCACGCGCAGCCAAATCTTGCCGGTGGCAAAGATCACCGCCATTTCGCTGCGCCCGATGCCGGTGGCTAAAGCTCCGAAAGCGCCGTAGGTGGTGCTGTGGGAATCGCTGCCGACCATGAGGGTTCCCGGCAAGGCAAAGCCCTCCTCCGGCAAGACCTGATGGCAGATGCCCCGATGCACATCGTAAAAATGGGGGATGCCTTGCTCTTTGACAAACTGTCGAATCTCTTTATGGTTTTGGGCGAATTTCTCGTTGGCGGCAGGAACGCAATGGTCTAAAACGATCACATGCCGATTTGGATCGTCTATCTTGCTCACGCCGATTTCCCGGAAGGTTTTGGCGATGGCCGCGGTGTTGTCATGGCTCATGGCAACATCCGGCTTGACTTCCACAATTTCGCCTGGGACAACTTCCTTCCCCGCCTTCTTACCAAGTATTTTTTCCGCAAATGTCTTTCCCATTTGAATTCCTCTTTGCTGATTTAACGAGTGTCTTGCCACGGAGGCTCAGAGACACGGAGAAGCATTTCCTAACCACAGACTACCTACTGTCGGGACAGACAAGCTAACGCTGTGATGTTCGTTTTTCCCATTCTGTTTGGAGGACGACTCGATAAGCCGGTTTATTGGCTTGCTGGTACTCCTTTGAATGATGCAACGCGGGGTAACCCTGAGCTGACATTTCCATCTTCAGCCTTTCTGCTTCATCAGCGGAAAAAGGCAGCCTCTTTTGTTCGCACAAATCGATAAGCTGCTGCCAAAGCTTGCGAAACTGTTCCTTGTCCGGTCGGATGATCGTCGCTGAGTTGTACAGAGCTTCCCACAGGCTTTCACATTTGCCGCCGCCGGCTTTGAACGGCCGCAAATTAATCCTAATAATCTTGCCATCAATGGAAACAGGCTCTGTCAGCGCTTCTGCGCCGGCTGCTTCAATGGCGTCCCATTCTTCTTGCAAGTAGCTGCGCGCCGACTCGGGATTTCGCAGCAAGTGCCTGGGTCCAAAGACGCCCTGATGCAGCAGTTTGTAGACATCATGGAGGCGTACTTTAGTATGATTTTGTAGATGAAAGCCGATCAAGTATTCAAGTTGATTTTCCAAGGCACGAGTCTCACACTGCTAAAAAGGATCGCCATCGCGGCCGGCGAATTGGCCAGAGATGGAGTCGTACAATAACAGTCCTTCACGGGTCAGGCAAAGCTTGCCGTCCTGCAATGTCAGCAGCTTTCCGGCTGGGGATTCGGAGAAAGGCTTTGCCTTTTCGTCTATGCCTCCGAGCCCGTCAATAACTTTGGCCATGTCGGAAAGAAAACTGCGGCCGGACAATTCTTGCCAGGCCGCCAAATCAATTCCCTCCCGCCTACGAAGTCCGAGCATGATCATTTCCAGCATTCTTTGTTGATCGGCGAGAATCTCCGATCCCTCGACGGGTAAGACTCCCGCTTCTAATTGTTCGCAATAGGCCGTAAGGTCCGCTTTGTTCCACCACCGCTTGCTGCCATCAAAAGAATGCGCGGATGGGCCAAGACTGAGAAACGGACTTCCATCCCAATATCTTTGATTGTGGCGGGAGCGGTGTCCTGGCTTGGCAAAGTTAGAGATTTCGTAGTGTTCATAGCCGGCGGCTTCCAGCACCTGTTTGCCGCACAAGTACATTTCGCGTTCCAGCTCTTCATCGCATCTTGTTACCTTTCCCTCGTTGATGGCTCGAGCCAACGGCGTTCCTGACTCGATGGTCAAGCCGTACATGGAAAGATGCTGAGGGGATAGCTCGATGGCCTTTCGTAAGGTGAATTCCCAAGAATTCAGGTCTTGATAAGGAATGCCAAAGATGAGATCGATCCCAAGATTTTCAAATCCAGCCGTTCCGGCTTTTTTGAGCGCCGCTTCCGCATCACGGGCTGTATGAATTCGGCTTAGCTGACGCAGCTCCTTGTCGTTGAATGACTGAACACCGATGCTCAAGCGGTTCACACCGGCCTGCCGGTATCCAGTCAAACGATTGGCGGTTAAAGTTCCAGGATTGGCTTCACAGGTGATTTCTATGTCCGGCGCAAAAGAGAAGCCGTCGGAAACCCAATGCAAGAGGTGTTTCAGCTCCTCCATCGTTAGAAGGGAAGGGGTTCCGCCGCCCAAATACAATGTTGATAATTGAGAGCCGGCAAAAGCGGGGTTCTGCCGATAAAGCTCGATCTCTCGCCGCAGGGCGTTCAGATACCGCGGTTTCTTGTCGAGTTGAATAATCGAGTAAAAGTCGCAGTAGATACATTTGCTGTTACAGAATGGGAAGTGAATGTAGAGAGCGACCTCGTGCATACGTTAGTGGATGGAGCCAAATATTCTATTCCAGCGCACTTTGCTGAAAATCTTCCACAAGGCTTCATTCTTGTCCCAAGACCAGTATATGACCATGGCCTTGCCGACGATGTTTTTCATGGGCATGTCCCCCCAGTAGCGACTGTCTTGACTGTTATCGCGGTTGTCTCCCATCATAAAGAGGCTGTTTGGACCGACAACGTGGGGACCGTAGTTGTCAAAGCGGCGATTGGAATCGGCGTAGTGACGGATGGTGTAACTTAGGCCGTAATCAGTGTCCACCCGATAATAGTTCACATAATAACCTTCGGAGGCGTCAAATTTCTTTTCTATGAATGTCATTTTTCCTTCTGGCTTGCCGTTGATGTATACGACGCCCTCGCGCAATTCCAGCGTGTCTCCGGGAACGCCAATGCAGCGTTTGATGTAATCTAACTTTTCGTCCCAAGGGTATTTGAAAACAATGATCTCACCGCGCTTGGGTTTGGTCAAAGCCGGGAAGCGAACGGAAGGCAGTTTGATGTCGGCGATGGGAATTCGGGTGGGTGTTTGCGCGCCATAGATGAATTTGTTGACGAGCAGAAAGTCGCCGACCAGCAAGGTATCTTTCATAGATCCGGTAGGGATACGAAACGCCTGAATGACCAGAGCGCGAAGTATCAAAGCGGCTAAGATGGCCACACCAAAAGCCTCAACATATTCTCTGATTATATTTTTGCCTTTTTTCTCCATTTCCTTTCCTTTCGAAATCCAAGAGACTTTGCTGCAATTTTACGAATCGATTCGGCCATCAGGCGATGATGCGGAAATCGGTTTTAACGACCGTCCTTTGTAACCAACCACGGGGTGTCCTGCCGGTCTTGTCATGCCCGCGGACACAGAAATCTCCTCTCCATCGCGCTACAGAAGGAGACACCTGCATCCGCAGTGGGGACAGGTTGCTGTGATTGGTTACCGTCGTTTTGATAAAGAACTCCATCAGCGATTGAATAGTAGTCAATGTTCAACGATCAATAGTCAACGGTCCATAGCCAATAGCCAACAACCAATCGCCAAGAGCTAAT
>DYKH01000149.1:0-3347 GCA_020722685.1 Caldithrix sp. | reverse complement strand
AGCCAATAGCCAATAGCCCAAGGCCACACGCCAAATGCTAAAACGTCCATTCGAGCCTATCTAACTTTTTGGAAGCAAGTCGGGTTCCGAGAAAAGTCAGCGATAGGCTATACAAAACATAAATTGCCAGTCCGACGGCAAGATTAAAGAAATAGTACCCGGCAAGGATCAAAGCGACACCGATTGCAGCCGTTGCAGCCGTAGCCAGCGAGAGTAAGAGATGGCCGCTGCCATGCAGCATTTGTTTGGGATGATCCCAGTCGAATTTCGCAAAAGCTGCCCCAAGGTAACTGCCAATGCCGGCGGAGCTTAGAATCGCCCCAACCAATGCCGGAAACACCGCAATAAGAATGGTGATCGGGCTTTCTGTCCTATAGGCAACAAGGATGGTCGCCAAGAATGCAAGAACAGCGCACAACAAGGAACCGGTTAGAGTTTTAGCCACAATGAACCTTTGCATGGGCTGCGGCGCCGTCTTGGGATAGCTGAAAGAAAAGCCCTCCAAAGGAATCATCCGCGCGGACAATCCGGCAGCCATCAGCGATGCGAAGACGAGGATGAATAGGAAGGGGTAAAAACCTCCCCATGGCTCACCGAGGTTCGGCGCATCCGTTTGGGCGGTAAACGGCAAAACAATCATCATGGCCAGAAAGAGCAAAAGATGGGTGAACTGGCGCGGATCGCGCTTCCACAGTTTGAAGTCAAGTTGCATCATGGCGAATAGAGGCAGATTGGCAAACGCCGAGCTTGCCTTGGTGGTTTCGCTTCGCATCCCCTCGCCGCGATAGAAAGCGATGTTCTTGCCCTGGTTCGCAATCAAATCGTTCACCAATGCCCATTTGGCGACTCGAGTGCTAACCACGAACAGCACAAAGGACAGAAGGCACAGCCCGGCGCCTGGGATGGCAGCCCGGCTAAGGTCGCCCTGGGACAGAAAAATCCAGACTTTTGCCAGCCAAGTCGAGGGAAGGAAAGCCAGGGACGGATGGGATGCCAGGTTGGAGATTTCCTCCCAAGCTGTTGGATCAAAATCCTGCGAGGTTGCATCCAGTCGTGATACCCGGAGGAACTGAAATCCGGCCCAAATTGCGATAAAGATGATGCCCATGACCGCCACCGCCCAGTTTTTTGCGCGTTTGGCGGAAAACAATCGCAGCAAGGGCAAAGCCAAGGCTGCGCCGAGGCCAATGGGACTGACCAGAAACACCATCGCAGCAAGTGCAGAAAGAAGGTAATAGAAGGCGTTTGCCTTGGCGGCCATGCCCACCGCAACGAGGAATGGAAGTCCCATATAGAAAAACACCGCAGAATTGGCGACAGCCGCCTCGATGAATTTGTACTGTGACAAAGTCCGTTCCTTGATCGGCGTGGACAGAAGCAGAGGCGTGTCTTTCGAGAGGAAAAAAAAGTGCAGGACCACCGGAATGCCACTGAAAATTAGGAACACAAACAAACCGGCGAAAGAGGTGATTAGAAAATGGCCCATCAACGAGGTACCGTGCTCCTGCAAGCGAACGAACGTGGTGAATAGTCTTTGCAATTGAGTGAAAATCCAGACTGAAAAAAACAACGGCGCGATGAATCCTAACAAACGGCGTCGATTCTTGATCGTTCCGCCATGGGTAAAGGGGTTTACAACTCTGTATAGGCGATACCTGAGCAGGGTCCAAAGCATGGCTGCTAAGCTTCCTCCAAATACTTGGCCACATTTGCCATTTCGGAGGAGCCCGTCAACTTGAGGAAAACATCTTCAAGATTGCCGGATTGAATGGACGCTTTCTCGCGCAGATCGTCCAGTGTACCCAGCGCCACCAATTTGCCCTTGTGAATTATTCCAATCCGGTCGCACATACGTTCCGCGACTTCCAAAATGTGCGTGGACATGAACACGGTGTTGCCCTTGTTCACCAAGCCGCGCAACAACTCCTTCAGGTTACGCGCCGCCTTTGGATCCAAGCCGACGGTCGGCTCGTCAAGGAAAAGCACCTTTGGGTCATGCACCAGTGCAGCCGTGAGGGCGACCTTTTGCTTCATGCCGTGCGAAAAATCTTCGATCAAGTCATTGGTCCAATCGCTGATCTCAAAGATTTCGAAAAGTTGCTCCATTTTTTGATTTGCTTTTGGAACAGGCACATGATAGATGCTGGCGATGAACTGGATGAACTCACGCGCGGTAAGCTTTTCGTACACGTGGGCCTGCTCCTGAACCAATCCAAAACACTGTTTGGCTTGTATCGGATTCTTGTGTAAGTCGATGCCATGAATACTGACCGAGCCGTGAGTCGGCTGCAGTAAGCCGGTCATCATTTTGATGGTGGTGGTTTTGCCGGCGCCGTTCGGGCCCAGGAAGACGAAAAGCTCGTTATTGACGGTCAGGCTGAGATCTTCGACTGCTAAGAAGGAGTTGTATTTTTTGGTGAGATGTACTGTTTGGATCATCTTGGTGATGAGCGAGTCAAAATGTCGGTCTCAAAAGAATATTCAATGTCAGTATTTTAAGTTCTCCATGAACTTCTCAGGTGTCACTCTTGCTTGTTTCAGCACGCCGCGCAAGGTTCCTATGGCAAGCTCAATATGCAGCGGCACTACACAGCCTATTCCACCTTCGGAAGTCAGTTTCTTCAATACAACGTGGCTACCGCGCTGTCCTACCTGTACAAAGCCCAATCGCTCCAATGCGCGGATGGCCTCCCGTCCTGACACCCGACGCAGTTTAGGCATTGACAGCTGCCTCAAAGGTCGTCAAGAGAGGTCGAGCAATCTCCGGCTAAGGAAATTCCTCTATGTAAAGCTCCGTGGCCTCTTTCAAATTAGCGATGGCCTCCTCAACTGTATACCCCTGACTGACGGTTCCAACTTCGGGGCATTCCGCCACGTAGAGATCGTCTTCTCTATAAAGCACCGCTGTAAGAATTCGGTTGGTCATTGCAATATCTCCTTCCGTTAAATGGCGCCCAATGGGCAGGGCGCCAAACATGCTAACAGCGAGCATTAGTTCTGTCTCGGCTGGTTCATCGTTGATTAGTTGGCAGGCTGGAAGCGTAAGATCTCGACTAATTCTTGCTCATCAAGTTGCTTTTGATAAGCTTCTTTGCGCCGTTGCCATGTCTCGAAGATGCCTTTCCAGCGGCTAAAGTCGGCACGTGTTTCGTCGTAGGCATCATAATCGGCCAATTTGCCCGACATGAGCGCGGAATAAAAGTCCTCGCTCAACACACCGTATTTTTCTTCGTAGAGAGTCAATCGGCGTTCGAGCAGTTTCATTTCGATAACCAACTCATGGACTTCCATTTTCGTAACAGTTCAGCCCCTGTCAAAAATGAATGTCATTCCGACCGAAGGGAGGA
>DYKH01000002.1:103493-144214 GCA_020722685.1 Caldithrix sp. | reverse complement strand
GCGCTTCCATAATGCCATCTTATCGGCTCCAGCTTTTTGCCAATTCTTTTATGCTTAATCCAGATTCATGTTTTTCTGCGATCAATCGCTGGTAACGCGAATCAAGGGTCGGCTTTTCTTCTTGATAGAAGACCCCACAGTACAAAGGTTCCTGGGATTTGCCATAAGCGATGGCTTGTTGCCAGTCCGAGGGATTATGGTTTTCCGGCAAGGGCTTGACCATTTCCTGATACATATCATAGGTATCATAAAATGTGCTGCATGGGCTAAGCGCATGGATAAAAGCAAAGCCTTTGTGCCGAAACGCCAACGGCAAAATTCTCCGCATCGTCGGCATGTCGCCGGTGAAGAGTCGCGCAACAAAGCCGGCACCGGCCGCCAACGCCAAAGTAACCGGATCGATGGGATCGCCGTCCACGCCATAGGGATTGGTTTTGGTTGCATGCCCCACCGGCGAGGTAGGTGAGCTTTGCCCTTTGGTCAGGCCATACACCGAATTATCCAGCACGATGTAGAGCATGTCCAAATTACGGCGAATGGCGTGGGGAAAGTGTCCCATGCCGATGGCAAAGGCATCGCCATCACCGCCGATGCCGATTACTTTCAATTTGGGATTGCTAAGCTTGACGCCCAGGGCGATGGGCAATATGCGCCCGTGCACGCCGTGAAATCCGTAGGTGTTGATGAACGCCGGAATGCGCGCCGCGCAGCCGATGCCGGAAACCACCACCGTTTCATGCGGCTGGACTTGAAATTCTTCGAAGGTTTTATACAATGCCGAGAGCATGCCGAAATCGCCGCAGCGCGGACACCAGATCGGCTTGACTTCGGTCTTGTAATCTTTTGCTTTTAGAGCTGTTGCCATTGATGGACTTTCAAAATTAGGGTACCACCCAAATTTCTTAAACGAACTGCAGAAGAAAAATGGAAAAGCCTTATTGCCCGCGGAAAGCGTCAAAGGCCACAAAATCAAAATTAAGGCTTTCGCATGCTTTGTGTTTCGTGGACAAATCTCTCGATGAAAACTAAGCCATAATGCCTGCCTTGCTTATCCTCTCTGCCAATTCCCCCGGCATAAAGGGAATGCCTTCTACCTTATTGATGCGAACTACCGGACGGTGGATAATCGCTTCGACCATTTCGGCCAATTGGCCGGTGTAATTGTGCTCCGGCACGACCAAACGCTTAAACGTTGCTGCGAATTTCTGGATGGTGTTTTTTGGTAACGGATTCAATAGCTTGAGCTGTAGCAGAGCAACATGCAACCCTTGCTCGGACAAGAGCTCCATCGCTTCCAAAATCGGCCCCTCGGTCGAGCCCCAGCTAATGATGCCAATTTCAGCCTCCTGCCCCCCTGCTGGAAAAAGCTCATAGCCGCGATACAGCTTGAGGGCCTTATCCAGTTTCCGATGTCGCTTGGCGGTCATCCGAGTGTGCATCTCCGGAGAATAATTGGGATGACCTTGAACATCATGCTCCAAGCCCGTGGGAACGTACATCCCTCCTTCTTGACCAGGAATGGCCATGGGATTCACGCCGGTCTCCGTGATCTGATAGGGAACATACGCCTGATCGCCCTGCGGTCGCCATTGCTCCCTTTCAATCACCTCGACTTGATCGAAAAGCGTTGCCGGAACACTGGCGGTGCGTTGCGCCAATGCCAGATCGGTAAGAATGATCACCGGCATTCGCAAGGCTTCAGCGAGATTGAAAGCCGTGACGGTTAAGTTAAAGCAATCCTGCACGGTAGCAAGAGCCAAAACCAGGCGCGGCCCTTCGCCATGCGAGCCGTGGATAGCCATCAGCAAATCGCCCTGTTCCATTTTGGTGGGCATACCGGTGCTCGGTCCGGCGCGTTGAGCATCGACGACCACCACCGGAATTTCCGCCATGCTGGCCAAGCCGAGCATCTCTTGCATCAAAGAAAAACCGGGACCGGAAGTGGCAGTCATGGCTTTCTTGCCGGCGTAGGACGCGCCGATGGCTGCGCCGATGGCGGCCATCTCGTCCTCGGTTTGCAGGCCGATGCCGCCAAAACGGGGCAGCTCTTTGATCATGGTTTCCAGAATGCCGGAGGCGGGCGTAATCGGATAGCCGGCAAAAAACCGGCACCCGGCAGCCAAGGCGCCCAACACCAACGCTTGATTGCCGGAAAGCAGCAAGGACTCCTCGGCTTTGGTTTTACTGATGGCTGGCCGCTGATAGCTAAAAGTTGCTTGCAGATAATCCCATCCGGATAGAAGCGCCTTGGTGTTTGCCGACACCGTTTGTTCGCCCTTGGTAGCGAACCACTGCCGGGCTAATTTCTCCACGATCTCCCGATCGAGATTGAGCAAAAAGCTGATGGCTCCCAACGCCACCATGTTTTTCGATTGCGTGGTGCCGACCTGATCGCGGGCGATGGTGTTGAACGGAATCCCCAAGGTTAACTGCGGTCGGTGATTTTCCGGCGCAGTATCGTCCGAGTTGTAGATCAATATCCCGTCAAGCTTTCTTAACCCATGCTCAAAGTAGCTTTTTTCATCGAAGCACAGGAGAATTTCCGGGTCATCGCCTGGCGTGTGCAATGGCTGCTGGGAAAAACGCAATTGGAAAAGACACTGTCCTCCTTTGATCTCCGCGGGATACGTGCGAAACGTCATCAATTGCTGCCCCATCTGCTGCAGGATGCGGCTCAAGATTTCTCCGGTGGAAACGATCCCTTCACCCGACTCGCCGACGATTCGCACCGTTACTCTATGACTGAACATTCTATGCGAATGACCTCCGTAAAAAATGAACACATGCTAAAACCGCCGAGCCAAGTACACTATTCCTATCAAAAACCTGCTGCCGTACTGGCGGCAACTGTCGTGAATTTCCTGGTTGCTTCAACGGAGGGAAAATGCTATATTGCATATAGAATTGAATGATGAGAGAAAGTGAGAAGGAACCTATGGAACGCGGATGACACGGATTACTCGGATCAGCACGGACAAACAAAAGCCAGTCTATGAAAATCTGTGTCATCCTGAGCAATTAAATACCTATGCAACGCAACGTCATTCACATAGACATCGCCGAGTTTCCCGTCGCAGTCGAGCGCGTGTTGGAGCCAAAACTGCGGGATCGTCCGGTAGCGGTGGCCATCGAAGCTGCCAGCCGGTCGCTGGTGTATTCACTTTCTCAGGAGGCGGCCCAGAACGGAGTTTACAAAGGCATGCCATTGTTTCAGGCGCGTAAGAATTGTCCGGAGCTAATTGTCTTGCCTCCCAATGAAGAGCTGTATGTTCGAGCGACGCAGGCTTTGCTGGAAATTCTCGGCCAGTTTTCGCCCATTATCGAGCCGTTGCGCTTTGGCCACGCCTATTTGGACATGACCGGCTGTGGCAAATTGTTCGGCGGCGTTAAAGACGCGGCCGCCAAAGCCCAGAAGGAAATACAGGGCCGTTTGCGACTGATTGCCAACGCCGGCGTCGCCAGCAACAAATTGGTCAGCAAAGTGGCCTCGGATGTGATTGCCCACACCAGCCGCAGCAGCGGACTGAACGACGTCCGTCACGGCTTTGAGGAACGCTTTCTGGCGCCGCTGTTCGTCGGCTATTTGCCCGGCGTACAAAAGCCGATCCGCCAGCAATTGCTGGAGCTGAATGTCCGCCTCATTCGCGAATTGGCGCAGATTCCTCCGGAGCATCTACAAATCGTCTTTGGCAAATTCGGCGTGCTTCTGTCGCAACGGGCCCACGGCATCGACAATCGTCCGGTGCAGCCGCCCGCCCGCGCCGCAGAAATTGCGGAAGCCACGACCTTGTCCGAGGACAGCAATGATTACGATTTGCTGCGCGCCACGCTTTTTCAATTGTTGACAAAATGTAGCCGGCGGCTGCGTGCCAAACACTTACGCTGCAACAAAGTGGTGATAGAGATCCGTTATTCCGATTTCAAAGAGGATCTTGCGCTACAGCGGGTTCCGCCCAGCCAGGACGACCTCGAGTTGGCTCCAATCGCTGAGGATGTCCTGCAAAAGGCACTCACACGCAGAGTACGAGTGCGCAAAATGACTTTGCGGCTCTGTGATTTGACAAACGCACCCCTGCAGCTATCTTTTTTTGCAGAAGTAGAAAAACCCAAGCTCAGCGCTCTAAGCGCCGCTATGGATCAGATTCGCGACCGCTTTGGTGAAGAGGCAATACGGTTCGGCAGGGCATCCCTGATCACGAGGATTCCCTAGCTCTTGCACGTACTCCCGCTCCAGCTCTTGATCGTGCTCCTGCTCTGGTAGGGAAAGTTACGGTATGACGCTAACGGTTATCGTAAGAAATAAGAACGATTGCTGTCATTATCGAGCGATTCAGCGGCAATGGAAATTCTACTCAAAGTAGGAGCGCAGGATTTGTCCAGCCTGAATACTCCACCAAACCAGTTTAGCATTCCTGGCGTTGATGCCTCAGACAAATGACTAAAGTGCGAGGAAGGGCGCCCCATTCTCAATCCAACGCTCTACAAACCATGCCTACTCAACCTGCAAAAAATCCCTTCGTGCATTTGCATGTGCATTCCAATTATAGCTTTTGTCGCGGCGCAAATTCGATTGAGCAGCTCTGTGCGGCAGCTCAGAGAATGGGCATGTCCCACCTGGCGTTGACGGACACCAACGGTCTGTATATCACGCCGCTTTTCATCGAGACCGCCAAGAGTTTTGGCTTACAGCCACTTGTTGGTGCGTTTCTCAAGGGTGGCAAAGACCACTGCGTCATGCTGGCGAAAAACCTGGCCGGCTACCAATGTCTTTGCCGAGCCATCAGCCGCATTCACAGCCAAGATGATTTCGATCTTGTCGGTTATCTGCTCACTCAACGCCAGGAAGTGGTCATTCTTACCCACGACTTGGATTTGTTAACCAAATTGCAGCAGCAGAACAGCTTGCAGGACGTCTACGCCGAGCTCATTCCCCACGGCAATCGCGAGCGCGCGTTGAGATTCGCCCGTCAGTATCGCATCCCGGTGGTCGCCACCAACGCCGCATACTTTGTCAGCAAGGAAGATTGGTCGCTGCATCAGTTATTGCGGGCAGTGGATTTGAACACTACCTTGCAGCGCATACCGGCAGAGGAATTGGCTTCTCCACAAGCGTACTTGGCCTCGCCGACAGAAATGGCCAACGCCTTTCCCGATTGCCCGGAAGCCATACGCAACACGTTCAAGATCGCCGAAGAATGCACATTCGATCTCAAATTCTCGGACTTTATTTTCGCTTCCTATACCGGCCCCAACGGAGAGGACGCGCAAACCTATCTAGAAAAAGAAGTCCTGCGCGGTGCCCTTTGGCGTTACGGTGAAATCAATGAGCGTATTCGCCAGCGCCTGGAGTATGAGTTGCGATTGATTGGCGACAAGGGATTTGCCCCGTACTTTTTGGTCGTAGCCGATATCGTACGTCAGGCTCCGCGCACCTGCGGACGCGGCTCGGCGGCCGCCAGTTTGGCCAGCTATTGTTTGGGCATCACCCACGTAGACCCAATCAAATACGATTTGTTTTTTGAGCGATTCTTAAATCCGGGACGCCAAGACCCGCCGGATATCGATGTGGACTTTCCCTGGGACGAACGGGATGATATCCTCGATTACATCTTCCGCAAGTACGGCACGAACTGTACGGCGATGATCGCCAACCACAACCTGTTTCAGTCCCGCTCGGCCGTGCGCGAAGTGGCCAAAGTCTATGGGCTGCCGGACGCCGAGATCGGGGCAATCTCCAAAAAGATGTCCAGCTATTGGCAGCCGGAGAATCTAATCGCCATGATTTCCACCCATCCTCGCTTCAAGCTTACCGAGCTGCGCGAGCCTTGGCCGGAAATTCTGCAAAAGGCGGAAAAGATTCGTGGTTTTCCGCGCCACCTTTCCGTACACTGCGGTGGCGTGGTCATTGCGCCGGACGGTTTGGACCGCTACGTCCCGGTGCAGCCAGCGAAAAAGATTCTCAATCCGGCCGGCGTATTGCGCGACGGCTCTGCCGGCTTACCGAGCAGCGAGATGACCAAACGAGGCATTCAGGTGGTGCAATGGGAAAAAGATCAGGCCGAGGACATGGGGTTGATCAAGATGGATATTTTGGGCAACCGTTCGCTGGCGGTCATTCGCGATGCCTTGGCGGCCATCAAAAATAACTATGGCGTCGAGCTGGATTATGCGCAATGGAATCCTTTGGAGGACCCGGACACCATCGACCTGATTGCCCGCGGTGACACCATTGGGGTGTTTTATGTAGAATCGCCGGCCATGCGACTGTTGCAGAAAAAGACCGGCAAGGGCGATTTCGAGCATCTGGTCATTCACAGCTCCATCATTCGTCCGGCGGCCAACGTCTACATCAACGAGTACATCCGCCGGCTGAAAGGCGGTACCTACGAGCCGCTGCATCCGCGCTTAGAAGAGCTATTGCGCGAAACTTACGGCATCATGGTTTACCAGGAAGACGTCTCCAAGGTGGTCATGGCGTTGGCGGATTTTGACGCCGCCGAGGCCGATACCCTGCGAAAGATCATCTCGAAAAAGCACAAGGAAAAGCAGCTTAACGATTATCGACTCAAGTTTTATGAGAACGCCCGCAAGAACGGCATTTCCTTGGAGACCTGCGACAAGATATGGGACATGATCATGAGCTTTTCCGGTTACTCCTTTTGCAAGCCGCATTCGGCTTCCTATGCCCAAGTCTCTTTCAAATCCGCCTATTTGCGCATCCACTATCCGGCCGAGTTCATGGCCGCGGTGATCTCCAACCAGGGCGGCTACTATTCCACTTTCGCTTACATTTCCGAAGCGCGGCGCATGGGCCTGCAAGTGCTGATGCCGGATATCAACAAAAGCGAAAAGCAATATTATGGCGTCCATCGCCAGCTTCGCGTCGGACTCATGCAGCTCAAAGGCTTTTCCGGCAATGCCCTCAAAGCCCTGCTGGAAGAACGGAAGAAAGGAGGTCCCTATAAATCTTTCGATGATTTCCTATTGAGAGTGAAAATCGACCCATCGGATATCTCTATTCTCATCAAAGCTGGTTGTTTCGATGCCTTGGAACCCAAGAAAACCCGTCCCGAGCTGATGTGGCGCATGCACTGGCACATGGCCGAGCGTAAAAAACAACCTGCAGATGTCAACCTGCCGCTGTTCGAACAAAATACGCCGAGCGTCAATGCTTTGCCGCGTCCGCGAAATTATGATGCGCGCACCATATTGCAGCACGAAGTGGAGACCATTGGCTTTTTGCTGTCAAAGCATCCGTTAGAACTGTACCGGGATCGCCTCAAGAAAATCGATTACGTCAAAGGCATCGACTTGCCGAAACACGCCGGCAAAAGAGTCCGCACCATCGGCTGGTGGATCACCGGCAAGCTCGTCAGCACCAAGAAAGAGGAGCTGATGGAGTTTATGAGCTTTGAAGACACCACGGCCATCTATGAGACGATCTTTTTCCCAAAGGCCTATGCGGAATTTATCCACATTATCTCCAACACCAAACCCTTTGTGTTGGAAGGCAAAGTCGAAAGCCAGTTTGGAGCGATCACACTCAACGTCGAAAAAGTCAGTTTGCTGTAATCTTTTTAGAGACGCACGGCTGAGCCTCTTTACCAACACCGCAAAATCCGGCAAAAACGTCCCCGAGGCTCTATTTGTGCAAAAAAGCTTCTGCAATGCTCCTCAATGTCCGTATGATTACCCGGCCTGATGGTCTCGCCTTCGACTGCCTATGTGCTTTTTGTATAAGCATCACCCAAGGACGGTCGACGGAGTTCCGTGGGGAAACCAACAGATTGCAGGCAGTCTTGTGGTGGGAAAAAACTTACAACTTTCTGGAGGTGCACGATGGAAAGCCAAATGATCACAAGAACGATCCGGCTATGCGTCAGCTCAGTGTTGCTGTTCTTTGCTCCTGCCGCTTTCAGCCAATTCACCGTGGTATCCACCATTCCTGCGGACGGTGCGACACAAGTAGACCCATCCGGAACCCTGGAAATAAATTTCAGCGCACCTTTAGATACCAGCGCTCGCTTCGACTATCCTGGACAATTTTACTTGCACTTGCTGCTCTATCCCGATTCTCTAATGGGTGAGCCAGATTGGGTCGCCATCAGCGCGGATTTAAAGACCGTTTCGGTTCACAATCTACATTTATACCCAAACACCAAATACTTCTTGCTCATCGTCGATGCGGTAAGCACAGGCAACGACTCGTTAACTACTCCGTATTTAGCCACCTTTACCACCGGCAACAGCTTGCCGACAGCGACCATCTCGGGACAGGTGATCTTTCCGCAAGGAGACCCGCAAGGAACTTTGGTTGCTTTGCTGACCCATTCGCCGTTCTCCGAAGAAGAGGGTGACACTGAAAGCGGGGCGATTGTTCAGTCGCCCTCCGGTGACTTTGCCATCCAGTACACGGACCCGGGCACTTATTGGCCGGTGGCGCTCAAGGACTTTACCATTACCGCTGGCGGCGATGTGGAACCGGTAGACGGCGGAGCGATAGGCTTTTACGATCCGAACGGAGACGGTGAGCCGGACAGCATCGTCGTTTCCACAGGTGAACAGGTCTCGGGGATCAACATCGAGCTCTTCACCTTGTCCTCCTTCACTGCACGACACAATTATCCGGCCGTTCTGGATTCGGCACAAAACTGGGCCGCCGATGCCGTCCTGGTGCAATTGGGCACCAACGAAATCTCGGCCACCGGGCAAGCACTGATTTGGATGTACGCCTTCCACTCTCCCGGTCTCCAGACCGCCAGAGGTTGGATGACCTTTGGCGAAATGATGATGCCGTTTGACCTGACCGAGCCGCCCAGGGACGTCACTCCCTTGCCGGAGAATTGGCTGGATAGCGATCAAATTGCGGCCATCGCCGAAGCGCAGGGCGGCGCTCTATTTCGCTCCCAATATGCCGATGCCATGGCTTCCGCTTTCTTAGGTAGCTTTGACATGGGCGGCCCGCCAAACCTGGCCGGCATCCAAGCGAAGACCGGGAATCAAACTGCGTCAGGAAAAGCCGGCACACCGTTTTTGCGGCTGCCGATGCTGCAAGGTTTCCAGACGATTGCCAGCGATTCATATTCTCCCCGGCAGCTCCGCATGGTGGACAGCGATCCTATTCCTGTGTGGGGATTCTCATACTTCTCCCAGAGCTCGGGCCAGCAACTGCAGTTGCTGTTCGACGCAGTTACCGGGAGTCTCATTCAACCTCCGCAACCGACTGCGACAACAGCGCGGGCTAATTTGAACACGGCCCAGCAGGCGGCCACAGTTTGGGCTGCGGACGCCGCGCTGATCATGGTGGGTAATCATGCAAGCCAGATCACTGCCGAGGGTGAAGCGCTTATGTGGTTTTTTGTTTTCCACTCGGCCAGCTTTGATTCCCAGCAAGTGTTTATCATGAGCGAAGGCGCGCTTTTATGGCAAGGCCAATTAGGTTGGGAGCCGCCATCAAAGACCCCTTTGCCAGAAAATTGGATCGATAGTAATGTGGCAATGGCCGTTGCCGAAGCCAATGGCGGGAGCCAATACCGAGCCAACGATCCGGACACCGTATGGGTTCGCGGAGGTGTCTCGTATGGATTGTTGCCTGGCCTGCCGGATCGCCTTGTTTGGGGCTTTGAATATAGCTCCGGCTACCAAGCGCCGCTGAGCATTTATGTCGATGCCTTGACGGGCGACATCGTCACCGACGTCAAGGAAGACCAACCGGATGCGGGCATTCCGAGCAAGTTTGTGCTGAGGCAAAACTATCCCAATCCGTTCAATCCGGAGACCACCATCGAATATGAGCTGCCGGCGCCGGCAGCGGTGGAGCTTACCGTTTTCAACATGATGGGACAAAGGGTCGCCACTCTGGTGCATGGGTATCAAGCAGCGGGGACATATAGAGCGGTTTGGAACGGCCAGTGCGAGGATGGAAGACCGGCGATCAGCGGTGTCTACCTTTACCGTCTGAAAGCAGGAGGATTTGAGGAAAAGCGGAAAATGCTGCTATTGCAGTAACCAAGCGGAATCGCAATACCTCACTTACGGAGGACAGAACGGCAATCTCGTTCCCAAACTGAGTTTGGGAACGAGATTGCTTCCACCTATGAGTGAGGTTTTACGCATAATCTTCCAGGGAGCTTAGAGCTTCCGGAAGATTATAACCAAAGTGAAACTATCCCTCCGACTACTTATTCTGATGCAGACTGAGCAAGAGCAAGAGAACGAGCAGGAGACAGCGGACGAGCGTCTCCAATCATCTATTGGGGTCCAGCCAGCGCTGCCAGTCGGCGTCGTACAATTCGCCGCGGGCCGTGGAATGCACCAGCTCATAGTCACCCATTTCCCGCTTGTCGACAAAAATGAAATCAACGCCGCCCTGGATGGAGAAAAAGTGCCAGACTTCATAAGCGCGCTGCTCACTGCTGAAGGGAAAGCGCTCGGTTTCGTCCGGCTTGCCGTAAACAAGCAAAGTCCGACCCCGGTCCGTTCGCCACCCTTCGCGAAACGTCCCCTTGAAGGCGATGTTTGCGGCATTCACCCGGTTCAGGTAGTCTCGCTTGTACTCATTTTCAGGTGTAGCCGGTGTTTGGTCGCGCTTGGCCCAAAACTCCTTCAAGTACTGGCGCTTTCCGTCCAAAGACAGTTTCTTATAGGTTTCGCGTTCTTCCTTGCTGGAAATATAACGGGCCCATTCGAACTCTTGATCCAATTCCTTAGCCGTCATAATGTCATAGCGATCTGCATCCAGGCCGGGACTGCCCGAACTCGCCACCTCTTCTTTTTTGGTAAACTTGGCTCCTCCCTCGGCATAGTCGCCTTCCCGATAAACAAAAAATCGTCTTTGGGCTGTGGCCTTTTGCCCAGTCTCAGAGTCGACCACCTCAAGAACCAAGGTATATGCCCCAGACACCAGCACGACGACATTGATCCCGTTGACTTCAACGGATGAGGCACCCGGCTTGGTTCTCACTTTCTCCGCAACGCTCTTGACGACCTGGCCGTCGCTGTCCAGAATTTTGTAGCTGACCAAATACTTGGCGCCGAAATCACTGGTCGCGGGTGCCAGGTTGTACACTTCGGCATAGCTATAAAGAATCGGCAAACCAATGCCGTACAAGGCGGAAGGATTGGGGTTGATCCGGTAGCCGTTCTTCACATAAAGATCCTTGGAGGTGTCCCTTTGTATGGAAGTGGCTAACTGGATATCGCTCAGCCGCAAATCGGGCCCACGATAGTCCCCAATTTCAAAAGGGTATTCGACGGTGTTGTTGCGTTCCGAATTCGGGTCCTCGATTTTGATTCTAAATCCATAGCTGCCTTTTTCCAACACAAAGTAGTTGAGGCAATAGAGCAGTTGCGAATTCGTTATGTCCCCCAGACTGTCGGCGGAATTGATGTTCTTCCACTGTTTCCGGGCAAAAACGGAGTCGTCTTTGATAATCTCGGCGGTCACCAAAAATTCGCCGCGATATTTGTCGCCGTCGGCAACATATTGTATCATATCCCGGTACAAGGAAGCGGAAAATTCGAAATACGCTAAACTATCGGAGTAGCGAAATCGGTTAAATTCGACAGCAAAGTTGAAACGGACCGGTTGCGCGCTTTGCTGTGCCGACAGAGAAGGATCGATTGAAAAGACACACCAGGCAAATAGCGTCCCCATCAGCACAAGGGTGCGCGACATCGGTAAGCTGCTTTTCATTAGAATGCTCCTATTGGGAAATATTCGCTGTTTGGGCGTCTGCCGTAACGTTCTCACGCTCCGATTCGAATTTGACGGAAACGACCTTGGAGATTCCCTCCTCTTCCATGGTGACGCCATAGAGCTGGTTTGCGGATCGCATGGTCAGCTTATTGTGAGTGACCACAATAAACTGGGTATGGGTGGAAAATTCTTTGAGCGCCTTGGTGAAGCGTAGAACATTCTGATCGTCCAATGGGGCATCTACTTCGTCAAAAATGCAAAAGGGACTGGGCTTGACCAAATAGATGGCAAAGAGCAGAGAGATGGCCGTTAGCGACTTTTCTCCGCCGGAGAGGAGCTGCAGCGAGGAGAGCTTTTTGCCTCCGGGTGTGGCGTAAATATCAATGTCCGCTTCCAGAGGATCATTGCCCTCGCGCAGCACCAGACTGGCCCGACCGCCGTCAAAGAACGTTTTGAAGACATTGGAGAAATTCTTTTGTACCTCCTCAAAGGTTCGCAGGAATTGCTGCCGGGCTGTGGCGTTGATGATGTCGATGGTGTCCGTCAGATTTTTGCGTGCCTTGATCAAATCCTCGCGTTGCGTCTGTAGAAAATCCAGCCGTTCCTTTTCCTGTTCATATTCTTTCAGGGCTAAAAGGTTGACCGGCCCGATTTCTTTGACCTTGCCGCGCAGCTCTTCTATGCGCTGATGAGCTTCCTGCAAATTGAAGGCTTCATCGATAGGCTGGCGCTGGAGAGTGTACTCGAATTCCTCCCGCATTCGCTGCTGCAGATTCTCCAAGCGAATACGCAATTCGGAAACCCGAAGTTCGATTTTGTGCGAGGACTCGGAGACCTCACTGAATTTGGAACGCGAGGCACGAATCCGGTTTTCCAGCTCAGCAATCTTGGTATTGGCGTTGTACTGCTCTTCTTCCAATGCCTCGATCCGGATTTGCTCGGCCTGGCGCTTTTGCTCCAACTCGGCGGTGCCCTGTTTGCAAAAAGCGTTTACCTGGATAAGATCGTTGATCTCTTGCTCAGCCGCTGCCATGTCACGCTCTCGCAGGCGGATGAGCTCTTGCGTCTCATCGGCCTGTTTGCGCACGGAGCTGTATTCCCGCTGCAAGGCTTCAAAATTGCTTTGCAGCCGGGCAACTTCGATGCTGAGCGCTTGCACCTGGGCGTTGCTGGCATTGACTTCTTTCTCCATGCGGACAACATCGCTGCCGTATGTCGCAGTCATTTGCAGCATCTCCTGGCGCTTGTTCTCCAAGTCGCCGGCGCTAACACCTTGTAACTCCAGATTGCGACCCAATTGGCTCATGTCATGCAGCAATCGCTGCCGCTCCGTCTCGCGTTTGCTTTCAGCTTCCGTCAATGTCTGTTCGGCAAAAGTCAGTTTCCCCAAATCGATGCGAATGGCCGCGAGCTTACTCTCCAGGCGCTTGGTCTCCACCGTCAACGCCTCGATGGCAATTTTAGCCTGCTCCAGCTCGGCGGTCTTTTGCGCCATGGCAGCGTCACGCTGGTCGATGTTCTTGTCTATGGCCTCAATTTCTTGGCGCAATTGCGCCATCTGCTCCTGGCGGCCGACAAAATCAATCTGGCTCTTGCTGTGACTGCCGCCGCGAACCAAGCCCCGGTGACCCAACACTTCACCGGCGAAGGTCACCACATTCACCTGCTGACCTTTCAAGCTCTCATAAACGCGCCGGGCGGTTTCCAAGTCCTGCACCAGCAGGAGATCGCCCAAGAGGACGTCAACCAGCGGCCGGAACCTCTCCTCGCATTGCACCAACTCGTTGGCCCAACCTTCTACGCCCAAGTCTTGAATCGGCGGATGCGCGGGCGCTTTTAAGGCAACTTCCTGCAAGGCTATGAAAGAGACGACGCCCTTGCGCTCCTGCTTCAATAGACCGACGCCGTTCAAAGCGGTAGGCAGGTTTTCGACCACAAGATAAGTAGCCATTTCACCCAAAGCGGCCGCAATAGCAGAGCGATGTTGCCGCTGAACCCGGATGACATTGGCCAAGGTACCGTAGACGGAAAAGCCATCAGCCCGTTGCGTGGCCAAAAACCGCACCCCGGCGGGATAATCCTCGTAGCTCTCCAACAGCCTTTTAATCAGGTCGGCTTGCTGCTCCAAGGCCTCGATGCGATTGCGGTCCTGCAAGTCCGCCTTCTGCAGACCTTCCAAAGACCGCCGCGCTTCGTCTTCCTTCGCAAGCCACTGTGTCAGTTTTTCTTGTTGATCTTGCATTTCAGCGGCAAGCTCTTCCTCGCGGCTCTTGATATCAGCGGTCTTTTGCCGCAAAGTCTTGAACTGCTCTCTGTCCTGCTCTTCCTCTGCCTCCAATTGTTGCAAGCGATTGCCAAGATTCTCTTCATTTGCCCGCAGCCGCTCACTTTCGTTTCGCTTGCGACTCAACTCTTCGGTAATGCGAAAAATCTCCTTTTCGGCGGTCTTTTGTTCCGAGCGTTTTTGTTCGTAGGCAGTGCGAAGAGCATCGAACTCTGACTTGAGCTTGGCCAGCTCGGCCTGTTTAGCAGCGAGTAGTTCTTCGGCGGTTTTTTTCCGCCCGGCTATGGCTTCGGATTGTGCGAGCAAATCTGATAGTCGAGTGGAAAAGCCTTCCTTTTCCCGCAAATAACGCTGACCAGCTTCCTGCAAAGAACGTATCCGTTCACTGTTAATGAGCACCCGTTCTTCTTGCTTCTGAATTTCCCGCACCAATTCGTTTTGCCCCTTTTGCCGCTCGGCAAGCTTCTTCTCCAGTTCCAACAAGGCGATGCGGGTGGATTCGTACTCCGCCTCCACGGAGGCCAAGACGGCGGCGGCGGATTCACGATCCACCTTCTCCAGGTCAAGCCGGGTTTCCATCGGTTCCAGCTCAGCCAAGAGCTTGGAGTACTCCTGATCGGCAAGTTTGATTTCCAATTCTTTTAGCTCGCTGGCAAGCTGTTGGTAGCGCTGCGCTCTGACCACCTGCCGGCGTAACGAGCGCACGGTCTTGTCCACTTCGGACATGATGTCTTCGACGCGGATCAAGTCCTTTTCCGTAGCCTCCAGCTTGCGAAGAGTGGCTTTACGGCGCAGCTTGTATTTGGTGATGCCGGCAGCTTCCTCGAATATCCTCCGCCGCTCTTCTTCCTTGCCGTTGAGCAGCTCTTCCACTTGCGGCAGCTCGATGACCGAATAGGCGTGGGCACCCATGCCGGTATCCATAAAGAGATCGTTAATATCCTTTAGCCGGCAGACATTGCCGTTTATGAGATACTGGCTCTCGCCCGAGCGAAACAGGCGACGGGTGATCACCACATCCGTATACTCCACCGGAAGCAGGTTCTTAGTATTTTCGATGGTGAGAGAAACTTCCGCCATGCCTACGGGTTTGGCGCTGGCCGAACCGGCAAAGATGACGTTTTCCATCCGCTCACTGCGCAAGACGCCACTCTTTTGCTCTCCCATCACCCAGCGGATCGAGTCCACAATATTGCTCTTGCCGCAGCCGTTGGGGCCGACAATGGCGGTAATGCCATCATGGAAAAGCACACTGGTTTTCTTGGCAAAGGACTTAAAGCCAACGATATTTAGCTCTGATAAGTACACAATGTCTTCATGATTATGATAAAAGTACAGGGATTCCGTTTTAAAAACCGGGACAAGATACTATCCCCTTGCGGAAAAATCAAGTTTAATTTCCGGGGAGAAGCGTCGTTGATTTTGCCTGATCATGGTGCCGAATGCCGCCTTGGCGCAATGATTGGCTTCGAGCCGACACAGTCTCAGACTGTGTCGGATCACTGTGAATTGGCTAATCCATAGCGCGGCAATTTGCCGCAGCCAAAGCCAGCAACCGCCAATCGACGCCAATAAACGCCAATGCCAAATTAGCGTTCATTCGCGTGCATTGGCGTTTGAATAAATCTTCGCAGGTTTGATAGTATTCTTAGGGTGATTCTATAACCCGGTTATGCACCAAATCGGTAATTTCCACTTTCAGCCAGGTAAAGTCGCCGTCCTTCAATTTCCACGTCACTTCCGACTTGGCCGGAATCCTCACTCCCGCGAAGTCTCGATAGCCGTCCTTGTTCATGGCGATAAACCACGTTTCCAGGGTCGGCCCCTCGTTGCCGTTATAGTAGCGTTGGGCCTGAAAGCTGGTAACATCGCCGCCGGGATCGAAGCGAAAAATCCCCGCTGCTGTGATCCCACCAAAGCTCATGGTCGCCTTTGCGGTAGTAGAATCGATTTCCTCCCAAGAGATATAATTGCTCAGCGCCGCCGATGGAAACCAGATGGTCTCTGCTAGGAAACGCAGCAAAGAACCCTGATCAGTCTCTTGACCCTTTGAATCAGCGATCGGGAACAGCCCGAGCAGCTTGATGAGCATATGCCCGCGCCCGTTTTCGTATTTATCTCTGGCGACAATGTTTAAGACCCGTGCAGTGCGTACTTTGGCGGCCCATAGAAAACCGGGTTTGTCAACGGTAAAGTACTGCTCGGCTGCAAACGGCATCCATCCGCCCTTCGGCTTTGAGCGCATTTCGCCTTTTTGCTTCAGGTGAACCCAGTGCGTGATTTCTTTCCCTACGACGTTGGAGCGCATAAGCCATTTTTGCACCAACGGCGGGAGGGCGGCAATGCTTTTTTCCGTTACTACGTTTTGTGCTTGGCCGCTGCCGGGCAAAAATGCGCCCAGCTCCGCAGCTACCAGGTTGTGGAAACGCCAGTTTCCAAACGCTAACGTGCAGGCGAGGAGCATGATGACGTTGGCCATCGTCCCGAATCGGGCGTCCCGCCAATACAAAATAATGAGCAATTGAGATAGCAACAGCGAAGCGACCGCCAGCATCCACCAGTTTTCCACTCTGAGAAAATACAGAACCGCTGATATGAGCCAGAGAATGCAGGCGAGCAGCCAGAGAATGCCGACTGCCTTGCCGGCGCTGCCGGAGATGGGAAAAAGCGTTTTCCCGGTCAACTCTTTTACCGGCGCCAGCTTCCATTCCTTCACAAAGCCCAGAAGGTGGATCAGACCGTGGATAGAAACAAAAAGTACAAACATGATTCTGAACATGGGTTCCTCATCTGCAAAAAGGTAGAGGCTGGAAAAGAGGATGGATCGCGACGGATCCTGCCAGGGTCGAACCGGTTTTCCCTTGGATGAGTGGAGCTCGTAGGTGGTACCCGGCTATGAATTGGGAATGTTCCGACGGTTTATGCGACATGAGTCGACACGCCGGTCAGTGTCTGCGACCGGCCTCATACATTCGGTTTAACTTGATAGCGCTTCACCTGCATGAAAACCCCATTGAGATGATCGAAATCCCCATCGGTAGTCAACAAGGTAGCGTTGGTGGCATAGGCGGTGGCAGCAATCCAAACGTCGTTCTTGGCCATGGTGCGCGCCGGGCCGGCATAGGATTTTTCCGGATGCCGTTTGTGGCTGTAGGCATCGATTTCGGCATAAGCATTCAGCAAGACATCATTTGCCGCGTTTGCGTCGATGGTGACGAGCTGGCTCAGCAGCATTTCCAAAGCTTGCACTTTTTGCTCGCCCCAGTTATTGCGCAAGGCGATGGAGCGCACCTCGCCTTTGTTGACCACCGAGATCATCACAAAAGCATCTTCCTCGTCGAGCCGGTTATCGTCGCTCACGGCCTTGAAGAGCCGGTTGCCGGCCCGCAGATAGGCCAACAGGATATTGGTATCAAGGAGAAAGTATCGCATCAGTCAAGCATCCCTAACAGTTCTTCCAAGCTTTCTTCCCCAGGCCATTTGCCGGTAATTTCCGACAGTGGATTTTTCGATTTGCCGTGTTTGAGCTGCAAAGCGATCTGTTCGTGAACGCTCATCGCATGCGGTCGATGGGAGAAGAACCGATCGGCGTTGCCCGGCTCAAAGAATTCCTGCACATCCACATAAGACAATTGCCCTCCCGGCTTGTACTGCGCCATGCCGGAAATGGTCACCTGTTTGCCAAAGTAATCCATAATGCGCTCCAGCACTTCCGCCTGCCGAACAAAGGCATTTACAGGGCCTTCATCGGTGAGCAAAACCAACTTGGATTTGGAATACTTCATCTCGTCCAGTTTTCCGTGTATGACGATTTTCTTAGGTTCCGGAATGCTTTCTTGTAACCGCCTGATTTTGTCAAAATCATCGAATGTTATTTCAACTTCGGGGACGGTTTCTCGGTTGGAGAAATAGAACACTTCGTTCTTGCCGGCAAAGTTCTTTTTGAATTTCAGCAGCGACTGCAGCAATGGCTTGTCTAAATCTTCTTTATCTTCGTGGTCGACCAAAGCCGAGCGAAATGCTTGAATGACCAGAGCCATGGGCGTCATCTCAAAAAGTCGTTCCGTGGGCCGGAACAAATGAAGCTGGATGTTTCGCAGGGTATCGGCAAAAAGGTCGCAATCGAGGAGAAGGCGCGTTCCCTCTTGCCGGCCTCCATCCACGCTTTGCAGACGGATGGCCAAGGCCTTCTTGATTTGTCGCGAAGGCTGGATGCCGCTGAATCCGCCCAGCTTGAGCATCAGAGCCTTGGTGGCAATGTCCTTCGTATGCGCCGTGAGCAAATTCAGCCGGTCGAATTCGATCAGCCCATTATCGGCCGCATCCCCGCGGATGCGAATGTCATAATTCATAATTCTCCAACTCCTGTTATTTGCATTTTCACCAACCAGACATTGTCTTTGAATGAGCTGCAACGCGCTGAATTTTTCGCGCCGCTCATGAGCCAATCCTTCCACTCGAATTGTTGGCGTAATGCTTGGGTTCAGTTACAATTGCAAGATTTGCTCACGTGCAAAGAGCAGACCTCCCGGGTAGCTGGGCAATTCAAGCAAGCGCCTCGAGGACTACAGCGACGCTCCGCCCAAAAACGTCAAGAGCCGTTCAACTAAAATAGGATTCAATTCTGCGTAACAAGCTGCGTTCAAGATTGCTATTCGTGGGCCAGTTATCCACGAAAGAGCCAAAGACAGACTGCACCACGTTGTCCTCCACGTTTTCGCCATTGGCTTCCTCCAAAAAGGGCCGATGCGCCCGTCTAAACCATTTGAATAGGTGGCCCTTTGCGTCTTTGCCTTTGCCGGCAGGACTGGCGGACTTTTTTGCTACGTCCAAAATGACAGGCTTTCCTGCTTTTGCAGCTTGACGAAACCGGCTGTTGTATTCAATAAAGCCTAAGTAGGTCGCATTTATGCCGAGCAATTCGTTGAGCGCATGCACCAGCATGACTCCCTCCTGAACCTCAGTCTTGCTGATGACCTTGTTCATGACAATGTCAGGCTTGAAAGAATCCAGTGCCTGCTTGCAAAGACTACTGGCGCGCACGTCGATACGGTCGATTTTAGCCAAAAGGGGCTTGATCGAGCTATAGGGGTGTTGGAGCTCACTGGTCCCAAAACGGCGAATAAGCTCCAGGGACGGTGGACTAAAGACAAGCAGTCTCTTCAATAACTGCAAGAAAGCGATACGGATAAATCTGAATGCCGACAAGATGGCGCTGGGCTCAGGCTCGATCACGACGATGCCGCGATCACAAGCCAGAAACAAATCCACGTTCGCAAAGGAAGCGCCCGGACCAAGGTCGAGTATGACAAAATCCGCTCGGAGCTCGAAAAGCTGTTGTGCAAACATCGCCCGTTGGAAAGCAAGTGGGTTGCATGCCTCGATGTTGCCCTCTGGACCGCAAATAAGCTGGAGATTCTTAAAGGGCGTATGGGTGACAACGTCTCGCAGCTCATTTCCTTGTCTGTTAAAAAAGTGCCGCAGATTCGTTCGGGGATTTGCAACGCCCAACCACTTATGAAGATCTGGATCTTGAAAATCAGCATCCACGGCAATGACACTTTTCCCCTTCTTGCTGAGCTCCAGTGCCATCGCTGCGACCAATGAGGTTTTGCCTACACCCCCTTTGCTGCCTCCGACGGCGATGATTTGGCCTGCCTTGGTACGCCTGAGTTCTTCTTCGAAAAAACGGCGTATTTTCTCTATCTGTTCAAGCTTCACCCAGACGTTCTGATAGAAATGCCATATCTGATCCTGAAGCGATATCTGACCGTTGCGTATCAGCCGTTTGAACTCCGAGTCCTTCAGCGGCCCCAACAGCCTTTGTGCCGTCCGAATGTATATTTGCTCCAAAGCGCGTCCCTCTTAACAGATGCAGTACATGATGCCACTCATACAAATCGTTGTCTATCGGTGTTGCTGTGCAAAACAGGAATAGCGCTCTTTCACCGCCGCAAATGAGTCGCCCACGAATATCCAGCTAATTCACATCATCCTCCTTCGGCAAATAGCGGCGAGATTTTATCAAAAGTAACAGTTCAGGTCCGTTGTCATTTCGAGCGGAGCGAGAAATCTGTATAACGAAATATCTGCTAAATGTCCAAGTTCCCGCTGTAAAGATTCCTCCCTTCGGTCGGAATGACATTCATTTTTGACAGGGGCTGAACTGTTACTATCAAAAAAACATCTAAGGTACAAGCGATTTTTCTGCCGTTTTTTTCGGACCCTGCCGGAGAAGCCGTTTGCCTGGGTCCACTGTTATTTTTTCGTTTTATGTTTCATAACCGACTTGACCATGCGCCCGAATTCACGATCCTTCCTGTGCCTCTCGACGTAGGTCATTTGATGAAAATCGGATTCCTTTGTTAGCTTGAGGTAGCTTTGATAACGATCCTCGTCGAGGTCACCACGTTCCTTCGCCAGACGAATTGCGCAGTCGGGCTCACTGGTGTGGGTGCAATCATTAAAAAGGCAATGCTTCGCTAACTCGCGAATATCGGAAAAACTTGCATCGATACCGGCATCCACGCCCAGCATGCCCAATTCCCGCAAACCGGGCGTATCAATGAGCAATGCGCCGTTGCCGAGAACAATCAATTGACGGCGGGCCATGGTATGCCTGCCTCTTGCGTCCTTCTCCCGTACCGCGTTGGTTTCGAATTCCTCCGTGCCGATGAGATAGTTGAGCAGAGTTGTCTTGCCCACTCCCGACGACCCAAGCAGGCAATAGGTTTTTCCCTTCTCCAAAAACCTTTCGACGGCATCTCGTCCTGCTCCGGTCGTATTGCTGAAGGCAATGACCTGGCCGGTGTAAACCTGCCGGATTTCCAGCGTTCTCTGCTGCAACGCCTCCGCACTGATCAAGTCGGTTTTGCTGAGCAAGAGGATCGGCTCGATACCACCTTCATTGACCATGACCAAGTATCGCTCTAGCCGGCGTAGATTGAAATCGAAATCGCACGCCTGAATGATCAGGCCAGCGTCGATATTCGCCGCGATCATTTGATAATCCACTGTCTTGCCGGGGGCCTTGCGCCGCAAGAACGTCCTTCTCGGCAACACTTCATGAATAATGGCCAGGGCGTTGTCATTGTGATACTGGACGAGAACCCAGTCGCCCACCCAGGGAAGCTCGGTCACGGATTCGGCGGCGAACATCAACCTGCCGGTCAGCTCGGCCTGAACTTCGCCATCTTCATTTCGAACCACTAACGATCCCTGATGACGACAGTGACGCGCGCCAGGCCGTGCTCAGAATAATGTGATTCCTTCCGCTTTGACTGAAACCAATCGTTGAATCCAAGATTTTTTAGCTCCAAATGATTTTTGTCATTCTTCAAATACTTCGTTACCCTCCTCAATCAAATCTGATACGGCCACCGCTGTGCACGCGACACATAGCTGTTGGCTTCATCGTCGTTTTTGAAGCGTTCCTTGATGGGGTCCCAATACAGCTTGCGCGGCAGCTTCATGGCGATGTGACTGAGCAGACAGGCGGTACAAGAACGATGGCCCACTTCCGCCGGGGAGATGGTTGGTTTGCGCGTCTTGATGCATTCCAGCCAGTTGCCGTGGTGGTCTTTGCTCTCGTACAGATGGATTTCATCTGGGCCGATTTGGGAGGTTAACACCTTCGGATCACTGGCCATCAGCGCTTTCTGCTTGCTGAGCTTGGTCACCGGATCGCTGGCGGTCACGGCGTAGTCTCCCCGCGTGACAAATATCCATCCTTCGGAGCCTTCGAAGCGGACGCCCACCGGCAAGTCACTGCTCACAATCATCGTCACTCCGTTGGCGTATTTGGCCTGCACATGAAAATTACCGTGCACGTTCCAGAGTCCCTTTTTCGGAAACTCAGCGGAACCTTCGATCTCGATGGGACCCGTGTACTCAGTGCCCATTCCCCAATGCGCAATGTCAAGCTGGTGCGCACCCCAGCCGGTGATCATGCCGGCGCCGAACTGCTCGCAGCGTAGCCAGCCGGGCCGAGAATAATCGTTCTGCGGATGCACTCGTTTTTCCGTGTAATACACCACGGGCGTCGAGCCCAGCCACATGTCGTAATTCAGGTTCTTTGGAACAGGCATTTCAGGTTCTTCATCGCCGCCGGGGTCGGTTGGTAAACCGATCTTCACGGTGTGGAGCTCGCCAATTCTGCCATTGCGCACCAGCTCGCAGGCGATGCGAAACTGCGGCAATGACCGTTGTTGCGTTCCCATCTGAAGTATCCGGCCGTTGCGATGCACAGCATCACTCATAGCGCGGCCTTCGGCGATGGTCAAAGAAGCCGGCTTTTCCAGATAAATGTCTTTGCCGGCGTTTGCCGCGTCGATGGCCGGCTTGACATGCCAATGATCCGGCGTGCAGATGAATACCGCATCCACGTCTTTGTTCAGCAGCAGCTCGCGATAATCGCCGTAGGTCGTCACGCCCTCGAACGAGACGCCCTTTTTCTGGCGGTAGTAATCTTCGACAAACTGTTTTCCTTCGGCACATCTCTTGGCATCCACATCCGCAATGGCGATAATGCGCGCTTGATCGAACTTTAGCACGCCCGGCATGTCGTGCTGGCGGGCAATTCGTCCGCTGCCGATCACGCCGATGTAAATGCGATTGCTGGGAGCGTTGGCGCCGAATACCGTCGCCGGCACAATGGATGGCATAGCCACCGCGCCGGCCGAACCCAACACTCCTAAACGAATAAAGTCCCGCCGTGAGGGTTGTCCCGATTGCTTATGGTTTTTCATGTCGCCTCCTGCGCTAATTTTTCTCTTTGAAAGGCTCTGGGTGTCGATTCCCCATGCCTCAAAAAAGCCGCTTCAATTTGACTGAGTGGTACGAAGTCGCGGATCGATGGGATGTTGCTGGCGGGATTTTATCAAAAAAGCTCCTAAAGCGCAAGGGAATTTTTAGAACCTCCGTGATGCAGCAGAGGGAAAGCGAACAGAAACGATCCGGCTTCTAATCAAGAACGAAAAACCACATGCCTTAGCACATCCCAAAGCTCCCGGTGGCAAAAAAGGTGGGGAAAAATCCCTTGCGCTTTACGGTTTTTTTCGATAAAGTCTCTGAATAAATTTCCGTCTATCTACAAAGGGTTTCCACTCATGGTGATTTCAATTGGTGTTTAATGAATCTCGTCACCCAGTAAGGCAGATGTTTTCTTGGCGCTGCTGGAAACAAATCTCTATAAAATATTGGGGCCAGAAATAATGGCGAACGATTCACTGTTTAGCCCTTAGAAACGACAGAACCTGCGAAACAAGATTCCACAGTCGGAAATATTCTGCTAAGAAATAAGTTCTCCTTTGAGATTTGAATCGGCATGGCATGCATCTGAAATCGGTTGGGAGGCGCTGCTCCGGGCTTTCCTAAAATTGTCACACACCGAAAACACACCTCAAATCCCACACGGACGACGGCTACGAATGCTGTAAGGTTTTTCAATCACCCGTAAACGCTTTTTCAACGAACACAAAACGCAAGGAGGAGCAATGAGCGGAAGAATTCTGGTAATCTCATGCTGTGTTCTCTTGGCAGCTCTGGTCTCCATGGCTCAAGACAAAGCTGTGCTTATCCCCAAACCTATTCCGGATTCGCCCCTAAAAGTCGAAGATACCGAGGACGTTTTTGGCCAAGCCTACCGCTGGTTTCTAGAGGGCGAAGTCAGCATGGGCGCGGAGAAAATCCGGGCGCTGATCGCCATGTCCGGCTTTCAAATGGCTGCCGACAAGTATTACGTCGTGGTGGCCAATTTCACTGACAGCTTTAGCCCCATCGGCATGTTCCACGGTTCCTCCGACTTTATGAGCACGCGCATGTACGGCTTGAAACCGGATAATCTCTATTTCATTTTCATCACTCGCCAGCCAGATCCAAAGACATATATTTCCGTGCTGGCGACCTCCAAAGCCTCTCCCTTCGAGGAGAACCTCCTTCCCTTTCTCAGTCTGTTCATTCCGATCGTACCATCCGGAAGCGCCGTGGGGATCGAGGCGGTTGGGCCGACGACCGTGATCGATATTCGCCAATTCACCATTCCGAAAGCTTTTCTCAAAAACAGCGATCTTTCCTTTCTGGTGAAAAAGGAACTGGCGGAAGAAAAGGTCCTCGCCCGCGCCGTTTTTGATAACACCTCACTGGAGCGCTGGAGCTACGGCATCGCTACCGCGATCACCAGCATCGATGACGTGGACATCATCGTCGGCAGTGACGGCACCATCATTGTCCGACCCAAACCCAATCTGGACCTCGCCACCTTTGCCGTACTCAACTATCATTTCAAAGCTGTGGACACCAAGGCCAAATCATTCGGCAATTCCTTCCACCTAATGGGCGGCATACGGCTGGTGGACTTTATCGAGCCGCTGGTGGGGGTAGGTGCGGGATTCGATTTGGGCTTTTTCGATTTGGCCTTGTTTGCCGGCTATAGCGCCGAGTTTGCCAACGAATTGGAAGCCGGTTACAAAATCGGCCAGAAAATCGAAGAAGACGTGGATCCGTTCAAGCTGAAAATTCGCGGAAAACCAAGATTCGGGCTTCAGGTCAAGTTCCCCTAACCGAGATGTCGACTCTCAAACTCGTTTGGCGACAGGAAGGCTTGGTACTTTCAGAGTCTGAAGCTAATCAAAACATTTCTCAGGAGAAAACATGGCTACCAACATCGAAACTGCGCGAGCGCTTCTTGCCGACGTTCGCCATGATTTGCTGAAAAAGGCGAATGTGGTCGCGGTCGGCGTCGGCTATAAAGTAACCGAAGGTAAACGCACCGACGAATTGGCTTTGATTTGCTCGGTGGAAGCCAAGAAGGGAAAACAGTTTTTGGCGTCGAAGGACGTCATCCCTGCCACCATCCAGAGCGTCTCCACCGATGTCTATCCCACCGGCACCATTCGCGCCCTGCAAGCTCCCACCGGCAGATTTCGTCCGGCGCCGGGAGGCGTCAGTATTGGCCACGTCAACATTACCGCTGGAACCATAGGCTGTTTGGTGAAAAAGAACAACAAACTCTACATCCTTTCCAACAACCACGTGCTGGCCAACAGCAATGACGCCAATATCGGTGATGCGATCTTGCAGCCGGGACCGTACGATGGCGGACTACTTTCTTCCGACCAGATTGCCAAGCTGAGTGAATTCGTGAAAATTGAGTTTGGACAAAGTGGGGCCGACCCTTGCGGGCTTGCGAGTGGTGTGGCGAGGTTTCTGAACGGATTGGCGGCAATGGTCGGCAGCAAAACGCGACTGTTCCCGACGCGAGTGTCTGCGGTCGAGAACCTGGTTGATTGTGCCATTGCCGAGCCGCTGAACCCCGCCGACGTGATCAACGAAATCTTGGGAATCGGCGCGATTTCCGGCACCGCTGAAGGCACCCTGAACATGCCGCTGCAAAAGAGTGGTCGGACCACCAACCATACCACCGGCACGATTTTGCAGGTCGATGTGACCGTACAGGTCAGCTACGGGGCAAACAAGACCGCCACATTTGTCGACCAATTGATGGCCGGAGCTATGAGCCAAGGCGGCGATAGCGGATCAGCAGTGCTCAACGATCAAAAGCAATTGGTCGGTCTGCTGTATGCGGGCAGCGATACGACAACGATCATCAACCGCATTCAAAACGTATTTCAGGCGCTGCAAGTAACCTTGCCTTGAGCCGTTTTCGTCAAGTCTAATCCCGAGCCTAATCCTGTGAGGTTTTTAAAACCTCACAGGATTATTATCCGGTGGCTAATTCAAAAAGCGCCCAGTAGCATGAGCGCTATCAGGAGCCTTATCGACGGGATAGCTTTCATTTCAATTCTTGTGATTTTTTCTCGTTAGTCACCATCTTTTTCCCTGTTTATACTTCAATTCTTTTTCGCATCCGCGACATCGGTCAAATACTTTTGCCGTCTGCTGCCTGCATTTTCAGTTGACTACAATTTGTAGCCACCTGACTTCCTGCTTTAGGCGAGTTTTTAGCACGCTCCAATACTTTCTTGGATTTGGGCTGTCGGTTAAAACGCCAATGACATCCACAATGGAGAAATACCATTTCTCCTGTGCGGCGTCCCAATGAGTACGGATTCTTTGCTGATTGAACAATCTGATGGCTGTGTCTTTTGCCATAGACATATTGCTCCATGTTTGCAGCTTGACTTAGTTCCTTGCATCAAATTCTTGTTAGCTACCGTTGGGGGACCACCATGCCTTATTCGATTGACGCCCCAAACTCGGGGCATCTGAATTATCTCCTAGCGTGCTTAGCCCCGTGGTTTGGTGGGAAGACGAATTTGACCCCGTGGTCGCTTGCCACACCAAGAAAATGACAGCTTGTAATTCCTTAAAGCATCACTGGCTTCTGAAGCCTGGTAGACCAATGGCCCATAACGGATCGGCAAAAGCACGCAAGGCAGTTGTGAGCTACGAACAATCAATTTCACGCCAAACAACTGCCGTGAGCGAACTCAATTGCGTCCGCTCCACTAGATCCAACGTACTGGTTTGGCCAACTGAAAGATCTTGTCATTTTCAGTGTAGCGAAAAATTTATGCCAAAGAAGCTCGCTCAATTTCAAAAAATTTAGGATGCCAGAGTCCTCCCTTCCGTCGGAATGGCAGGTTATGGCTCAGATGGCCAAATTCTTGCATTATTCTTACTCAAGCAGGTTATAGCGAAGAATGCACCATAAGAAATGTAGGCCGTCCTTCCAAGAGACTTTTTTGCCTTGGCTATAATCTCTGCCGTAGTAGGAAATAGGTACCTCGTACAAGCGCAGCTTTTTTTTCGCAATTTTGGCGGTAAATTCTGGTTCAAACCCAAATCGGTTGGATTTAAGTTCCAGTCCCTCCAATACCTCAACACGAAAGATTTTATAACAGGTGCTCATATCGGTTAAATTAACATTGGTGAACATATTCGATATTGTGGTTAGAAGTTTATTAGCCACATAATGCCAAAAGTATAAAACCCGATGCGGTCCGCCGAGGAAACGTGAACCAAATACCACATCTGCTTTACCCTCCAAGATGGGGGTTATCAATCGATGATAGTCGCGCGGATCATATTCCAAATCGGCATCTTGAATCACCACGATATTACCATGGACGTGAGCAAAACCCGTTCGCAGTGCGGCAGACTTGCCGCGATTTTTGTCGTGAAAGAGAGCGGTACAATTGCAATTCTTTTCCCCATACTGTTTTATAAATTCACGTGAGCCATCCGTTGAGCCATCATCGACAAGGATAATCTCTTTATTCATCTTCACCTGCTGAATTCGCTCGAGGATGTCGGCAAGGGTCTTGATCTCGTTATAGACAGGGACAACGATAGATAATTTGCACTTTGTAAAATCTATCTGATTCATTGAGGTCTATCGGGCATGCGGTATTACTTCATCATGGTAACAATTCCTTGGCGGCAACTGATTGCAATTAGGGAAGAACTTTTATTTGGCATAAAGATACTCCTATGAAACGCTTTCGGTTGATTTGAAATAAACAGTATCGACCACATTTCCGGCAATCTCATTTTCAGTCATTCATTTGCCTTGCATCTTTGCGTTCTTGGCGGCTTGGCGTGAGGATTATTAGCCCGGTGATCGTTTCCCTTTTCGATCCAGCAAGCTAATGATAAATCATAAGCCTCCGTCTTAATTTAAGCCGTCCGCCTTGGCGGATCGGCCTTGGCAGGATTCTTCCAGAACGACAGCCCCTTTTTCTTCAAAACCAACCCTCAATAAGTATAACTTCTTGGATCATTTTCTGCCATAGCTCGCTTATCGTCCTCTTCGTCGAATGCCTTTTCCGGTTTACAGATAGCCCAAAGCCGATTGCGCTGCTTTGATATTGTTTTTTGCTTGCTCGTTTTGTGGCTCTATCTTCAGTATCTTTTGCCAGGTTTGCATAGCCATTTCAAATTCACGTAAGCGGTAGTAGACCAGACCCAGATTCATGAGACCTTTTACATTATCTGGTTCCAGGCGCACAGAAGCTTGCAGATGCGGCAATGCCTTTCTGAATTCTTCGCGCAGCAACAACAGTCCGCCGAGATTTCGTTGCGCTGCCGCGTCGGTGGAGTCGAGCTCAACCACCCGGGAAAAGGCCTCGAAGGCTTTCTCTTTATCATCGAGTTTTAAAAAAGCAATACCCAGATTGTAATGGGCATTCTTGAGCATCGGATCATCCTTAACGGCACGAGTGCCCCAATACACAGCTTCTTTTGGATTATTATTGATGAGATGGGCTAAAGAGATATTATAAAGGTCATTGGCAAAATGCGTTTTTTTTACCCGAGCTTGAGTATGTCCAATTTGGATGACGAAAAGAAGTATTAAAGCGCCAGACCAAATCAGTCGCTTGGAGCCGCGGGTTCTTATGATATTAACAAATTCGACCAAACCGGCTGCAGCGATGATGATCAAAAACGGCAGTGCCGATATGCGATAGCGGTCTGCCATGAAAAAGAGCACGATGCTGACGCAAATCAGGCCGATCACGGCGTACAGCAGCCAAAGCCTACGACACTCGCGCCCATACAGCAACAAGCCCAAAATAGCCAGGGGCATGTAGAAGGTCAAATTAAAGAAAGGTAAGCGCAATAGAGAAGAGTAACGCTGATGAAAATAGTAATCGAAATTAAGCGGCGTTTCGTAGCTGGACCAAAATAATAGAAACTTTTTTCCTAATAATCTTAGCCATTTGATAGGATGATTTGCTATAAAAGCAAAGGCTCGTTTATACCAAAATTGTGAAACCTGCGAGGGCGTTAATTGCTTACCCGTTGCCTTTTCAGCAAAACGTTTCGAGGCCTCGAGATTAATGGCACTAACATCGGCTGCAATGCCTTCTGGCGCTTCCCAAACCCCGCTGGCGTTAGAATTGTTGCCAATAAAGAAATTTATTCCGCCATGCGTCGTTAGAGGCGTCATATCTTTTTCGGCCAGATAATTGTGCAAACTCGTAAGACCAAGAGGAATGAAAATGCCTAGGACCACCAGAGCCGCCAGTATGATAGATTTCTTTTTAAATGTATTTTTCTTAGAAAGAAAAAAGATTATTGGGATAATAGTCAAGAATATCAAGTTGGGTCGTTCGGTGACGGCCAACGACAACAATAAGCCCGATAGAAGAGCAGTTACATAGCCAATGCCTTTTGTTCCAGTGGCAAGCAGGCAGTACATCGATGCAATGAGAAGAAAAGTACCGAGGGAAGTTCCTAATAAACTTCCATCAAAGAAAAGAAATGGGGCATAGACGGCTGCTAACAGACCCGCAATGGCACCCACTTTTTGGTCAAAGAGCTTTTTGCCCAAGCCGTAGGTGAGTAGGGCAGTCCCGGTTCCAAGAATGAATTGAATGACGCGAACGATGGCAAATGAATTGCCAAAGATTTCATAGACCAAGGCTAAGAAGTAAATGTATAGAGGTGAGATATAAAAAACATGTTCAAGGATCAAGCCATTTTGCAGCACCCGATTGGCCAGTTCATTGAACAGGGCAGAATCGTGGATTAACAAGGCATAAATGGGGCTTGAGTTTTTAAGCTGAAAAAAATACAGCGTGCGAAAAATTAAAGCAATGAGCGCAATTAGAAGAAGGAGGATTGGCTCATTCATTATAAAAGCTTTTCGGCTTGGTTCAACAATTTTTTCTCTTGATTTTCTTTCCTTCCCCTTGCCGGATCTTGATTCTGGCATAAAAATGTAGGCTCCCAATTAGCTGGTCCATGTAACTGTCTTTCAGACCATATCAGAAAGAGATTGAAATGGTCGCAAGCAAAAATTTAGCTATCAGAATTAGCGCGGTCCTTTCGACGGTAGGGAGAAATCTTTGCCGGCGAGATTCCTGCATTTTGAAGATTTTTCGTAATGCCTCACTTTTGGGTCGTAGACATCAAAGGTTTTCCAAACCTTTAAGGTCTTTGAGCATTCGCTACCACCGGCAAGTGTGGTATTACGATTTTTCTTCATAAAGATTTCTCGCTCCAAGACTGGGTGAAAACGACTTGGCTTGTGATTTGAGCGCAGCGAGGAATCTCTAATACATCGATTCAAAAGATTCCTCACTCCGCTTTGCGCCGGTCAAAACGAGAATCCAGAGCTTTTTCATACAATCGGTCGGCTCGAAATGACCTATTGGTTCAGTTAGAGAAATTCGTACAGGTGGTCATTGCCAACCTAAAAACGAAGCAGCAATGTTTTTTTCGCAATCACCAAAATAAAAAGGGGTGGTATTTAACCACCCCTTCTAAGATACTGGGCATGGGAGGGCTCACATTGTGCCGCTCCAATTCATTTTTAGAATTCTACGCACAACGAATAAACGTGGACCGCATCGAAGAGTGTGTCGCCGGTGTCTTTATAGGCATAGTCCACCTTGACCTCACCCATGGGCAAGGCGAGTTTGACCCCGCCGCCGAGGCTTAACCCTTCGGAGGTATAATTAAATTTGTAGCCGCCACGCAGATAAAACATGTCCAAGAATGAATATTCCAAACCTGTGAGCACACGTTCACTCCAATCGCGTGGATGCAAGTAATCGACATTTAAGATGAGATCCATGTTTTCCGTTTGCTGCTTGAGGACTTTGAATACACTAGCCGATAGCCCAAAGCGGAAAGTCAGCGGGATATCATAGGCGTCGCGTTCGTATTTTATTTCGCCACCAAAGTTGCGGAAGCTCATCGCGAGCGTCAAGTCGCGAAGGCCAGTGTTGTATACGGTGCCGAAATCGAATATGAAGGTACCACGAGCAGCATCGTGTGCGTCTTGCTTCCATCCGGCTGGCGTTTTGTAAGCGATGCGCGTTTTCACATCGCCACCGAGCAAATCCTCATAGGCGTACTTGACTTGTCCTCCGACAGCAAAGACAGAGGAAATCTGACGTCCGTAGCCAACTCCAACCATAAACTGGGAGGGAGTAAATTCGCCGATATCGCGATATCCGAATTCACTACCAGCGTCAATCTCAGTGGCTTTGATGGGATCGCCATAGTTGTAAAACATGGCACTCAGTCCCACCACACCCACATCGCCAAGATTCCAGGCGAATGCGGCTGATTGGATGCTGGTATCCAAAAGCCAATTCATGTTGCTAAGCATGACGGCCCGTTTTTTGACGTAGGCAAGACCTGCCGGATTATAGAACAAAGCGGACGGATCTCCCGTTAGGGCTAATCCTGCATCTCCCATAGCCATTAAGCGAGCACCAGCCCCCAGCGCCAAAAACGGCATGGACGCCTGTCCGGACCGCTTCCACCCGATCAACTCATCAACCAGGCCCGGACCTTGAGCCAACACAGGAATGGCTTGTAGAAGAAGCAGGGACAGCGCAAAAAGTTTTATACTGTGTTTCATTGCCTTTCTCCCTATTATTCTCCGGATAATGAGAACTCAAATCCACCGGAAATGAATTCAAGTGACTGCTCTTAACGAATAATGACAAGCTTCCCTGTGGCCACTTGACCGGCCAGGGGACCTTTGGTTACTTCTATGGTGTAAAAATAAACTCCGGAAGCCGGTATTTGGTTATCGTCCGTAATAATTGGCCACCATCTCTCGTCCGCGCTCCCGGAAGTGTGCTCCAGCGTCTTAACCAGATCACCAACGGAGTTATAGATGCGAATGGTGCAATACTCGGGCAAATTGATAAATAGCACGGTATTTTGGTCCCGAAGATCACCATCGAAATTGAAGCCAGTGGTATTATGGGCAGCATCTCGTTTATAAGTATTTCCCTTGACGTTGAAGGGATTGGGCACCACCCGTACCTGATCAGCCCAGCCGGCGGTTTTCAACCCCCGTCGAAACGGCACGGCCGCCTTATGGGTCCGGTTAAAGAAATGCGAACTCTCTAAATTCCCCTTGACCGCGGTAACATAATAGTAATAACTAAAACCACGGGTCAATGGCTCATCGGTAAAATTAGTTTCCGTCGTTTCTTTAACCATTTGATAGACGCGGCCGTTATCGAAACCACCGGTAGCACGATAAATCCGGTACTTGTCGACACCAGCCACAGCGTCCCATTTCAGACTGACCAATTCCGGACCGCTGACAATTTCTATATTGCTTGGTGGATCGGGCAGAAAGGGCGCGGAAAGCTTCTTGTTAAAGTACAAATCCTTGGCTTTTTCAAACTCGGCGAACAAACGATTGCGACCGGTTTCATAAATCTCCTGCTTTGCCGCCGCTAAGGAGATTTGTCCATCCGTGACTTTCTTGCCGAGCTCAATAGCGCGTGCTTCATCAATAGCAGCAAATGCCCAGCAATAGACCAGCTTGATGGATTGGTTATAGGCCAAGGTAAAAGGTCCAACGCCCCAAATCGGATCATAATGGGGCTGGGCCTTGGTAAGCGGATCGTAGGGTTTATCGCCCCAGCCTTTCATATGTGTATCTAAGCCATCCGCACCGGTTAACCAGTTCCAGGCATCGAGAATTTTCTTATCCTGAACCGGGCTGAGATGATCTTGATAAGCGACATAGCGGAAAGTGGCCGGCTGGGCAGGATTGTCGCTTGCTGGCTCCGGGCCATTGGAAACATATAAGAAAGATATGCCACATACTTCCGGGGCGGTAAACTCGCCGGTGGGATTTTCCGCACTTCCAGTGCCAATCGGACCGCCTCGCGGATCAAACTGATCATCGCCGGCAATGTCAGCGGCATCCGCATCCCAAGTCCAGTAATAACGTTTGTCCTTATCGTATTCTAACAGCCAATCGGCTTCGCCGTCATAATTGCCGAAGGAACCAAACACCGCCCAGTCTTCAACGCCAGCAATCTGATGTTTGACCCCAATCCAGAGATCCTGAAGGGTCTGACCTTCCTTTTCAATGCCAGCAATGGAGGCATTACAATCGCCAGAGTTGGTGATCGTTGTTTCCACAATCACCAAATTGGCATATTCGGGATTGGTCCAGGCGTACCATTGATCGTGGAAGGTCAAGCCCAAGGGATGAGTCCATTTCGCTTCCAGCATGCCATCCGTCATCAAATTGGCATCTATTTTATAGCTGTTACCAGTAGGGTCAAACATGATTGGCTGTTGCGCCACGCCATCTACGGTGACCCTCGGCTGATCGACGCGGCGAGTATATTTTACGGGAGTGAAATCGGGATAGGGGGTGTCAATCAACGAGCTAAGAGTCACTGGCCCATTGTCGGTCAGGAAAACATCAAAATGGCCGGGGGCGAAAAGAGCCTCTATGCCATTGGGACCCCACTTGCCTGCCGGCGGCGAATCCCAGTTTTTAGCTCCAGCCCACCAGGAAGTCTGCCCAACCAAATCTTTGCCATGACCGGAGTGGTGAGTCCCATTATTGATGTCAACGCCATGGTAGCCCAAGTCATTGGCCAAGTCTGGCCATGGCTGCCAGTCGTATACTAAGCTAGCTGGCCATTGCCCATTAGCCGTGATCTCGGACATCCAACTAGCGCCTTGTTTATCTTGCCCCAAAATCAGATGCCCAACTGTCAAAGTGCGGAAGTCTTGAGCCTGGATAAGCGCTGTTGAGGCAAGTAAAACCAAAGCGAGCATGATATATAGATGGAAAAGCTTTTTCACAGCTTTGTCCTCCTCTGTTAAGTTCGCACTCGTTCTCGGACGTTTTATGCAATGCAAGCGTCTACCATTGAACTAGTTGAGTTAGAAAAACAGTCTTAAGCCAAGCCAATAGTCCCTTGGTTCACCCCAGAAAAGGTAGTAACGTTGAGGCATAAGCTTGGGATCATTGGTTTCATCACCGCGCTTTTTACCCTCTTTGAAGATGGCCTCCATATAGGCGCGTTCATAAGCTTTTGCGTTACCGCGGTCTTGCCGAGAGGTCAATTGACTCCAGTCGGTGTTGGCGAGGTTCTTCACGTTAAAGAGGTTGCTGATTTCTAGGAAAGCACCTGCGGTGATGCCGGCAAAGGTGAATCGTTTTTCCAGATGCATGGTCGTCCAATTGTAATCCTTGTTGCGATGGTTATACACACCTTCCAGGTTCTGCAAAGCATCCGGGTTCCAGTTGTAAGGCGCACCCTGACTCCAAACGTGCAATACATTCAAGTCCCACCAGCCCAAAAGTTTGGCGCCACCAACAACAGGTCCCGGACCCCAATTCTGGGGTGTGTGCAAGGAAACGTTTGCTTTCATGGCCCAACTGCCGGGATACTGCGTGTTCACAAAGGGATCACGCACCACCCGCAGACGACTGACATAGGTTGGATCCTTAACGGATTCCGCATGCTGTGGATGACGAAGACCATCCCAACCGTAGCGCGCTATCTTTTCATTGTTATAATCGGCATTGATGAAGCCGGTGATGAACTCGCCATACTTTTTCTCAAGCTGGATTTCTACGCCTTTGATATCCCGTCCACGAGCATTGATAACGTAACCCGGATCACCTTCACCACGTGAACTGATACCGGCATCATCCAGATCATCGGTTACATCTTTATAATATCCGCGAATGTTGATGACATAGTCAGCATATAAACGTTGCTCGTAACCGGCCTCAAACTGAATGGTCTTGGGCATGCGTAACCATGGATTGCCCAAGTCTTCCAAAGGTTCGTCATACCCCAACTGGAAGCGATAGAGGTAATCAGATGGTGGGATATCATAAAAGTGACCATAGTTGAAGAATATCTTGCTTTCTGGTCCAATAGGATGGGAGATACCCAAACGCGGACTCAGACGAACTTGCAGAGGTGGACTAACATCCGGCGCGAGGCCATAATAATTTTTGCCACCATTCTCCTCGGCAAGCCGATTGGCGTATACGCCGTATTTTTTCCAGTGGATGTTCCAATAGGTGGCGCCACTGGGCATGAAATAATCGTTGCGATCATACCAGCTTTCATGCGGCTGATGCAAATCCAACCGCAAACCCACATTGAGAATCATGCCGCCATATTCCATACGATCTTGCAGATAGGCTGCGCCTTGCCACGGGAAAACGTGGACATCATGCCAGTTGGCCTGGTCGCCCGAAGAGCCATCATCCGCAGTCCCCCATTTACCATCGGGGCCATTGCGATAGGCTTCATTTACGTAGAAGAGGTAATTCTGGACATAACCCTGGCGTTCTAACAGATCTTTATAGGTCCATTCCAAACCAGCTTTTAATTGATGGTGAACATTGATCTGACTGGTAAAGTCGGCAGCAAGACGGAAAGTCTTGGTATAGCTGATATCCATTTCCCGAGCGCCGCGCAGAGCATAGTGATTGAGGATATCCCGACCGTCACCCGTTTTGTAGGACCATCCCTTGGGCGCTTCGTCGAGCGTAACCGGTCCGACCGTGTAAACGGTGCCGAAATTCCGCTCCCGTACGTTAGCAATTTGGTTGTAATCGATATTGGTGTTTTGCAGCTTGACTTCATAAAAAGTCTTGGGGCTTAGGGTATGAGTCCAGGTCAAATTCAAGAAAGAATACCATTGCCCGCGCGGTACCATACGCGAATCCATGTTGTAAACTTGATCATTCGAACCCCAACTGATTCTCGCGCCGACAAGCTGTTGGCCATAAACACCATCTCTCGGATCCGGATCGCCTTGCTCAAAATTCTTCATATCCGAATAAATGCCATTTAGAGTCAATCGCATATTCGGATTAATGTTGAATAAGAGCTTAGCCTGGGTGGTATTATATTTGTAAGTCGAGTTGGTCGGCGTGGCGAAGGGATACATGGAGTTTTCGCGGACATGAGAAACGACAAAACCCAGCTTATCCTTGGTGAATGGCACCGGGCCACCGAAAGTGATGTCAGCATTCCAGTCCGGATCAAAGCTATACCAGTTGACGACATCATGGTGGGAGGTTCTGCCCTGATACCAGTTGTCAATGGTTCCGATTTTGTGGCTGTCGTAATAGATATTGCCTTCATCATCCTCGGAACGGTGCTGCCATCGCCAAACCTGAAAAGCTTCCCAAGGGGTGAGCGTTTGATCATGGAATTTCTTTTTCGCAGCCCAGTCATTCCAGCCATCAAAATCCGCTTTGCCATCACCATTCTTGTCAGCACTGGGCAGACCCCCGTTCCAATCGTACCGGCCATATTCCCACCAGTTTTTGTTGCTGTAGATATACGGGCCAAAATGCTTGAGACCCTTATGCCCGGGATCCTCACCACCCCAAAGGGGACTGGAGCGACCCTCAAAATTAAAGAAATATTTTTTTCGTGGCGCTTGGGTCACAACATTCACGATACCCGCCCGAGCATTGCCGTACTCCGCACTAAAGGCGCCTGTGAGTAATTGAACTTCAGAAATGTTGGTCTTACTAAGCCGAGTAAAGTCGCGATCCATTCGCTCATCACGCGTACTCACCCCATCAATCCAATAGCCAATTTCGGTGTTATTGCTCCGGCGAATGGTAAGACCTTGAGCATCTTGGCTGACACCTACCTGACTGGTTAAAACATCATCCAACCGGAATGTTGCAGGTACCGCTTCAATGGTCTCGGTGCTCAGGTTGGTTTGGGTGAAGGAAACGTCCATGCGTACTACTTCACGTTCGGCAACGACCTTCACTTCTTCACCAACGATTACTTGAGATTTTAAGTTAAAATCCAAGGTAGTGGTGCGATCGATCATCACTACCACATCCGAGGTGGCAATAGGTGCATACCCCACCATCGTTGTCCTTACTGTATAAACACCTGGAGGAACGTTGATGATGAAGTAATTGCCCTTAGCATCGCTTGCAGCACCCATTGTGGTTCCTTCAATGACCACGTTTACCCCGGGTAGTGCTTCACCCGTATCTGCGTCTTTGGTTATTCCGGCTATTTTACCAGTCGTGCCAGCCTGCACGTGCCAGGCGGCCATTAAGACCACCAGGGCTATCGCTGCTAAAAACGCTGGTAATTTAAAACGCATCATTGGCTTTTCTCCTTTTTGCTTACCGTTTCACAAATGGAAATAAAGAGATTTTGTGTATCGCTTGAATTACTCTACACACAAGCCCAGCGCATCACTTGCATGCTAAACAAATGCGCACTGCATCTAAACTGCTAAAGAAGTCACGAGCTATAGTTTGGCAACTTTCTTCTTACCACAATATGCACCAATGCTCGATGTCCTTCCAGGGCCGACCGCGCGGCCGGGGACATCTCTTGCGGCTTGAATTTTCAATTTTGCCAATCTACAGTTTACCAAGTTAATCGTCTGCTTAGATGATTAGCGATGCATAACACACAATTACCCTCCCCTGTCTCACCTCCTTTCTTTTCGTTCACGATTTTTGGTCACCAACTGTGCCTACTACCACCTCCTTTCATTTTGTTCAACCGATATATTGAAGACTTCGCTCAGTAGTTACCAAAAAAGACAAAGTATACATGTAAAAAGCAAGAAAGGACGAATTGCATTCGTAGGCCCAGAAGCAGCCGTCTGATAGCATTCGTTATGATCTTTTTGACATGGGAAAGGTATTTCAGCGCAGGAGAGAAACCCGCATGACCGTAAAGGGTTATGATATTCTTGAAGCCGATATGTGAAGACGATGGAATACTTGAGTGGTGAGAAAGAATGAAAGGTTTTCTGTTTTGCGCCCTCGTTCTTTTGTGCAGCTAACGAACGAGTTGCCCTGTGATCTTTGATATTACCCAACCTACCATCTAACCGCTCAAGAGACTGGTTGCAGCAGGTGCTGGGCCATCCGCTTTTAGGCGTATATTTTAGTTGGATTCCCTTCTCACTCTTCTGCGAGAGAGTTGGCCTATCACAAGGTGCTTTGAATGGCGCGACAGAATTTACGTCGAAAAGATCACTGGTTGTCAAGAGAGTTATTAACTTGGTCCGTTTCACGATGGTAACCGGATAGTCAACTGCTCATTTTAGATTGATAGGACGAGCTGCTTTAAAAGAACTTTAACTCGAACAACCGGGAAAGCAAACTTTTACGAAGTGACCTTATATTCTAATTGCATTTTAATGTAGACAAACAAAGTTGTATTGTCAAGAACATTTTTTGATTTTTTGGTTATAGTACCGGACGGCGTGTAACCGATCACAAGGAATGACTATTGTCAGGAGCTTTATTGACAGGATAATCGTGCCAAAGGCAGATCCGCCTCTGGCGGACAGGATGGCAGGGATTTACTGGATTAATTCCTCGCGATTTATGTCTTATAAACATAGGTCATTGCTTTTCTGTTACACTTGCCTATTCCTTGAACAGAGGTGGTTTGACGATCAGCAGCTTGCCTCGATCAGCGAGATAAAAACTTGAATCAATTATCCAGTCCATCCTTAACATGCTGTCCGCCTTGCGGATCCGCCTTCGGAGGATTATCCTGTCAAGTTTTGCATCCCCTTGATCGGTTGCGACGGTGCATTGACTTTCGGGAGTAAGGCTTCTGGTTGCCGCGCTGAGCATGGTAACCAAATAGCAGGCGTCCTACCCGTAATTGAGTAACGGCGTACGCAATGCCTTAGATTTCGCACGGAATGTAGCAAAAGCGTCCTCGTTTGTGCAATCACGCTAGGGAGCGGACCGCAGCGCCTGTTTCCTGAATTCCCCAGTGGCTTCACGCCAGTGCGACGCGCCGTTCCAGACATTAGATCTTGAGAGAAATCTTGGCGGCTCCGGCATCGTGTGGCTCGCAAGAACTCTCTTGGATCAATGAACCTTCGGAACCGTTTTTGTGAATCTCTAAAGATTTTCGAGAAGGTACTGGGTAACCTTTTCATACAAATGCACCCGCGTATCCCTTCCGCCGATGCCGTGAGTTTTGCGCGGGTAAATCATCAAATCGAAGGGAATACGGGCGTTTTGGAAAGCTTCGGCGAGCTGCAGGGTATTGGCCAGATGCACATTATCATCCGAGCTGCCGTGGATGAGGAGAAGCTTACCCTTGAGCTTCTTGGCGTGAAAGAGCGCCGAGCTTTCCTGATAACCGGCCTCATTGTCCTTGGGCTGATCCATATAGCGCTCGGTGTAGATGGTGTCATAATTCTTCCAATCCGTGACCGGGGCAACGGCCACACCGACCTTGAAAAACTCGGCTCCCTTTAGCAAGCACATGATGGTGGAATAGCCGCCGTAGCTCCAACCCCAAATTCCGATGCGATCTTGGTCAACAAACGGCAGGGATCGCAGGTACTTTGCTCCTTCGATCTGATCCTGGATTTCAACGTCTCCCAGTCGGCGATAGACCTGGTGTTTCCATCCGCGCCCGCGATTTGCGCTGCCGCGACCATCTACGGCAAAAATGAGATAGCCCTTTTGCGTGAGCAGTGTATACCAAAGTGCACTGGCACCCGACCAGCGATTGGTTACCACTTGCGAGCCCGGCCCGGCGTAGGTATACATCAGCACCGGATACTTTTGGGTCGAATCGAAATCGACGGGCTTGATCAGGTATGCTTGCAGCACGTCTCCATTAGAGCTGGTAAAAGTAAAGAATTCTGTCTTGGGCAGCTTGACCTCGGCCAATGCTTTGATCTGCCCATCGGCCAAGACGGTGACCAATCGCCCGTTTTCATCGCAAAGCGTTTGGCGCGTGGGTGTGTTGTAGTTGGAGAACGTATCGATAAAGTATCTCCCCGACGACGCGACAACTGCGCTATGGCTGCCGGAATCAACCGTCAGTTGCCTTAGGTTCTTGCCGTCCGTTCCAATGGAGTACAAGTGAGTTTCCTCGTAACGATCTTTCGCGGCGGAAAAGAACACCTGTCTTCGTTCGGGAACGAAACGAATGATGTTGCCCAGTTCCCACGAACCTTCGGTAAGCTGACGAATCTTTTTGCCGGTATAGTCAAGAAGGTAAAGATGCTCGAAGCCATCCTGCTCGGAGGGCCAGAGGAATTGGCTTGTCCCCGGCACGAACAGTGGTGATCGTTCGGAGTCCAGCCAGCCGTTGGTTACCTCTTCCGTCAAAATTACGCGCGACAGACCGTCGGCTGCATTAGCGAACAATAGCTCAAGATGATTCTGATCTCGATTGACGTAGGTGATGGCCAATTCCCTGCTGTCCGGCAGCCATTTGGTTCGGGTCAAATAGTCATCCGGCCCGGCTGACCGATCCATCCAAACAGTATTGGCGGTAGTGACGTCCACCACTCCGATTTTCACCAGGGCATTCGCATCCCCCGCTTTGGGATACTTCATCGGCGTGGCGGTATTGTGAACCGGGATGAAATCGACAATGGGGAAATCCGGCTCGCCGCTTTGATCCAGGCGGAAATAGGAAATGTATTTAGAGTCCGGCGACCACTCGAATCCTGTGCGGATACTGAACTCTTCTTCGTACACCCAGTCGAAACGACCGATGAGAATGTCGTCATTGCCTTCGGTGGTGAGCTGTTTTTCTTGCTTGGTAGCGATGTCAAAGACGGCCAAGTTTTGTCTTTTGAGATATGCCAGCTTTTTACCGTCAGGGGAAAAGGTTGGATCGCGCTCTTCCTCGTCGTCTTCGGTCAGACGGAGCAGCTTGCGACTTTTCAGATCAAAGAGAAAGAGGTCCTTGTGCGCCGGTACCAGAATACTTTCTCCATCAGGCGACCAGGTGTAACTGGACAAGGAAAAGCGTTTCTCTCTTTTTGCCGCTCCCAGCCCATCGAGCTCCTCGTTGCGTATGAACAGGCTGCTTTGCCCGGTTTTGGCATCACACCGCCACAAATCGTATTTGTCGTTTTCAGAATTCTTTTTCAGGTAGGTGAAGGCATCCTTGTTGGGCACCCAGCGGATGCCGGATAAGGTGTGACTGCTGAAATCATCCGTCCCAAAGATGCGGGCGACGGTGAGGCTGTCGGAAGCGG